>CBFCYL010000100.1:0-2452 GCA_965602455.1 uncultured Thalassospiraceae bacterium | reverse complement strand
TCCCCGGAACTGGCCACCCCATTACACGACTGACAGCAGCGGTGACCCCGACGGATTTGCCATCGAAGCCATGGAGGAAATCGCCAAAATCGCGAACCTGAAAGTTCGTTACAAGGCTTACGGTTCGTTCACCAAGGCCATGTCCGCCCTGGAGGAAAAGCAGGTTGATATTGTACCGAACGTCGGCATTGCCGATTTCAGAAAGAAATATGCCCTGTTCACGGAACCCGTGGAAACGTTCCTGGTTTCAGCCTTCGTGCGTTCGGGCACACTAACCCAGCAGCAACTTGATGGAGACTGGTCGGCCTTGCTCAAGGGGCGCAAAACAGCCGTTGTTATTAATAACGTTGGCCACAGTATTCTTTCGAAAATGCCAGAGGTGCCAATTGTCATCTACGAAAACGTTCACGAAGCACTCGTGGACCTGATTGCCGGGCGGGTTGATGCCCTGGCTTACCCTGAAGCGGTGGTGCGCCGTATCGCCCGATCAATCGGGCTGTTGGATAGTATCCAGAAAATCGCAACCCCATTGCGGGAGATCAAGCGCGGGGTCGCCATCCGCAACGACAAGCCAGAACTTCACCAGCGCCTGTCTTTTGCCGTTGACCAATTTGTTAAATCCAAAAAATACGAGGAAATTTATTCACGCTGGTTTGGCGATGGGGAAGTTTTCTGGACGACAAAACGCCTGATTTTATATATCGGCATTCCGGTCATGGCGCTTTTGTCGCTTTTGGTCATGTGGCGTTATTATTCCGTTATGCGACTGAACCAACGTCTTGTGGAAAGTCGCACATCCCTTGCCAAGCTTAACGCTAATCTGGAAAACAGGGTTGAGGCACGCACGCGTGAAATTGACCGGGAAAAACAACGCGCCGAGAAATATCTCGATATTGCCGGAACCATCATCACAATCCTTGATGATGACGGCAACATAAAAACCATCAACCGCAAGGGGTGCGAGGTTCTGGGGTATAGCGAGAAACAGCTTGTTGGAAAAAACTGGTTCGAGATTGTCATCCCCGAAGAACATCGCCAGCAAATGAGGCAGGTGTTCGGCCAGTTGATGGGCGGGGATATGGATTTGGTTGAGTATTTTGAAAACGATATTCTTGATATTAACGGCAAGCCGCACCTGATTGCGTGGCACAACTCATACATTACCGATAACGATGGCGCCATCACCGGCTGCCTGAGTGCGGGTGAAGACATTACCGAGAGCAAGAAATATGAAGATGCGCTCCTGCTCAGTCAAACGCGCTTCAACAAAAGCCAGGAGTTTGCCAACATTGGCACCTGGGACTGGAGTATCCAGACCGGAGAGCTTTATTGGTCCGACCGCATTGCGCCGCTGTTTGGCTACGCCAAGGGAGAGCTTGAAACGACCTACGAAAACTTTTTAGCGTCCATCCACCCCGATGACCGCCAGATGGTCGCGGACGCCGTAACCGCGTGCGTGGAAACCGGCGCCGAATACAACATTGAACACCGCACCGTATGGCCGGATGGAACGGTCCGTTGGTTGCACGAAATCGGCGATATCGTTCGTGATGAAGACGGCAACCCCCTGAACATGCTGGGTCTGGTGCAGGATATTACCGAACGCACAATAATGCAGGAACAACTGATCCAGTCATCCAAAATGGCAACGCTGGGCGAAATGGCCACCGGCGTGGCACATGAACTGAACCAGCCGCTTAACGTTATTTCCATGGCGGTCGGCAACATCCAGAAAAAAACAAATAAAGGGGAAGTGGACGCAGCGTATATTTCCGAAAAGCTGGACAAGGTGATTGCCCAGGTCGAACGCGCGGCGGCCATTATCGACCACATGCGCATATTCGGGCGCAAACCTTCCGCCGAAATGGCCCAGTTGAACCCGGCCGAGATGGTTAATGCCACCTATGGCCTGATTGGCGAACAGTTGCGCCTTGACGGTATCGAGGTCATTCGGGAAATGAAGAACAAGAACGCCCTTATCCTCGGCCACCAGGTGCAGGTTGAGCAAGTGCTGCTGAACCTGCTGGCCAATGCCCGCGACGCCCTGAAGGACAAGTCGGGTGGCGACAAGCGCATCACCGTTCGTGTCGGAAGCGGTGATGCCAATTGCACGGTGATCGAGGTTGAAGACAACGGCGGCGGCATCGACCCCGCAGTGCTGCCGCGTGTTTTCGAGCCTTTCTTCACCACCAAGGAGATCGGCCAGGGCACCGGGCTTGGGCTTTCCATCAGCTACGGCATCGTCAGGGACATGGGCGGCAGGCTGGAGGCCTACAACACCGAAGACGGTGCGTGTCTTACCATCACCCTACCGTCGGTCGGGCGCGAGCAGGCGGCTTAGCGAACGGGGAGGAATCTGATGCAATCGGACGATGATGATGTCGATGATGATCCGGGGCGGGTGCCGGAACTGATCGCCTACTTGAGCCTCTGTATGCTCGCCGCCGCCTTT
>CBFCYL010000099.1:0-2640 GCA_965602455.1 uncultured Thalassospiraceae bacterium | reverse complement strand
TTCTCAGTTTAACTGCATTTAACGTTAATCTGCCACGACTTTTAACGCCCCGGTAACGCCCCGGCGGGCAAGCTTTATGTGAGCGCCACACGGCCGCTTTGCGACCCATATTTGCGACCCCCAATGACGGCCCCCGGATGAGCCCGCGGTTTTCCGGCGTTTGGCATCACAGCGGTGCCGGTGCCAACCCTTTTTTTGGCTGTTTTTGGCCCCATGCCGGGGTTTATTGGAAAAATCTTAACTAAATCCGTCCACTGTGCCATTAATAGGAGTCACACAAATCACCAGTTCAGGGGCTTTAACAACCATGGAAACTAACCGTACTCACCAAGACCGGCTGAGCCCACACCCCGTTGCCGTGGTGGCGCTGGTTTCCCTGCTGGCCCTGGGTGGTTGTTCGTCGTTTGATGTGCCCGATGCCATCAATCCCGGTAAGTGGGACTTTTTCTCTGATGATGCAGCAGCGGCCGCTGAACCGGCCGCGCCGGCGATGGACATGAGCATGGACAGCACCATGGACATGACCACCGATGTGCGCCCCGCAACCGATATGCTTGAGGCACCACCACCACCCGCCATGCCGACCGTGCCGGTCGAGGAAGCCGCGCCGGTTATGGCACCCAGCGAACCCGCACCCGTAGCCATGCCGCAATTGCACCTGCGTGCGCCATCGGGCGTCAACGCGCCCATGGGTGAGCCGTTCAACACCGTGGTGATTTCATCGAGCGGCGTTGCCACGACAGAGCCCATGGCATCGTCAATGATGACCCCCATCGAAACCATTTCCAACACGCCACTAATGGCCCAGAGCCAGGCACAGGTACAGTTCCCGAAACCGGGCATGACGACATCCAAGCGCGGGCAGGAAGCGGTCGGCGGTATGTTGCGTCTGGCGACCCTTTATTTCCGCGATAATTCGGATGTTCTTGACCGCCGGGATCTTGATATCGTTGCCGCCGTGGCACAACTGCGCAAAGAGCGCGGCGGGCGCCTGTTCGTGGTCGGCCACGCCAGTTCCCGCACCCGTGATATGGAATATGTGCGCCACGCCTTGACCAACTTCAACGTTTCGTCTAAGCGCGCCAATGCCGTGGCCAAGGCCCTTTCCCGCGCCGGGGTGGCGGGTGATCAGGTTCAGGTTCATGCTGTTTCCGACACGGTGCCGCTCTACTATGAAGTGATGCCGTCGGGCGAGGCTGGAAACCGCCGGGTCGAGATATACCTCGCCCCCTGAGGGCTTATCGCACACAGAAATCACCAATTTGAGCCATTCGTTAAGGTCGTTTTTCCGGCCTTTTCCGGGGTAGGGGGCGCACAGATGGCGCCAGCCCCCTGAAGCTGTGCTCAGGCCCGCCTGAAACGCAGGCAAACCCTTGTTAAACGCTTGTTAAACCGGGCGCCATCTGACAAAACTGGCCTATGGAACAGGAATTTCACCGTATCCGGCGCTTGCCGCCCTATGTGTTTGCCGAGGTAAACGCCATGAAGGCGCGTGCCCGTGCTAGCGGCGAAGACATCATTGATTTCGGCATGGGCAACCCCGACCAGCCGACGCCGAGCCATATTGTCGAAAAGCTGGTTGAGGCGGTGCAGGACCCACGCACGCACCGATATTCCAATTCACGCGGCATTCCAGGCCTGCGCAAGGCGCACGCGGCGTATTACGAGCGCCGCTTCGGGGTTTCCATTGATCCGGAATCCGAAACCATCGTTACGCTGGGCTCCAAGGAAGGGCTGGCCAACCTGGCCAGTGCCGTCACCAGCCCCGGCGATGTTATTTTAGTGCCCAACCCCAGTTATCCCATTCATCAGTTCGGCTTTATCATTGCCGAGGCTGCGGTGCGCAACATTCCGGTAACGCCGGATGAAGCGTTTTTCAAGGCACTTGAAAGCGCCGTCCAACACTCGGTGCCGAAACCGCGCATGATCGTGATTAACTACCCCAACAACCCGACAGCGGAAGTGGTGGGGCTTGATTTTTATGAAGCGGTGGTGGATTTCTGCCGCCATCATGAAATTTATGTGCTTTCCGACCTTGCGTATTCGGAAATTTATTTTGACGACAACCCGCCCCCTTCAATTTTGCAGGTGAAGGGCGCCAAGGATATTGCGGTTGAGTTTACGTCCATGTCCAAGACTTATAATATGCCCGGTTGGCGCATCGGTTTTGCGGCGGGCAACAGGCAATTGATATCGGCATTGACGCGCATCAAGTCATATCTTGATTATGGTGCGTTTACGCCCATTCAGGTGGCCGCAACCGCAGCCTTGAATGGGCCTCAGGATTGCGTCGATGAAATTCGCACCCTTTATAAAGAACGCCGCGACGTGCTGATTGATGGTCTGGCCGATGCCGGTTGGGCTGTGCCCAGCCCACTCGCCACCATGTTTGCGTGGGCGCCCATTCCGCCGGCGTTTGCACATCTCGGATCGGTCGAGTTTTCCAAGCTGTTGCTGCGCGAAGCGCAAGTTGCGGTGGCGCCCGGTATTGGCTTTGGCGAGCACGGCGACGGCCACGTGCGTCTGGCGCTGGTAGAAAACAAGCACCGTTCCAGACAGGCCATTCGTTCCATCAAGACGTACATGGATAATTACGACCACACCATCAACGACGCCCAGCGCAGCAAAACGGAGGCGAAA
>CBFCYL010000098.1:0-2916 GCA_965602455.1 uncultured Thalassospiraceae bacterium | reverse complement strand
CAGATATGGCGCCGCATGGAAGCCGAGCAGGTTAACTTTGCCGTGGTGTTTACCCTGTTGTTGCCGGCACCCGTGAGCTGGGGTGGGGCGATGTTGGCGGCCAGCTTTGGCTGGGTGTTCGGGCGTGAGGTTTTTGGCGGCAAGGCCATCTTGCCACCAGCCTTAATCGCGCTGGCGTTCGCGCTTTTTTCATTTCCCGGTGGCGGCTATGAAGAACAGTGGATTCTTTCAGCCACGCCAAACCCGTGGCTGGCGGCATCGTGCCTGCCCGGCGCGGCGTGGTTGCTGTGGAAGGGTTTGTTGCCGTGGCGGGTGCTCACCGGTGTTTTTGTGGGCGCGGCGGCGGTTGCCTTGCTGATGACGGCGGGCGAAGCGCCGCCGTGGCGGCACCATTTCATGCTGGGTGCGTTTATGCCGGGCGTTTTGTTTCTGGCCGCGGCACCGGAAAACATGCCTCGCGCCGAAAGTGCGCGCTGGCTTTATGGCGTCCTGATTGGTGCGCTGATCATCGTCATCCGCCTCGCCAACCCCGATCAGCCCGACGGTGTGGTGTTGGCCATACTGCTGGGCGGCCTGTTTGCGCCGTTGGTTGACCGTGCTCTGAGCTGGAGGCCCGCCCATGGCTAATGTGAGCAACCTCAAGACCCTGGGCGTTGCCTTTGCGGTGGCGCTGGTTTGTTCCATCGTCGTGTCGTTTACCGCCGTGACCCTGAAGCCCTTGCAGGAAGCCAACCGCCTGCGCGAAAGCGCCGCCAGCCTGGTTGGGGTTCTGGAAACGCTACAGGCTGGCATGCCCAGGACATATTTTGTGGAACGCACCAGCGGTGCCACCGTCCAGCGCGACCCCGGCACCGAAAGCGCACTTGACCCCGAACGCGATATCGCCGGACTGGGCAAGGTCGACGATGTGCTGACGGTTTATGAATTGCGCACCGAAGGCCGGCTTGAACTGGTCATCCTGCCGGTGCGCGGTGCGGGCTATAAATCCACGCTGGAAGGTTATCTGGCGCTGCAGGGTGACCTAAATACCATTGCCGCGCTGTCCTTTCACCAACATGACGAAACCCCCGGCATGGGCGCGCGCATAGAGGAACTGGACTGGCAGGCGTTATGGGCCGACAAGCAGGTTAGCGATGAAAGCGGCGCCATTCGTATTGAAGTGGTCAAGGGCGCGGGTGAAGGCGTGCATGAGGTGGACGGTATTTCCGGTGCCACCCGCACCGGCTCTGGCGTTACCAATTTGGTTCACTTCTGGCTCGGCCCCGATGGTTACGGCCCATACATAGCGCGCCTCAAGGCGGAGGCCAACGGATGAGCCCGAACACCAAACCCCTGATTGAGCCTATCGTCGCCGCCAACCCGGTGACCCTTCATGTGCTGGGCATTTGCTCGGCGTTGGCGGTGACGACATCGGTGGCCACGGCGCTGGTGATGAGCATATCGCTTATTTTCGTGCTCAGCCTTTCCAATACCCTGATCAGCCTGATCCGAAACCACATTCCCAAAACCATCCGGCTGATTATCCAGATCACCATCATCGCGTCGCTGGTTATTGTCGTTGACCAGGTGTTGCAGGCCTATTGGTTTGAAATGAGCAAGCGGTTGAGTGTGTTCGTTGGCCTGATTGTAACCAACTGCATCGTGCTTGGCCGGGCCGAGGCCTTTGCCATGAAAAATCCACCGGGGCCGAGCCTGCTTGACGGCATCGGCAACGGCCTTGGATACGCGTGGATTTTGCTGTTGATTGGTGCGGTGCGCGAGCTGTTGGCGGCGGGCACGCTGATGGGCACTGCGGTATTGCCATTGGTTGGGGCGGATGGTGGGGGGTGGTTCACACCATTAAAAATAATGGCGTTGCCGCCCAGCGCTTTTTTTCTGTTGGGCTTGCTGGTCTGGGCGGTGCGCACCTTTAATCCGGGGCAGGTCGAGCCGCTTTCCGAGACCGAAGGCCCGCCACCGGAAGAAGCGGAGGGCGGGCCATGATGGAACTGCTGCTCAAATCCATCTTCAGCGATAACCTTGCGCTTTCCTATTTCCTCGGCATGTGCACGTTTCTTGCCGTCTCAAAACACTTTGAAACGGCGTTCGGGCTTGGCCTTGCCATGGTTGTTGTCGAAACCATTACGGTGCCCATCAACAACCTTATTTTCACATGGGTCCTGAACGATGGCGCGCTGGCATGGGCTGGGCTGGTGGACGTTGATTTGAGCTTCCTCAAGCTGATCGCTGCTATCGGCGTGATTGCCGCCACGGTGCAGGTTCTTGAAATGGTTCTGGATCGTTTTTTCCCGCGACTTTATCAGTCGCTGGGTATTTTCCTGCCGTTGATCACGGTCAACTGCGCCATCCTCGGCGCCAGCCTGTTCATGCTGGAGCGCGAGTACGACTTCTGGCAGACGGTGGCCTACGGCGTGGGTTCGGGGCTCGGCTGGGCGCTGGCGATCTGCCTGATGGCCGGCATACGCGGGCGGCTTCAGCACGCGGACGTCCCGGAGCCGCTGCGCGGGCTGGGCATCACGATGATCGTGACGGGCCTGATGGCCGTGGCGTTCCTTGGCTTCTCCGGAATGGCGCGCATTCAGTGATTGACGGGGCTGCTTGATGGAGACCTTTCTCTACTCGGTCCTGATGCTCTCGGCCCTGGGCGGCCTCTTCGCCGCCGCCTTGCTGATCGCCGACCGGCTGCTGACCGACTACGGCGTCTGCGAGATCAAGGCGAATGACTGGGAGCCGCTCTCCGTCGAGGGCGGCTGCACGCTGCTCGACGCGCTCTATGCCAACCGCATCTTCATCCCCTCCGGCTGCGGCGGACAGGGCACCTGCGGACACTGCAAGGTGACCGTCATCTCGGGGGGCGGACCCGTGCTGCCCACGGAACTGCCCGTCCTAACGCAGGAGGAGATCGCGAACGGCGTC
>CBFCYL010000097.1:0-3113 GCA_965602455.1 uncultured Thalassospiraceae bacterium | reverse complement strand
AAAAGCTAAGCAACAAAAAACCCCCGAAGCGACAAAGCCGTTTCGGGGGTTTTTGTTATGCGTTGGTGCGTTCGCCTAGGCGAGGATTGCCAGCATCAAAATAGCGACGATGTTGATAATCTTGATCAACGGGTTGACCGCCGGGCCCGACGTATCCTTGTAGGGATCGCCAACCGTGTCGCCGGTAATGGCGGCGTGGTGGGCGTCGGAGCCCTTGCCACCATGGTGGCCATCTTCGATGTATTTCTTGGCGTTATCCCATGCCCCGCCACCGACGGTCATGGATATGGCCACGAAAATGCCGGTAACGATGGTGCCCAGCAACATGGCACCCAGCGCACTGAACGCTGCGCCCTGCCCGGCAAAGGAATTAACGACGAAATAAACCACCACCGGTGCCAGCACCGGCAACATCGAAGGCACGATCATTTCCTTGATCGCCGCCTTGGTCAGCATATCAACACAAGCCGCGTAATCCGGCTTTTGGGTTCCTTCCATGATGCCCGGCATTGCCTTGAACTGGCGGCGCACCTCAACCACCACCGCACCACCGGCACGGCCCACGGCCATCATCGACATGCCACCAAACAGGTAGGGCAACAAGCCGCCAAGAAACAGGCCGATGACCACATACGGGTTTTGCAGGCTGAAGTTAACCACGACGTCCGGGAAATAATGCCCAAGGTCTTCGGTATAAGCGGCAAACAGCACCAGCGCTGCCAGACCGGCAGAACCGATGGCAGACCCCTTGGTTACCGCCTTGGTGGTGTTACCAACCGCATCAAGCGTGTCGGTGATTTCACGTACCTCGGGCGGCAGGTCGGCCATTTCGGCAATACCGCCAGCGTTATCGGTCACCGGGCCGAAGGCATCCAGCGCCACAATGGTGCCGGCCAGCGCCAGCATAGTGGTGGCGGCAATCGAGATGCCGAACAGGCCAGCGCTTAAGTAAGTGACGGCAATGGCTGCGCAAATCACCAGCACCGGAAGCGCTGTTGATTCCATGGAAACGGCCAAACCCTGAATAACATTGGTGCCGTGTCCGGTGGTTGAAGCCTGGGCGATGGAGTTAACCGGACGGCGCCCGGTGCCGGTATAGTACTCGGTAATCCACACCAGCAAACCGGTGACGACAAGCCCGACCAGTGAACTGACGTAAAGGTCGGTGCTGGTGAAACTCACGCCCGTGGTGGTTGTGTAGACTGTGTCCCACCCCAATACGGTCGATATGATGCCACCAATCAGCAATGCTGAAATAACGGCGGTGGCGATAAGCCCCTTATAAAGCGCGCCCATAACATTATTCGAAGCCCCCAGCCGGACAAAAAACGTGCCCACAACCGAAGCCGCAATGCACGCACCGCCAATAATCAGCGGGAACAACATCAGGGTTTCCTGTGTGGCGCCGGTGAAGAAAATGCCGCCCAACAACATGGTGGCAACGATGGTCACGGCATAGGTTTCAAACAGGTCAGCCGCCATGCCCGCGCAATCACCCACGTTGTCGCCAACGTTGTCGGCGATGGTGGCGGGGTTGCGTGGGTCATCTTCGGGGATGCCCGCTTCAATCTTGCCCACAAGGTCGCCACCAACGTCGGCACCCTTGGTGAAGATGCCGCCGCCAAGACGCGCGAAGATGGAAATCAGCGAGGCGCCGAAGCTCAAGGCAACCAGTGCCTCGAGAATATGGCGCACCCCGGCGGCCGAGTTCGGGTCGCCGTTGGCGCGCAGGAACATATAATACCCGGCAACACCCAAAAGCCCGAGGCCCACCACCAGCAAACCGGTGATGGCGCCTGATTTAAAGGCGATGTCCATGGCCGGACCCAGGCCCTGCGAACGGGCGGCTTCGGCGGTGCGAACATTGGCCCGCACCGAAACGTGCATGCCGATAAACCCGGTAACGCCGGATAATACCGCGCCAATGGCGAAGCCGATGCCGACGGTAGCGCCCAGTTGTGCCCACAGTAACGCACAGACCACCACGCCGACGGCGCCGATGGTTGTGTATTGGCGCTTCAGGTAGGCGCTGGCGCCTTCCTGAATGGCGGCGGCAATTTCTTGCATGCGCTCATTGCCTGCCGGTGCGGCCAGGATGGATCGGGTGGCATAGGCGCCATAAAGCACAGCCAATACGCCACTAGCGATGACCATGTAATAAATGTTCGTCATGAAAATCCCCTCAAGGTTGCTTTGTTATGGCCGCTTCCCTGGGTGGGGGAATCGGCCTTGTCCCCAGTGGCCAACAAAATGCCAGAACAACCGGTTGCTGACAAGCACGCAGGCACAATGGGCCAGCCGTGGCCTTCATCTCACGTAGGTAATTTTATGCGTGTAATGCCAATGCGTTATTTGGTCTTGTTCACTTGCCGGCGACCTGATTCATGGCCTGGATCAGGGCATCGGAAACCACGTCTTCGCCCAGTTCGCGGTTCATGACCAGTATGATGCGGTATTTAATCAACGATACATCCAGGTTCTGGTTTGTGCGCAGGGTGCGCGGAATGTAATAAGTAAAATCGCGGATCAGGGCGTCATTGAGCCGGGTCAGCAGCTTATTGACCGATTTTTTGTTGTCGTTGCCGTAAACTTCCAGCTTGTAAAGGATCTGGATGTTGCCGATCAGGTCGCTGCCTTCAAACAACGGGATCATCAAAGGCGGCATTTCAATATAAGAAGGCCTTGCCGCGAACATCCCCTTCTCCCTGCCGGTTCCGCCGGCGGCAATATCTGCGGCAGAATCCGCCGCCAGTTCTTCCGCGGACTTGGCAAAGGGGCCGATTTCCAGAACCTTGAGCGCGCCAACGCTACCGCCCGTAAGCAAGATCAACAGGGCAAGGGCAATGGCCATTTTTTTCATGGGCGGTTACTCACTTTAGGTCGGTTCAGTGAATAGTGCTTTATAGACCTTACAATACAATGAACGGAGCCGTTAAACCAAAACCTTAAAAGTGCCGCCAACCGGCACTTTCCAGTTTGATGGGCCTGGCGTCCTTGTCCAACACGGTAACCTCGCCGCCTTCCGTGATTTCACCGATGGCGGTTATCGGGAAATCAAATTCGCTTTCGGCCAGCTGTACCAGTATGGTATCCAGCACTTCGATACCCGCCCG
>CBFCYL010000096.1:0-3269 GCA_965602455.1 uncultured Thalassospiraceae bacterium | reverse complement strand
GAGGGCGGGCAGCTGATCGTGGAGGTCCCCGCCCCTGAGAGCCGGGCGTCCGGCGCCTCCTTCGTGCGGCTGCTCAGGTTCGACGATCCGCTGATCTCGCAGGTGCGGCAGGGGCCAACCGGCAGCGGCGCGGCGCGCGCCATGAAGCTGGCGGTAGAGGCGGGAAGGCTGGCTTATTTATCCGGGCGCATGGCGAAAAAGAAATACGCCGACCCAAGCTCGCCGCTCGCTGGGTTGATTTAAACTTTAATTTTTTGAAAACAGAACGAAGCGTCTGAAAAGGCGGCGTTCAGTCGTCGCTGGTTTTGAGGAACGCTGGCATGTGGTCCGTGCCGCCGAGGCCGGAGCCGTCATCGTGCGAACCGGGGCCGGGTTTTTTCTCGCCGGGGTAGCCTCTGGACTCAGCTTTCTTTTCTCTTGGCTCTCTTGGCGGTGCCTTTTGGGGCGCGGCCTGTTGGGGCTTTTCCGCGGTGCCTTCGGCGCTGGCCGCTTCGGGCTTGCGCCCACGCCCACGCCCGCCGCGACGGCGGCGCTTCTTTTCGCCTTCGGGCCTGTCGCCTTCAGGTTTATCACCTTCGGGTTTTTCGCTTTCGGTCTTGTCCTCAGGGGCGGTTTCTTTTTTGGGTTCCGGTTTGCGCTCCGGCCTGGGGCCTCTGGAGCTGTTAGAGCTGCTGGAGCCGCCTCTGCCACCACTACGGCCACCGCGACCGCCCCGATCACCAGAGCTTTCGCCGTCGTCTGCCTGGGGGCTGCCGGGCTCAAAACCCTTGATGGTAATGCGCGGGATTTCCTGGCCGGTCAGCGCCTCGATGGCGTCGATATTCTTGCCGTCTTCGGGTAGGGCCACGGTCAGTGCCCGGCCTTCCTTGCCGGCGCGGCCGGTGCGACCAATGCGGTGAATATAATCTTCATCCTTCATCGGCACGTCGTAATTGAAAACATGGCTGAGGTTCGGAATGTCCAGCCCGCGTGCGGCGACATCGGAACAAATCAGGATGTTGAATTTCTTGGCCTTGAAGTTGGCCAGCATTTCGGTGCGCGCCGGTTGGCTCATATCGCCATGTAACTGGCCGACCTTGTAACCGTGTTTGGACAGCGATTTATAAACAATGGCCACATCCGTCTTGCGGTTGCAGAAAATAAGCGCATCGCGGATTTCTTCATGGCCAATAAGGGCACGAAGCGCATCGCGCTTGAATTTCTTTTTGGCGTCCAGCCCGCGCAGGTGGCTGGGCATTTTCAAAATGGCAATGCCCTGCGTTACCGTATCCGCCGTCGAAGTGGGCAGTGAAACGGAAATTTCTTTCGGGTTCATCAGGAACTTGTCGGCCAGCTTTTTAATCGGCGGCGCCATGGTGGCCGAGAAAAACAAGGTCTGGCGAATGGGCGGGATCAGTTTGACAATTTTTTCAACATCGGGGATGAAGCCCATATCGAGCATACGGTCGGCTTCATCAATCACCAGAATCTTGATGTCGTTCATCAGGATGTGGCCACGGTCGAACATATCCATCAGGCGCCCGGGGGTGGCGATCAAAACATCGACGCCACGATCCAGCAACTTGGCCTGCGAAGACATATCGGTGCCACCAATCAACAGTGCCTTGGAAAGTTTTGAATACTTGCCGTAGGTATCGAAGTTCTGTGCCACCTGGGCAGCCAGCTCGCGGGTCGGTTCCAGAATAAGCGAACGCGGCATGCGCATGCGCGCACGTCCGTGGGCAAGAATATCAATCATCGGCAGGGTAAAGGAGGCGGTCTTGCCGGTCCCGGTCTGGGCGCAACCCAAGATGTCGCGGCCCATGAGGACGAGGGGAATTGCCGCCTTCTGGATGGGGGTGGGCGTCTCGTATCCTGCGTCGCCAACGGCTTGCAGGACATCATCGCCAAGTCCGGTTTCAGAAAATGTCATTTATAGTCGGGGTTTCAGCATTCGCGTTTGGGCCGCGTTCCGCCGCGACCAGGTTTCCATCAGATCCCGCCATCGGGCACTGAAATGTAGAATGGCCGGAGTTTCACCACGTTCGCGCCCCCCTGTCAACAAAAGGGTCTTTGGTGGATCCCGGCCCTTGGCGGCAGCGCGGCCTTGCGATACGCTAAAACCGCTTATATCTCAATGCCCACACCATTTCCGGGAGTCCAGACGTGCTGATCGATGCTCAAAAATCCGCCCTGCTGGTGATCGATGTCCAGGAACGCCTGAACCCGGCGATGCACGACTCTGAAGGCGTCATCGCCAACATCGCCCGCCTTGTAAAGGCGGCGACAACGCTTGATGTGCCGGTGCTGGCTTCCGAGCAATACCCCAAGGGGCTGGGCCATACGGTGGCGCCGTTGGCCACATTGATGGCGGACGAAACAGTGGCGGAAAAAATGAGCTTTTCGTGCATGGCCGATGAAGGCTACCGCCAGCGCTTCGATGCCCTGAACCGGCCTCACGCCATCATCTGTGGCATCGAGGCCCATGTTTGCGTATTACAAACAGCAATCGAATTGCTGGAACGGGGCAAAAGCGTTTTTGTGGTGGCGGATGGCACGTCGTCGCGCACGCAAGCCAACCACACGGCGGCATTAAAGCGCATCGGGCGCGCCGGAGCGGAAATCGTGACCACCGAAATGGTGTTGTTTGAATGGTTGCGCCGCGCCGGAACGCCAGAATTCAAGACCATCAGCCAACTGGTGAAATGAATTAAACGATGAACGGTAATCCCGCGCTCATATTATTGCCCGGCCTGTTGTGTGACCATGCCCTGTGGCAACACCAGACTTCAAGCCTTGGCGAAATTTTCGACATTACCGTGGCCGACCTGACGCGAGAGGATAACGTGCCTGATATGGCGCGTGCCGTTCTGGTGCGCGCGCCGCAAACCTTTTCGCTGGCCGGGCTTTCCATGGGCGGTTATGTGGCCATGGAAATCATGCGCCAGGCCCCGGAGCGCGTTGAACGGCTGGCCCTGCTTGATACCTCTGCCCGCGCCGACACCCCGGAGCAGACCGAGCAGCGCAAAACGTTCATCAACATGACCGAGGTCGGCAAGTTCAAGGGCGTGACGGCGGCGCTGCTGCCAAATATTGTGCATCCCGACTTCGTGGATGTAGCTGAAATTGGCGGCGTGGTGACGCAAATGGCTGAACGCGTGGGCAAGGAAGCGTTCCTGCGTCAGCACAACGCCATCGTGAACCGTATTGATTCACGCCCCCATCTGAACGACGTAAAATGCCCGACACTGGTGCTGTGTGGCGCCGACGATGCGTTGATGCCGGTGGAA
>CBFCYL010000095.1:0-3413 GCA_965602455.1 uncultured Thalassospiraceae bacterium | reverse complement strand
ACCAGAACTGTGAAGATTCTGAACTTTTTGCCAAGGCATCTGAAAATCTTGGCCTCACCGACCACGTTACTTTTTCCGGCGCGCTGGCATGGCCTTATATATATCCGTGGCCGCAACGTCCAGAGGGCTTGGTGGAAACGGCCTTTGATGAGCTGGCTAAACGCTGGACACCGATCCTCAATGCGTTTGACGATGCTGGCGTCAATGTTTGTTATGAAATCCACCCCGGCGAAGATCTGCACGACGGCATTACGTTTGAAATGTTCCTCGAGCGGGTCAACAACCACGCGCGCTGCAACATTCTTTATGACCCGAGCCACTTTGTGCTTCAGCAGCTCGATCATCTCGCCTTCATTGATGAATATAAAGACCGCATCAAGATGTTCCATGTGAAGGACGCCGAATTTAATTCGACGGCCAAGCAGGGCGTTTACAGCGGTTATCAACCTTGGGTCGACCGGGCCGGACGTTTCCGTTCCCTGGGCGATGGTCAGGTCGACTTCAAGGGGATTTTCTCAAAGCTTGCCGCCTACGGTTTCGATGGCTGGGCCGTTCTCGAATGGGAATGCTGCCTCAAGCACCCCGAAGACGGTGCCCGCGAAGGTGCGCAGTTTATTTCCGATCACATTATTCGTGTCACCGAAAAGGCGTTTGACGATTTCGCCGACGGTGGTGCCGACGATGCAGCCAATCGCCGCATCTTGGGCCTGGATTAGGGGGGGGGCTGGAAAATGACAAATTCAAACAACACAACCTCCCGGCGTCTTCGTCTCGGCATGGTCGGCGGCGGCCAAGGTGCTTTTATTGGCGGCGTACACCGCATCGCGGCGCGCATTGACGACAAGTATGAACTTGTCGCCGGCGCGCTTTCTTCTGATTCTGTCCGTGCCAAGGCATCAGCCGCAGAGCTGCACATATCACCTGATCGTGCATATGAAAGCTTTGAGGAAATGGCAAAGGCCGAAGCTGGCCGTGATGATGGCATTGATGTCTGTGCCATCGTGACGCCCAACCACATGCACGTAGCACCGGCCAAGGCCATGCTGGATGTTGGTATTAATGTTATTTGCGACAAGCCGATGACGACCACGGTTGAAGACGCGCTTGACCTCGTCAAACAGGTTGAACAAAGCGGTCTGGTTTTTGCCGTGACGCATAACTATACCGGCTACCCCATGATCAGGCAGGCCCGTGAAATGGTCGAAGCCGGTGAACTGGGAACCATTCAGGTCATTCAGGTGGAATACCCGCAGGACTGGCTGACCATCAAGGAAGAAGACGGCGACAACAAACAGGCGCAATGGCGCACCGACCCGGCGCGTTCCGGTGTTGGCGGTTGCATCGGCGATATCGGCACCCATGCCCATAATCTTGCTTCCTTTATAACCCAGCTGGAACTTGATGAGCTATGTGCCGACCTCAGCACCTTTGTTGAAGGCCGGGCGCTGGACGACAATGTAAATATGATGCTGCGCTACGTCGGTGGCGCACGCGGCATGTTGTGGGCCAGTCAGGTTGCGCCGGGTAACGAAAACGCGCTTAAAATTCGCGTGTTTGGCACCAAGGGCGGGCTGTTCTGGCAACAAGAACACCCCAATCAATTGACCTTCGCGCCCTTTGGCGAAGCACCACGCACCATCGCGCGCGGCAGTCATGGCGCGGGTGATGCGGCAACACACGCCACGCGCATTCCATCGGGTCACCCGGAAGGGTATCTGGAAGGTTTTGCCAATATATATTCCGACGTTGCGGAAGTTATCACCGCCCGTCTCGAAGGGCGTTCACCCGACCCGGCGTCAACCCATTTCCCAACCGTCATGGACGGCGCCAAGGGGGTGAAGTTTATCACCGCTGCGGTTCAATCCAGCAACAACGGCGGCGTGTGGACTAAGGTGGAGGATGCCTTATGACGTCGCTTTCGGTGCAGGGACTGGTCAAACATTTCGACGACGTCAAAGCCGTCGATGGATTGGATTTGACGGTTAATGATGGTGAGTTCTTTGCTCTCCTCGGGCCCAGCGCCAGTGGCAAGACGACGACGTTTCGTACCATTTGCGGTATTGAGACAGCCGATTCAGGAAAAATTATTCTCGATGACGTCGATATGACCGAGGCAGAAGTCCGCAATCGCGGAATTGCCATGGTGTTTCAAACCTTCGCGCTTTATCCGCACATGACCATCTTTGACAATCTTGCCTTTCCGCTTCGCGGGCAGGGGATGGACCGCAAGGAAATCGATATCCGCGTTGGTGAAATTGCAGAAATGCTGCGCCTGACCCATACGCTGGATCGCAAACCCGGCACCGCCAGCGGCGGCGAACAGCAACGCATTGCCATTGGCCGTGCGTTGGTGCGCAAGCCAGAACTTTTGCTGCTCGATGAACCGCTGACAAACCTGGATGCCAAGCTTCGCCACGATACGCGCGCCGAATTCAAGCGCCTTCATCGCGAACAGGGCATGACCATTGTTTATGCCACGCCGGACGAACTTGAAGCGCTTTCACTGGGCCAGCGCATTGGCGTTCTTAATGAAGGGCGCATGGTGCAGGTCGGCACGCCTGATGAGCTTTATGAAAACCCTGACAATTCTTTCATAGCAACGCAGGTTGGTTCACCACGAATGAACATGATACCTGCCATCCGCAAGGGCAGTGATGCAGACCCGGTAATCGAGCTTCCCTTTGCCGATGTGTCGGGCGGCCCGTGGGCGCAATCCTTGAAAGATTTTTCCGTTGGTACCGAAGTTCTTTTCGGCATCAGGCCCAGCGATATGTTTCCCGACGAAGGCGGAAACAAAGGCCCCACATTTACCGGCAAGGTCCACCTGACCGAGCCCCTTGGAGACGTAGTAATTCTGGATCTTGAGGCAAATGGAGCGACGTTCAAGCTCGTTTTGCCCGAGGAACAGGCAGTCCGATATGGAGTTGGCGATGAGCTTTCTCTCACCTTCGGATTAGCAGACACGCATGTGTTTGCAAAAGAAACCGGCACCAACATTCGATAAATATTCCGGAACGAAAAAGACGAAAAAACCAAGTAACGCTAAAGATGAAATAGGAGACTAAAATGAGAACCCTACCAAGACTTACAAGTGCTCTTGCTCTTGGTGCCATACTTGGCGGTTTTGCCGTCCACGCTCCGGCCCAAGCTAAAGACATTACCATTCAAATGGCTGCACCTGACTGGGGTCCCACCCGGTTTATGCAAGAATATGCCAACAAGACCTACAAGTCACCCACCGGAAATAACGTCACGCTTGCTATCGACTTTATTCCCTGGGGTAGCTTCTACGAACGCGTTGCCGCTTCCATGGCTTCGGGTGAAAAGAAGTATCAGCTTGTTGTATCTGACAGCCAATGGATCGGCACCTTCATCGAAGGCGGCCAGTTCATGAAGCTGAACAAATACATCGA
>CBFCYL010000094.1:0-3424 GCA_965602455.1 uncultured Thalassospiraceae bacterium | reverse complement strand
CCACCTCTTTTTGTATGTTCCTGTGCCGGCAGCCTGCCCGTGGATATCAAGACACTGGGCGGCGCGCTTGACCGTGATGTGGGGCCGTTGTTTACCAACCTATGCCGCAGCCAGATCGAGGCCTTCACCGCCACGAACGCGACCGATGGCATACCCCTGGTATGCTGCACCCAGGAAGCACCGCTTTTTGATGAACTTTGGGCCGATCAGCACGGTGATGATGCCAGCCAGCCAACTTTTGTGAACGTTAGGGAACGCGCAGGCTGGTCGGACGAAGGTGGTGACGCAACACCAAAAATAGCCGCCCTTATCGCCGAGGCCGGGGTGGACATTACCCCGACCCAGTCTGTTCTCCTGTCCAGCGATGGCCGGGTTTTGATTCTTGGCGCGGGCGATGTCGCCATTGAAGCGGCAAACCGTCTTTCCCCCTATATGGACGTTAGCGTCGTTATAGAAGACAGCAGTGGAATCGCGCCGGATGTTTCCGAGTTTCCACTCTTCGCTGGCAAGGTCATTAATGCGTCCGGGCACCTGGGTGCCTTCAGTGTAAAAGTGGAAGGTCTGGCGCATCGCGACCCGACGGCACGCAACAACCTTTCCTTTGACCACGGTGTTGATGACGCCCTATCCACAGATATCATCGTAGACCTGAGGGGAACGCAGCCGCTGTTTCCCGCCCCGGAAAAACGCGACGGGTATTTTAACCCAGATATTAAAAGTCCGGTGTTGGTTGAACGCGCACTGTTTGAAACCCGGGAACTGGCGGGTGAATTCTCCAAGCCGCGTTATGTAGCCCATAATGGAAAACTGTGCGCCCACGCCCGAAGTGGCATCGTTGCCTGCACGCAGTGTATCGACAGCTGCCCTACCGGGGCAATAACATCAGCTGGCGATCAGGTCGCCATAGACCCTTACGTCTGCGCCGGGTGTGGAACCTGCGCCACCGTATGCCCCACCGGGGCAAACGCCTATCTTTACCCCAAGGCAAGGGATGTGATGGCACGTGGGCGCACTTTGTTGGGCACCTACCTAGGTGCTGGTGGCCAGGCGCCGGTTGTGCTGGTGCATGAGGCCGATGACGGCGATGAAATCATAAACCTGATGGCGCGCTTCGGTCGCGGCCTGCCGGCAGCGGTTATCCCTTTTGCGGTTAACGCCATTACCCAGGTCGGCATGGAAGCGGTTCTCGGCCTTGTCGCATATGGTGCCGAGCGGGTTATGCTTCTCGCCAGCCCGGCCAAGCAAGCGGAATCCCAGAACCTTGAGCCCCAGCTTGCCATTGCAAACGCGGTGCTGGATGGCCTTGGTTACGGCAACAATCGCATAACCCTGTTCAGTGAAAATGATCCCGATGCGGTTGCCGCGCGCCTGTGGGATAACCCCGCCAAGAGCACCCTGAAGGCTGGAAATTTTATTGCCGAGGGCGAAAAACGCGAATTGCTGCGCATGGCCCTGCTGCACCTTCACCGCCATGCCCCGACGCCCGTGGACAGAATAGACCTTCCCCAGGGTTCGCCGTTTGGCGCAATTGCCATCGATGAAAACGGCTGCACGATGTGCCTTGCCTGCACCAGCGTCTGCCCCACCGCGGCGTTGAAAAGTGGTGAAGAAAAACCCCAGCTGCGCTTTCAGGAAGCAGCTTGCGTGCAATGCGGCCTGTGCCGCAAGGCGTGTCCGGAAAAAGTCATGACGCTAATGCCTGGTCTTGATTTTACCGAGAGCGCCATTGGCCTCATTACCCTCAAGGAAGAAGATCCATTTGAATGCATCAGCTGCGGCAAGCCCTTCGGTACAAAGTCATCCATTGAGCACATGATGGGTAAGCTAAAAGACCATGCCATGTTCAAGGAAGACGGCGCCCTTGAGCGCCTCAAGATGTGTGAAGACTGCCGTATTGTTGCCATGACGGGGGACAACACCGACCCGTGGGCACAAGCACCCCGCAAGGGGCCGCGCACCACTGATGACTATCTGAAGGAACGCGAGAAACTGCGCCAGCAGGCACGCGATGCCGGCGCCCCCTTTGATGCGGTTAATAAAGAAGAATAAGGCCAGAACTGAGAAAAGGGCCGGACGCAATGCCCGGCCCTGAACCCATTTCCACATATCAAGACTGATCCTATGGCCTGACCATGCCCGACATATCCGTCATCGTGGTGGAGGAAAGATCAGCCATGCTATCAAACAGCAACTGTATCACGTAGCGAGGATTGTGCGCGTAAGCACCCGTATCCTTGGCCACGAACTGATAGTTATAGGCGGCCTTCAGCAAGCGCGGCGTCCATGATTTATACTGGTTTTTGAACACCGCCTCTTCCTTGTCAGCTTTTCCGTTAACGTTGGTGTCATTGAAGAAATACGGATAGGTGTGTGATTCGTAAGCAATAGGCTTGCTCACTTTCTTGGCGTAAACCTGCATGGTCGACATTAGTTTTTCATGCAGGGTGGAGACTTCACCCGATACACCTTCTCGCTTGTTGCCATCGCCATCGAAGTCCGGCTTGCTCCAGCGGATGGATTTAAGCGATTTGGCATCCGTTACGGTTTCGTGGCAGCGAACACACACCTCAACCTTGACCTCCAGGCCATGGGGGTCGTGACATTCAACGCACTCATTGAGGTTTTGCCAGTGGTCGGTACGACCCTGATAATCAATCCCAGCATATTCATAGCCGATCTTGGCTTTGCTGCCCCATAGCGTTGCTGCGGCGGCACGGTAATGCACATTCAAGAACTTGAGCTTTCCTGAAACACTATCAAGCGCCAAGCCGGCCACAGCAGCATCGACATCAGCGCCCGACTGGCGCCCCTGGTGACAGGCCATACACCGCGAGCTGCGCCCACCATTGGCAATGGTAAGACCTGAGGGGAAGGTTACGGAATCCAGCGCCATGGTGGCATCGTTGTGGCACGTTGTGCAGGTTATGACGCTGGTGATGGGGGCTGCTTTATCAACAACACCTTCGGCGCTGCCGTCGGCGCCGATGAAATCCCTGAAGCCATCGCTGGAATGGCACTTGGCACAGGCCTTCGGCACCTCGCCGTCTTTATCCCAATGGCGAAAGGACTCGGCCTTGGCGTCTGCGTGCGGCGATCCGGTCCATTTTTCGAGGAACGGAATTTCCGGTGTTCCTTCTGCTGATATTGCACTTGTTGGATATGTGATTGATATCAGGGCGAAGGCAAACACCATTAAGAACTTGGATGTGGCGTTTAACATGTCAGCCTCCTTCCTAAATGACTGGAAAATAATTAAACCAGCCTGTCATTAACGATTGGCTACTTATTTATTTTCCTGCCTGGTGGGAAATGCCCTTATGGCACGTTATGCAGGTGGCGTTAGCGCTGGACAGTTTTTCCTTGATACTGGCCGATGTGGGGGACTGTGCGTGCAGGTCCATAGCGTTCGTCTGGTGGCATGACC
>CBFCYL010000093.1:0-3565 GCA_965602455.1 uncultured Thalassospiraceae bacterium | reverse complement strand
CAAAGAACTGGCGGTGACGTCGGCAGCATCGGCAACGGCGGCAACATCAACCGTTTGCGTTGTGGTTACCGAAGTACCGTCCGCAGCCGTAGCGGTGATCGACAGGTTCATATCGGTGCTGTCGTTAGCAGCCGTGGTAATGGTCAGACCGGTCATCTGGTCTGCCGTCAACGTCCACGAACCATCACCATTGTCGGTACCGGCGGAAAGCGCTGCACCAACCGGAACACCGGCAATGTTAACTGTATCAACGGTGGTGAAGCCCTGGGCGATGGCAACATCAATGCCAAGGGTGGCGGTGCCATCTTCAGACATAACAACATCGCCGGTTGTGATGGTCACAATGGTCGGAACTTCAACCACTTCAACGCTCAAAGCCACCGGGGCAGATGTGAGCGAGGATGCGCCATCAACCGTGGTGACGGTGACCGAAAGGTCAACCGTACCAAAATAACCCAACGGCGGCGCCATGGTCAGGCCAGCCGTTTGATCGGCACTCAGTGTCCACGTGCCGTCACCGTTATCGGTACCGGCAGAAAGCGTTGCACCGGCGGGAACGCCAGAAACGATAATGTCAGAAATGGTTTCGGATGCATCAACCAACTGGGTAGCAACATTCAGGTCAATGGCCACGGCATCTTCAAGGCCACCGGCAGAACTGGCCGTAATGGTGGCGCCATCGGCAACCGCGATAACCTCAACCGACATGCCATCGTTGCTGGAAACGCCGTCATTGGTGCTGGCGGTCACGGTCAACTTGAAATCGGCACTGTCGTTCAGCGCCGGGGTCAGAGTCAGGCCGCCCAGGTCTGCAGGGCTGAGCGTCCATGTGCCGTTACCGTTGTCGGTGCCAGCCGATAGCGTTGCGCCATCGGGCACACCGGCAATTTGTACGCTGGCAAGCGTGCCGACGCCCTGGGTGACGGTAGCGCTGATATCAAGATTAACGGTACCGTCTTCCTCGACACTGGCATTTCTGGCCGAAACCGCAACCTCGGTCGCGGGCGGCACGTAAACTTCCTCAACCACTTCGGGCTTGGGTTCGGGTTTATTGCCTTTGGGTTCGGACTTGGGTGCGTCAAACACGGGGGCGTCAAACGTGAAATCAAGCGCACCATCGTCACCGTCCGTGCCACTGGTCACGCTGATGTCAGCAGTTTCCGGCATGGGTTCGGGCTCGGGCTCGGGCTCGGGCTCGGGTTCTGGTTCGGGTTCTGCTTCGGCAACAACTTCCTCGGCCGGCGCCTCTTCGGCGACCACTTCTTCAGCCGGGGCTTCCTCAGGCGGAGCGTCTTCCTCGGCGGCGACCTCCTCAGCAGGTGTGTCTTCCTCGGCGACGACTTCTTCGTCCTCTTCGTCCTGTTTGTTATCGTTCGTGGGCTCAAGGCCGTAATTGTTGACGTTGCCGTGCGACGGCAGCGAACGCAGCGCACCACCGAAAGAGCTGACCAGTTGCGATGTGTCCATAACGGTCACGGCGCTGGCCGGCAACTCGAAGCTGCCAATGGACGAGAATTCGTTGGCGCCGTTCAAAACGGTAACGCCGGCGTTGTTGGAAATGACGACTTCGCCAACGAAACCATCGCCTTCTTCCATCAGCGCAATGTTGAGGTTTTCGCCATCGGAAAGGTCGAGGCCAACCTGGGTGCCGCGAATACCGATGGTGGCAACCGGGGTGTTCAGTGTCATGGCGTCGGGGTCGGTCTTGGCGACCTGACCGGAAACGAATGTAAACACACCTTGCATAACCGAAAGGGAAACCGAGCCTTCCTGCGTGCTGGGGTCAAAGACCATTTCATCGAGCACCATGCGCCCGTTTTCGGCCATGGAGAACGTGGTTTCATCAGCAAGGATGACGCCGATGGAACCGTCTTCGGAACTTTCAAGAATATCACCCTGGTAAACCGGGTCACCGGCCTTCAGTTCAACGCGCGTACCGTCGGCGCGAATGGCCGTCACCGTGCCAGTTAACTGTTCGACCTGGCCGATGGATTGTTCGGCCACCGTGTCGCCAGCCTGGGCCACCTGTTGCGGGGCAATGGAACCGGCAAGGCGCGATGCCAGATCCGCCGGAACCTGCGCACCGCCCGCGGAAGCAAGCGAGGGGCTGTTTTCGACCATGAAGTAATCGGTCACCACGACCTGCGAGCCGTCCGGCCATGACATGACCAGGTCCGGCCCTTCGTGGGCGAAGTCTGCGGTTACGGGGTTGAGGCCTTCGGGCAGGACCAACTGGTCAGCCGACGAAGCGTCAATCACAAAAGCATCAGTACCAGCGCTGGAAGCAGCGCCCGTACCGGGGGCATCTAAAATGGCCATTGTTGAATTACCTTGTTATCCAAATTTTTTACCCGGAGGTTCGGACCATCCGAAACGCGCACACAAAAACGCTCCTCAACGGAACTTCCCCCAAGAGTCACTCGGACCCGGGCCGTCAAAGGAGCACACATGTATATTATATTTTTTTATAATTCGATTTGAACAATTATGGGTCTGACGCCCAAAATTGTCAAGAAAATTGCCTGAATTTTAAATCAAATTGCCGCTAATGCCGGGCCCACCCCTTTGATGTCGAAGTTTTGTGATAAATTTGTTATTTTTCAATAAGTTAATATGTAGCCAGCCTTACAAAACCGCGCCCGCAGCAATGGCGCTAAAAAAGGCTTCGGGGCTGGTGGCCCTGAGATACAGCAACGCACAGCCCAGTTCCCGGTCCCCTGCTGGCTCGCCCTCGGTAGCCACGGCAGCGGATTCGCCACCGGACTTTGCCTCAGCGGCGGGGCATTGGTCACGCTCCACGCTGGCGTGTTTGCCTTCGTGTCTTAGGGCCTCGGCCTTTGAAACCCCCTTCAGGGCACCGGGCAGGTCGGCCTCTCGCGGCATGACCGATGGTGGTTTCAAAGCAGCGGTGTCGGCACTGGTTTTGGTTTCCGCTTCGTTGACGTTCGCTGCGGCTGGCTGGTCTGGAACCTCCAGTATAATGTCCGGCATCACGCCCAACGCCTGAATGGTGGTGCCCGAGGGTACATAATAGAGCGCCGTAGTTAACTGAAGTGCGCCTTCAATGGGCATCGGCTGCACCGTCTGCACGGAGCCTTTGCCAAACGAACGCCGCCCCATAATCACGGCGCGCGCGTTATCTTTCAAAGCGCCGGCAACAATTTCCGAAGCGGAAGCCGACCCTTCATTAATCAACACCACCACCGGCAGGGTTTCCGACAAGGCGCCGGCTATGCCCCCGGAATGGGCCATGTATGCCCTGCCCTGTTGTTCATGGCGCGGACGAATGGAAACAATTTCGCCACTGGCGAGAAATCTATCGGACACCTCGACCGCCTGCGACAGCAGGCCGCCAGGGTTGTTTCTCAAGTCCAGAACGATACCCTTAAGGTTGCCGGCTTTGGCCGCTTCCCCGGCCGCTTCATCAAGCGCCCGGCTCAGGCCCGGCGCGGTTTGTTCGGTGAAGCTGCTGATGCGGATATAGGCGATATCGTTTTCCAGGCGCCAGCGCACCGAACGAACCTTGATGATGGCCGAATACACCGGACAACACGACGCGGCGACC
>CBFCYL010000092.1:0-3612 GCA_965602455.1 uncultured Thalassospiraceae bacterium | reverse complement strand
CTCGCAGTTGGAGATAAAAAGCGGTCATCGGCCAGACTATGGCCATGACCGACATCCTACAAGCCATGGATTTGTCATTATTGGCTAGGGTTGGGCAAGGCGTTGGTTGTGAATGCGCGCACCTGCTATGATCATTAAGGCTGAGGGTTTGGTTAAACCGGAGCGCGATCATGAAACTCACCTTTTACGGCGCCGCCAACACCGTCACCGGCTCAAAGACGTTGCTGGAAACCACAAACCAACGGGTGATGGTGGATTGTGGTCTCTACCAAGGCCTCAAGGAATTGCGCCTGCGCAACTGGTCGCCGTTGCCGGTGAGGGCCAGCGCGATCGACGCCGTAGTGCTGACGCACGCTCACATTGACCATTCTGGTTACGTTCCGCTGCTGGTGAAAAACGGTTTTTCCGGCCCGGTCTACGCCACCGAAGCAACCCGCGATTTATGCCAGGTGCTGCTTCCCGACAGCGGCTTCCTGCACGAAAGAGATGCCGATTACGCCAACCGGCATAACTTTTCCAAACACAAACCGGCGTTGCCGCTTTATACCGAAGCCGACGCGGAAAATTCACTTAAACAATTCAAGGCGACGCACTTCAACCGTGATTTCGATCTGGCAGGCGGTTTGACGCTGAACTTTCGCCCCGCCGGGCACATTCTCGGCGCCGCCCAGGTGCGCCTTGAGCACAAGGAAAATGGCACCTCCATCCTGTTTTCGGGTGACCTTGGGCGCGCCGGCGACCCCCTAAGCGTCGATCCGGCACCGGGGGGAAAGGTCGATTACCTTGTCGTTGAATCAACCTACGGCGGGCGTCATCACGGCAAGGAAGACCCTGAAACGACACTGGCGGACATCATTAACCGCACCGTCAAGCGCGGCGGCACAGTGCTGATCCCGTCGTTCGCCGTTGGTCGCGCACAACTGCTTATGTATTACCTGATGCGGCTTAAGGAAAGCGGGCGCATACCGGATTTGCCGGTCTTTCTCGACAGCCCCATGGCGATTGATGCCAGCGAAATCTTTCGTCGCCATCACCGCCTGCACCGCCTGAACGAAAACGATGTTCAGCGCACCTGCAATGTTGCGACCTACACGCGCGGTGTCGATGAATCAAAGGCATTGGGCATCAACCCTGTGCCCAAGGTCATCATTTCGGCGAGTGGCATGGCAACCGGTGGGCGGGTGCTGCATCACCTGAAAAACCTTTGCCCCGACGGGCGCAACACTATTGTGTTTGTCGGCTATCAGGCACCGGGCACGCGCGGCGAGAAAATGCTGGCCGGTGCAAGGGAGGTAAAGGTGCATGGACGCCAGGTTAAAGTGCGCGCCCAGGTGCAAAACCTCGACATGCTATCGGCCCATGCCGACGAAGATGAAATTATGGCCTGGCTGGGCACGTTTACCGCCGCGCCCAGACTGACGCTCATCAACCACGGCGAACCCGAGGCCACCGCCAGCTTGCGCCAGCGCATTGAAAGTGAGCTCGGCTGGCCCTGCCGGGTGCCGGAATATTGCGACACGGTCGAGTTGGCATAACAAAACGCCGCTTCCTATGAGGAAACGGCGAGTTCGTTAAAGGTGGTTGCGGGGGCTCGCAGCCACCTTTACCGAACACGGAAGAAATGGCGGAAACCCAGACCACCATAAACTAGCAATCAAGTAAGATCACTTGGTGGGCGCACAAGGACTCGAACCTTGGACCCGCTGATTAAGAGAGGCCATAAAATCTGTAATTTCAATGGGCTAATGATAGCTTGGTTTATCCTCGGGCCGCTGGCGGAACGTCTTGGTGCCGTTATTAAACGGTAACTCATTGAGCATGAGCGAGCTTCTCCCTTGATCCTATTCCTTGCCTTGGGTGCGGACCCTAGGGACAGGCCCCGCTGTCGCCACCCGGCATAACGGCTTCACAGAAATTGGTGCGGTCTTTAAGCACGCTGCTGATGAGTGCATCGGTCAGGTCGGCGCGCGTGAAGTTAGCGCCCTTTAAGTTAGCACCGTAGATGCGCGCGCCTTTCAAATTGGCGCCGCTGAGGTCAGCTTCGGTCAATGTCGTGTAATCAATAACCGCACCCATGAGATTGGCGCCGCGCAATGTGGCGCCCTGAAAGTTAGCCATGGTCAGATTGGCGCCAGAAAGATCAGCCCCCGTCAGGTCGGCGCCTTCAAAATTGGCGTTGGAAAGGTCGGCGTTGGAAAGAATGGCGCCTTTCAGGTTGGCGCTGCGAAACGAAGCACGATCAGCAAAGGCATTGGCCAGCTTGGTGCCTTCTAGGCTGGCCGTGGTCAGGTTGGCATGAGTTAGCTCGGCAGCTTCCAGGTTTGCTTCGCGCAGGTTGGCAAATGTCAGGTCGGCACCGCGAAGCGTTGCCCCATACATAGAAGCGCGGGTCAGGTCTGATTTTTTCATATTCGCCCGCGACATATCGGCGCGCTCGAAATCAACATAGACGAGCGTTGCGCTTTCGAAGTTTGTGCCGACCAGGGTTCCATGGTTGAGTTTGACGTTAAACATATAGGCGCCTTCAAAATTACCGCCGGACATATCGTATCCGGAGTAGTCTTTGTAGCGCAGATCACACTGCTTGCACGATGGACTGGTGTCCGTGGGGTCAAAGTTCCCCGGTTCATAGACCCGGCTTGCTTCTTCAACCGTTGAACACGCGGATAACAGAACCGATGTGGCGATTGCCATCGCAAGCCTGTGAAGCTGGCCATGGGGTTTTTCTGTAAAATTATTCATCGCAACCATCCTGTCATGTGATTCAGGGAATGTAATTATCAGTGGTTCTGGCAAAGGTTTCAAATACTTGCGGCAATTTTATGTTGCGCTTATCAAGCGCCGACTGGCGCATGGAAACAACATATTGCCGAGATGTCTGGAACGGAATGTCTTTGATGGCGCGCCGACCGGAAATGATATCCAGGGCCATATGAGCCGCAACCTCACCCTGTTCGTAAGGTGAAACACCAACGGAAATCATGGCACCGTCTTCGGTGTTAAAAACATTCATCCCAATGACCGGCACCGGGGAATTTGCTTCCGTCCACGTGGCGACCTCAGAAGAAGAAACAAACTTTTTGGAAGCACCTTTCTTGCTCATGGACGCTTCGTCCCTGTAAAGCTTGCGATATCCGCCAATAAGCAAAAATTCAGCTTCTGTATCTGCGCCCTTCACATAAGCCTGCCATGCATCAAAGGTTTTGAAGCTGAGGTGCCCTTCATAGGTGGCCGGTGACCAGTCTTCCGTCTTCATGTAATTGTCGTCGCGTTCGGCTGAATGGGATGTATCGGATATAAACACGGCGCGCGGCGTTCCCTTAATGCCTGCGGATGCGGCAATGGTTTCGATCATCTCGGCAAGGGCGCGAACAGGCTTTCGCTCATAAATACCGGTTACATTTTTTGCCTCATAATAACCATATGACTTGGCGCTGCCGTTAACCCCGGCAAAAACAATCTTGATGCGGGGGTGGTTTAAAAAATATTTTGCTGCGTGCTTCTGTGCATCATCATCCACGGCAATGATGACATCTGGCTCCATGGCCTCAATGATTTTGCGTACGCTGATGCCCGCACGGCGCAGGTAGTCCTTGCTAGAATGTTTCTTGG
>CBFCYL010000091.1:0-3835 GCA_965602455.1 uncultured Thalassospiraceae bacterium | reverse complement strand
CGAAGCCATGGAATTTTATGCCCGCATGACCCCGGCGCTGGCCATGGGTGGTGATTTTTATGATTTCTTCGAACTTGATGATGACCATGTCGCCATTGTTGTGGCCGATGTCTCGGGCAAGGGCATACCGGCAGCCTTTTACATGGCCATGGTTCGCACCCTCATGCGCGCCAACGCACCCACAGCCACCGGCCCCGGCGATTGCCTTGAACGGGTCAACGAACAGCTTTCGGAAAACGACATCCCCGGCATGTTCGTGACCATGTTTTATGGCGTGCTGAATATCCGTACGTGGCAATTACAATTCGCCAACGGCGGCCACCTGCCGCCATACCTGGTGCGCGCCAAAGGCGACATTGAAACGGTTGGTGGAGGCGAGGGGGTGGTGCTGGGCTTTGAACATAACGGGGCCTACACGCAAAGCGAAATCACGCTCGATAAGGGCGATGCACTGTTTATCTATACCGATGGCCTGACAGAAGCGTTTGATATGGACCGCAACCAGTTTTCGGATGAACGCCTGATGGCATGCCTGCTCGATAACCGCGAACACGGTGCCCACGCCCTGGCTGACAACGTGTTTGCCTTCGTCAACCACTTCGCGGGCGACGCCCCGCAGTCGGACGACATCACCAGCTTTGTTATCAAAAGATTTTAGGTGGCGCTGGGCAGCTTTAGGCTTTTTCTTCGTTTGTGCTTGGAATCTCTTCGGCGGCGCCAGCCTCAGGCTGTGGTGCCGGCTCTTTTGTCCACACGCCGATGCCATAGAGTGCCGCGCCGGGAAGATAGAACGCCAGCAAAAAGGCGATGTTAATGGGATCGACAAAAATCGCCGCCACCTCTGCCCAGCCTTCGGTAATGGCCACCGCCAGAAAACCGACAAACTCAAGCCCGGCGGCAATGCACATAACCAATATGCCTAAAAATCTGAGAACCTGATCCATGGACGTGACCTTGTTTGCTGTTTTTGCGGGGGCGAATCCGCAATGGCGGAAGCGGGCGCCGCCACCATAACGGCGAACCCGACGTCAAACAACCGCGCACTTTTGCTCTTGCTGGCCCTTTTGTCGGCTTACTGGGTAGCGTAGGGGTGCTTATAACCCATTGAACTGCATTGTCTTTTAATGTTTTTCAGAAAAATATCGCCTTGTGACGACCGTCATAGGGTTTCAGGCGTGCGGCTTTTAAAATCTACCCAACACAAAGCGACCAATAACGCACACCAGATCGTATGGAGCTAAGCCATGTTTATCATCGCAGTTGTTTCCCAAAAGGGCGGTTCGGGCAAAACAACCCTGTCGGGTCATTTGTCCGTTCAGGCGCACCTTTCCGGTGACGGCCCCGTTGCCATTATTGACACCGACCCGCAGGGCTCACTTGCCGCATGGTGGAACGAACGCGAGGACGAAGCCCCCATTTTCGTGCAAACATCCATGAGCGAACTAAGCGGCCACCTTGAAAACCTGCGCCAGGCTGGTGTCAAGCAGGTTATCATCGACACACCGCCCGCCATTACGACGCAAATCCATGAAGTCATCCGTATTGCCGACTATGTGGTCGTGCCGACCAAGCCCAGCCCGCACGACCTGCGTGCCGTTGGCGCCACGGTCAAGCTGGTGCAGTCGTGCGCCAAGCCGATGGTATTTGTTCTGAATGATGCCTCGGCGCGCGCCAAGATTACCTACGAAGCTGCGATTGCCCTTTCCCAGCACGGCACCGTTGCACCGGTGACCATTCATCACCGCACGTTATATGCATCGTCCATGATTGACGGCCGCACCGCCATGGAATTGCAGCCCGGCGGTCAGTCGGCAGTTGAAATTACCGGCCTTTGGGAATACCTCAATGCGCGCCTGCATTCGGAAATCCTGCCCACGGCCATCGGCCTTGATGCCATGAACCGGCGCGACGGCACGAAAAAACACTTCGCCATTGCTGCCGAACCCGAGGCGGAAGCTGCTATCGAAGAAGATGAATTTGACGACAGCTTTGATGAAGGCACGGATGATGATTTCGACTTTATTGACGACGTCACCGATGCTCCGGCAGTTGCCGCAGAAATCGTCGCTGAAAAACCGCCCGTTGCGGCTCCGGCTGCGATAGCGGTTGTTAAACCGGTTGTTAAGCCGGTTGCGCCATCCATTGGCGTCGTTAATCGCCAGCCCGCCGCCATCACCACATACCCCACGCCGGGCACCGAGGCCGACCCCGACCTGTGGTCCGGGTTTGCGCCCACGCCGGGTGCCACCAACACGCCGCGACCCGAACCCGTCGCCGCTAATTCCAGCAATAATGTCCATTCAGATTTCGGTCACCGCGCCAAGGGTTTTGGCCGCCGCCAAGTCGTTTGATTGGGAAGGGAGCATCATGAAAGCCAACGGCAACATTAAACCTGCCGCTTCACTGGACGCGTCAATGCTGGCGCGCAAGGGTGAGGCCCAGCCCGCCATCGTCGCCACCGTGTTCAACAACCCGGCGCTGGCGTGGGAACGCGCCAACGAGGCGTTACACACAACCCTGCGTCCCTTAACGCAAACGGAACCCAGGCCCGCCAACCGGCCCGCCACGGAATCGCGCGCCGATGGTGCGCTCACGTCAAAGCGCCTTAGCCTTGCCGGACACGCAAAGTCTGAGGCGGCCAATAAGCCGGCCATCAAACCGGATGTAAAACCAGCCGCTAAAGCGGAGTCAAAAACGCAAAAGGGTGATGCGGTAGCCATGATTTTCAAAATGGATGAAGCCGCTTACCTGCGCCTGAAATATCAGGCCCAGATGGATGGCCGCTCCAGCCAGGAGTTGATCCGTGCCGCCCTTGATCATTATCTTGATGAGGTCGGCGCGCCCAAGGAAAGCCGCTGGCGGGTGCGGCCGGGCTAATGACTGAGAAGTTGCATAAAAAAACGTCCCGTTATCTGCGGGGCGTTTTACTTTTCAAGCTCGGCGATCATGGCATTGGCCGAGCGAACGCGTTCAGACAACATGATGCATAAGCTGTTAAACAGCTTGATTGCCATGCCACGGTGGGATTGTTTGACATTATCAAAAGCGTCAACGCCAAGGCGGTAACAAACCATCTTTTCGGCAGCGATGACGCTTGCCGCCCTTGGCTTGCTGTCAAGCAGCGCCATTTCACCGAAAATCGCACCCCTTAGAAGGCTTTCAAGGCGCTTTTTTTCACCGCTGGCAAGCAGGTGAACCAGCACTTCACCACGACCCCGGGATACAAAATAGAGGGCATCGCCATCGTCACCTTGCCTGAAAACGTGTTCACCTGTTTCAAAGGTGTGGCGCGTAACCATTTTCCTGAGCAGGCGGATTTCATCGTCACTCAGATTGTTGAAAATGGCTGGTAATTTCACTTGCTGGTTGGAAAATTCACCGCCTTCTTCTTCGTGAACCTGGCTGATCAGCAGGTCTTCGCAATGTGCCAATGCATGGTCGGTGTCAGGAAAAAAGGTGCTCTTGCCCAGCCTCTCCAGGGCACCGGAATGATTGAGGAATGACCAGATATCTCGCTGGCTCCTGCTCTCGCGACGTTCGATAATGGTGTCGTTGCGGCTTTGCCGACGCTCTTTCAAAACATAGCTGCACACCATGGCCCCATTTTTACGTTCCAGGTGTTTCTTGATTCGCTCTAAAACAAAGGCGCCCGTACTGTCGATATCCCGGATACGTTTTAGATCCAGCACAACAAAACGCACGCCACCATCGATAAGGAGGCAGATGCGCGCCTCCAGGCCATCGGCAGTGCCGAAGAAAACGGCACCGTCCAACTCCAGAACGGCGATCTGGTGGCCGTGTTCTCCTCCGGCGCCTATGGCTTCGCCATGTCCTC
>CBFCYL010000090.1:0-4339 GCA_965602455.1 uncultured Thalassospiraceae bacterium | reverse complement strand
TAAACTGCGAATGGGGAAACACGATGGGGGTTGTTGTAGCCTCAAAGGTATCTATTTAAACACATGACCCTTCCGCCGCCCCACCACACAGCCCCGCCCGAGCACCACCAGCCCGCAACCACAAGCGAACCCGGCCCGGAAGTCGACGCACAGGTCATCAAGGCCTGCATTGAGGTGCTTTACAAAAACGCCCGCCCGGCCCTGCTGACCAACATGGCTATTTCCATCCTCATGGCAACCGCCATCTGGCTGGACACCCACAATGACATCATCCTTTACTGGCTTGGCGCCAACCTGGCGGCTGCCGGTTTTCGTTTTTTTATTATTTTACAATACCCGCAACCCTCCCCCAGCCCTGAAGCGCTTAAACGATGGGCTGGCCTTTATGCCGTCGCCACAGCGATTAGCGGTGCGGTATGGGGTTACGTTGCCTTTGCGTTTGTCACGCACGACATTCACGCCCTAGATGCCTTCGTCATCATTTGCCTGATGGGCATGGCAACGGGCGCGGCGGCAAACCTGTCGGCATACCTGCCAGCCTTTTTTGCCTTCATAGTGCCCGCCGTAGCATCGCTTATCCTTCATCTGGTGATGCTCGGTGGAACCGTTAACCTGGTTATGGCGGTTATGGGCACCCTTTTTGCGCTTATGGTGAGCGCCATGGCGAGAAGCATTCATCGCGGGATGTGCCAGTCCTACGAAGCCATGATTAGAAGCGACGCGCTCTCTGCGGCACTTCAGGCTTCAAGCGACAAACGCATAAGCAGTGAACTTCGTATCAAAAGCATTCTCGACAGCACCGGCGATGTCATCATCATTCACGACCAACACGGCAACATTGTTGATGTCAATGAGCCCGCCTGCGAAAACCTGGGCTTTACCCGCAAGGAGTTGCTGATCTTGTCGGTTGCAGACATTGAAGTCGCCCACGACATAGAAACGTTACGCACACACTGGAATCTGGACAAAATAAACCCAAAAGATTTTCCCTTAACCTTCGAAGGCGCCCATCGCAACAAAAGCGGCAACACCTTCCCCGTCGAAGTGCGCGTCACCCTTCTGCCAACCGATGGCGAGACCTTGTTTGTCGCTATCGCCCGCGATATGACGGATCGCCTGAAAGCCGAAGAAGGCCGCAGAATAAGCGAGGCAAACCTTGCCAATGCCCAGCGCATTGCGCACATCGGCAGTTATGAATGGGACATCGTTACCAACGATATTTCGTGGTCGGACGAACACTTCAGGATTTACGATCTGGAGCCCGGCTCGGTAGAAGTGAACTTTGACCAGTTCATCAAGCGCATTCACCCCGACGATATTGAAAAAATGAACAACGCCATTCAACAGGCTGTTGATACAGGTGAGCCAATGGATGTTCACTTCCGGTTGTTGATGGAAGATGGAACCATAAAATATGTCAACAGCAAGGGGGAAGCTGAATATGACGAACACGGAAAGCCGTTGCGTATGGCCGGTATCATCCACGACATTACCCAACGTGCGCGCGCCGAATTAACCCTGCGCGAAAGCGAAGAGCACCTATCCTTTCTTCTTTCATCCAGCCCGGCGGTCATTTACACCTGCGAAACCACAGGCAACTATGCGGCCACGTTCATCAGCCCGAACGTCAGGGATCAGCTGGGTTACGACCCAACTGACTTCACGTCGGATGCCGGTTTTTGGGCCAGTAAAATCCACCCCGACGATGCCCCTGCCGTGTTTGAGAATCTCGGTAACCTGTTCAAGCACGGCCAACACGTTCATGAATACCGCTTTTGTCTTCCTGACGGCTCTTACGTATGGGTGCACGACAGCCTGAAGTTGATATACGGGCCCGATGGCGAACCCAGCGAAATTATCGGCGCGTGGGAAGATGTTTCCGTGCGCAAGAAAGCGGAAGAAGCCCTGCGCGAAAGCGAGGAGCGGTTTCGCGATTTTGGTGCCTCGGCTTCGGACTGGTACTGGGAAATGGACAAAGACCTGCGCTTTTCATTTTTTTCAAATCGCTTTACCGAGGTCACCAACGTTGCCGAGAGTATGCTGCTGGGCAAGACGCGGCAGGAAAGCGGTAACCCGGGTGTGCCGGAGAGCGACTGGAACCGGCACCTCGACGACCTTGCCAACCGGCGACCGTTCCGCGGGTTTGTTCATCCACGAACCTGGGCCGACGGCAGCGTTGTGTGGCTTTCCATCAACGGCAAACCGATCTTTGATGCGAGCGGAAAATTCAAGGGGTATCGCGGCTCCGGCTCCGATATTACGGCGCTGCAAACGGCGAAGGAATCCCTGCTCAGGGCCAAGGAAGAAGCAGTCGAGGCCAATCAGGCGAAGTCGGCATTCCTGTCTTCAATGAGCCATGAACTGCGCACCCCGCTGAACGCCATCCTCGGCTTTACGCAGTTGTTGCAGCTTGACCCCCGCACCCCGTTGACCGAAGGGCAGATGGACAGCTCGCAACAAATTATTAAAAGTGGCCAGCACCTTTTGGAGCTTATTGACCAGGTGCTTGAACTTGCAAAAATTGAATCCGGCAACACCACAATCAGCCTTGAGCCCGTTCAGGTAAACAGCCTGATGAACGAATGCATCGACCTGATTGCACCGCTGGCCGATAAACGAAATATTACCATCAATGCCAAAGCCGAAATTTTCACGGATAGCTTTGTGGTCGCTGACCGCACGCGCCTGAAACAGGCGTTGCTGAACCTGCTTTCCAATGCCGTAAAATATAATCGCGAGAGCGGATCAATTTCAATTTCCGCCACACTTGAAGCAGGCAACAAGGTTCACTTTTCGGTTGCCGACACCGGGCTTGGCATTGCCGATGACAAGCAGGCATTGGTTTTTGAGCCGTTTAACCGCCTCGGTCACGAAGCGTCGCAGATTGAGGGAACGGGCATCGGCCTGACCATCACCCGCGAACTGCTTCACCTGATGGGCGGCGACATCGGTTTTGAAAGTGAGCCCGGTATTGGCAGTATGTTCTGGATTGAAATGCCGGTTGCCGATATGGCGGCAAGCCATGCCAACGCAGAAGCGCTGGCATCGGATGCTCAAAACAGCAACGCCTTTCCTGTAACAAAATTAAGTGAAAAGATGTCCGCGCGTACCGTGCTTTACGTGGAAGATAACCCGGCAAACCTGATGTTGATGGAAAGAATAATAGAAAATCAAGCCCCCGAACTGGAGTTGATTTCCGCAAACAATGCAGAGGTAGGGATCGAGCTGGCGTCCACAGGAATACCGGATATTATTCTCATGGATATCAACCTTCCCGGCATGGATGGTATTGAAGCAACGAAACACCTGAAGAAAAACCAGACCACAAAGCATATCCCCGTTATCGCCATTACTGCAGCCGCCATGCCGGCCGAAGTCGAAAAAGGCCGCGAAGCGGAATTTTTTGCTTACATCACCAAGCCCATTAAGGTGCCTGAATTAATGAGCGTCATCCGCGATGCGCTGGCGAGCACATAAGCCCGCCAGGCGTTCATCGGGGCATTCAGCAATGTTTAATAGTGTGGCGGCTTTTCATCCGCCGATGCGCCACCCGGTATTTCATCTTCAACCGAAGCAAGCCGCGCTTCGTGATGCCTGAGCCGCACCTCCAGCGCATCAATGCGTTTCCACTGGCGCGCCACCATATCAGAAAGGTCGTCCAATTCGCCGAGGCGATGAGACAGCGTTTCTTCCAGCGCCTGAAGGCGGGCATCGTTATCGTTGGTCATTGTTCCACTACTTTCTTGTGCTCTTGTGCCAGCTTTACATAATGCGGCGGGGTTTTGGCCATCATGGCTTTTTCTTTTTCGCCCACATCGCGTAAATATTTTGCCGGGCTGCCGGCCCACAACTGGCCCGCCGGAACGCGCTTGCCCGGCGTTACCAATGCACCCGCCGCCACCATGGCGCCGGCCTCAACCACCGCGCCATCCATGACACAGGCCTTCATGCCGATGAAGGCGCCGTCTTCAATGGTGCAGGCGTGAATCAGCGCCATGTGGCCGAAGGTCACATCGTTGCCGATTTTGGTTTCAAAGCCTCCGGCCACATGAATGACGGTGCCGTCCTGCACGTTGACACGTTCACCAATGGTGACCTTGTTGACATCGCCGCGTACCACGCAGCCGTACCAGATGGAGCTATCGGCGCCGATGCTCACGTCGCCGACAACCACGGCGCCCGGGGCGACGAAGGTCGAGGGGTCTATGGTCGGGTAAACGTCCTTAAAGGGCAGCACGGTTGGCGTTAAAATTGACATGACGAACTCCATGTTGGTTGTCTTAAGGGTTATTATACACTACCGCGGCGCTCAACCACTAACACACGGGCCGTTCCTTGT
>CBFCYL010000089.1:0-4370 GCA_965602455.1 uncultured Thalassospiraceae bacterium | reverse complement strand
GCAAAGGGTCAGGCGAGATCGGTTTGGTCAGGAAATCTTCGGCGCCGAGCTTCAGGGCCTCGATGGCTTCTGTCATGCCGGCGTGGCCGGTCACAACGATGACGATCAGGTCGCGCTCTTTATCCATGCCATTTTTCATCTGGCGGGCCATTTCCAGGCCATCCATGCCGGGCATGCGAATGTCGGTAACAACAACGCCGATTTCGAGGTCTGCCTTGACCAGCGCCATGGCGCTGGTGGCGTCATAGGCCGAGAGACATTCTAGCCCTTCGCCTTCCAGATGCTCGACGACCTCGTCGACGATATCTGCCTCGTCATCGACGATCAGCACCTTGGCATGGGCCGCCAACGCGGCGCCCAGCCGCTCGGGTATGGATACGGTGTCAGTTGCGGTGTCCAGTCTTTGCCCCATGCGCTTAGCTCCTGTTCTTAATATGTGGATAGGCCGTGGTATATATGGATAGGCCGTGGTGGAATTTCACCGGTTTTTTCGTGTCCCCGATGTAAAAGCAAGGGCCGTGCCAACGCGGCGCGCGGGCCGTGTTTCGCGTACAATCAAGGTGTTGGCAGGGGGGGTGGCGCAACAGGATGGGGCGACGGGGAAGGCACAATGGGGCCGGGACGTCGCGGCGCTTGCGCTTTATTTGCAAAATGCGAATTAATCGCCGGGCAACGCGCTAATGACCATACTGATTAAAGGGATACAGGTAAGGCAACGCTGCGAAGCTGCCTTTAAAAAAGGGCAAAAGCCGGTTTTATTATTCGGTGTTGAAGCGCCCGAGGTTGGCGATCATCTGCTCGATGAAGTTAAGCCTGTTGCCTGCCGTCGGGGTTTTGTTTTCGTTCGGGGTTATGCTTTTTGCGCTTTCCTCGCCGGTGGTTTTTACGTTGATGACGCGCCCGGCATCATCAAACTGGATGGTCACAATCAGGCGTTCGCGCAGGTCGCGATCAAAAAACGTCATGGTTTCCGTACGCTCGAAAATGTAATACCAGGTCTTGTTGTCAAACGTGCTGACGCTGGAAGGCGAGCCCAGCACCTCTATAATACGCTCGCGGGTATAGGGGCCTTGTTGTACGGCGTTGACCTGATTGGGACGCAGTTCGTTGCCACGGGTCTCCATGCGCGTGGCACAACCCGCCAAGGCCAGGGTCGCAAGGACACTGAACCCCATGGCGAGCTTAAAAACAGGGCCACGAACGACATTTTGTATCGGCTTCGGTGAAATCATGGTTATAAGATGCCCAAGGATATTGGCGAAATTGTGGGCGAACATCACACCAGTTCGCCGCCCGTGTCAATTCGGGTCAATTAATCAAGGTCAGGAAGGAACCACGGGGTTGAAGGGTTCATGTTAAGCGCCATCATGAAGAAGCTCGGCCTGTGGAAGCCTTCGCCCGCGGCAGCGGCGCTTTACGCCGCGTGTGCCGATGAGGTCAGGCGCGAAACCTATTATGACGAACTGGCCGTTGCCGACACGGTGGACGGGCGTTTTGACCTGATGGCGCTGATGATTTCCCTGCTGGTGTTGCGCCTAAACCGGCTGAACACCAAAGCAGGCCACGCCCTGGCCCAGGACCTGACCGACACCCTGTTCGCCGATATGGAAGAGAGCCTGCGCAATATGGGGGTCTCCGACGAGGGCATGCGCTACCGCATCCGTGATATGATTCAGGCCTTCATGGGGCGCATGCGCGCCTATGGCGACGCCGAAAGCGACGACGCCTTGTGGGTGGCCGCACTGGGACGTAATGTTTACCGTGAAAAAGGTGCCCCGGGCATGGCCGAGGCGCTGGCAGCGCGCATCCGGGCTTTGCGGGCCCGATTGGCCGATACGCCAGACGCGCCATTGCTTTTGGGGCAGTTTGGCTTCAGCGAGGAAACACCATGACCGATAAGCCGGAATTTTCAAGACTTCAGCCGGTGGACGTGCTGGATGACAAGGCACAGGTTTTCACCATCGAGGCCAATGCCGACGAACGCGCGGCGCTGGCCCAGCGCCTTAACCTCAGCACCCTCGATTCCATGGTGGCCACGCTTGAGCTGGAACGGCTGAGCGATACCGATGTTCGCCTGCGCGGCCAATTCGAAGCCACGCTCACCCAGCCGTGTTCGGTGACGCTGGAGCCGGTGGCGGACGATATTGCCGCAACCGTTGAGCGATTCTACGTCGCCGGTGCTGAAACGGCGGGCGAGGCGGGCGGGGAGGTCGATTCTCCGGATGACGCTGTGCTGGAAATCGACGGCCTCGATGCGCCGGAACCGCCGGAACCCCTGATCGATGGCGCCATCGACCTCGGCGAGGTGGTTGCGGAGCAGCTGGCGCTGGAAATTAACCCGTTTCCAAGAAAAAAAGATGTTGAATTTGAAGATGTTATAGAGAGCATCGAAGGTGATACACGAGGAAATAACCCGTTTCAGGCGCTGGCCAAACTGAAGCCTGGCAACAAGCCCTGAGCCGGGTCGTGAAGGGCCACGGCGGACCCGATGGAAGCGGCGCAACGTAGGCCTTGCCCTTGGGCCCAATTTTGGTTATGACAGCAGCCCTCTGCTGAAAAAACCGGAAAAAACACCGGAAAAATAGGAAAACGTTATGGCCGTTCCCAAGAAGAAAACCACCCCTTCCAAGCGCAACATGCGTCGTTCTCATGACGCCCTGAAAGCCAGCGCTTACGAAGATTGCTCGGCCTGTGGCGAACTGAAACGCCCACACCACGTTTGCGCCTCCTGCGGTCAGTATGACAGCCGCGACGTCGTCGCGGTCGCTGAATCCGCCTGACTTAACCCCCCGGTTGAGGCTTTCCGTGTAGGGCTGTAAGGTCATTTTCGTGACTCAGCACATTACCCTTTCAATAGATGCCATGGGCGGCGATAACGCGCCGACGATGGTCATTGACGGCATGGCGCGCGCGCTCAAGGCGCAGCCAAACCTGCGTTTCATGCTCTATGGTAATGCCCGGCAAATGACCCCTCTGCTGGAAAGCAAGCCGGATGTTTCCGCCGTAACCCAGGTCGTTCACACCGAAGACGTTGTCAGCAACGACGAAAAGCCGGGCATTGCCCTGCGTTCGGGCCGCCAGTCGTCCATGCGCCTGGCCATCAATGCGGTGGGTGACGGCGAAGCCGACGGCATTGTATCGGCCGGCAACACCGGTGCGCTCATGGCCATGGCTAAATTCGTTTTAAAAACGCTGCCCGGTATCGACCGCCCGGCCATTGCCACATACTTCCCCACCATGACCGGTGAAAGCGTCATGCTCGACCTTGGCGCCAACATCCAGTGCGATGCTGAAAACCTGGTTCAGTTTGCCGTCATGGGCGAAGTGTTTGCGCGCCATGTGCTGCACATTGAGCAACCCTCCATCGGCATCTTGAATGTCGGCACCGAGGTATTGAAGGGCAATGATTCAGTCAAGCAGGCGGCGGCCATTTTGCGCGAGACCACGCTGCCCATCAAGTTTCACGGCTTTGTCGAAGGCGACGACATCGGCAAGGGCACCGTGGACGTTATCGTCACCGACGGCTTCACCGGCAACGTCGCCCTTAAAACGGCGGAAGGCACGGCCAAGCTGTTTGCCGGTGCCCTGAAAGAAGAGCTGATGTCGTCATTTTTTGGCAAAGTTGGCGCGTTAATCGCCAAGCCGGCCATCGACCGGTTCCGCAACCGTTTTGACACCCGGCGCTATAACGGCGCCATGTTTTTAGGCCTTAACGGCATATGCATCAAAAGCCACGGCGGCACGGACGGTCTTGGTTTCGCCAACGCCATCGAGGTGGCGCACGAGTTGATTACCGACAAGCTTAACGAAGGCATCAAGGAAGACTTTGCGCGCATCAGCGCTGAACATCATAACATTCCTGCACCAGAATAGAGCAGAGACCCAAAAAAAATGACCATCATTTCGCGCATCATCGGCACCGGCTCACACCTGCCGGAAAGAATCATGACCAACGACGAGTTGTCGAAAATGGTCGACACCACCGATGAGTGGATTACCGATCGCACCGGCATCCGCGAACGGCGTATTGCCAAGGAAGGCGAAAGCACTTCGGTTTTGGCCTTTCAGGCGGCGGAAAACGCTCTCGAGGCGGCCAACATAAAAGCAGACGATATTGACCTTGTCATCGTCGCCACCACCACACCCGACAACACGTTTCCGTCCACCGCCACAAAAGTACAAGCCATGCTGGGCATGGACCATGGCGCGGCGTTTGATGTACAGGCGGTTTGTTCCGGTTTTATCTATGCACTTTCGGTGGCCGATAACGCCATTCGTGCCGGCCAGGCAAAACACATTCTGGTTATCGGCGCGGAAGTGTTTTCACGCATCATCGACTGGACCGACCGTTCCACCTGTGTGCTGTTCGG
>CBFCYL010000088.1:0-4390 GCA_965602455.1 uncultured Thalassospiraceae bacterium | reverse complement strand
CGCGAAAGCCGCGGCCTTCATTTCACCCGCGATTACCCCGAAGCCGGTAACGTCCAGCCATCTGCACCGCCGGCACCGACCATTTTATCACCCGATGATGACGACCGCCCGGTTGCGCCGAATAAGGTAAGTGCATGAGCGGTGACATCAACCAGACAACGAACGGCCCGCTTGCGGGAAAACGCGCGCTGATTACCGGTGCCGCCGGTGGCATGGGCCTGTTGGCGGCGCGTGCCCTGGCACAAACCGGTGCCGGGCTGGTTATCGCCGGGCGCAACGCGCAGGCGATGGAAACGGTCGCCGCTACGCTGGGCGGCGATTTCAACGTCGAGGTCGAGGTTGAGGTTTCCAACCCCGCCAATGCGGTCGACGCCGAGGCGCTGGCCATGGCGGCAGCGGACGCAAACATATTTGTCAGCTGTTCCGGCAACCTGCCGCGCGGAAGGCTTGGCGCCGTTGGTGCCATGGACTGGGGCCGCAGCTGGCAAGCGGCGGTTTTTGGGCCCATCAACCTGATCCGTGAAATGTGGTCGCACATGTGCGACACGCCCGGTGCGCTGGTCGTGGTCATCATTGATTCTTCCATGACCCCGGACCTCAATGACGCCTGTGCCACCGCCGCCGGTGGCGCGTTGATGGCGCTGGTCGAGGCATTGGGCAAGGCGCATGACGAAGACCCGGAACAGCCACGCATTGTCGGCCTGATTACGGGGCGCAAGGCCGATGATGTTGATTTGGGTGCCAACGTGGCGACGGCCATTTCCATGCTGGCTTGTAACCCAACGGGGTGGACATCGGGCACCCTGCTGACGCCGCAGGCCGTTCTGGCCAATAGCCAGACCAAAACACAAGGCCAGCCATGACCACTTACCCCGAACCCGACCAGTTTCCCCCCGGTGCCGGCTTTGTCGACGGTGTGTGGGCCGAGGTGCTGACATCAACCAACACAAGCGGACGCGCGGCGCTGTTTCTGGATCGCGATGGCGTGCTGTGCGAAGAGGTCAACTACCTGCACAAGGTCGAAGACGTTGCCTTAAGCAAAGGTGCGGTTGAGCTCATCAAGGCGGCCAACGATGCGAACGTGCCGGTGGTGGTGGTGACCAACCAGGCGGGCATTGCCTATGGCACCTTTGGCTGGAACGCGTTTGTTGAGGTGCAGGGTGAAATCCTTGCGCGCGTCAACGCAGGCGGCGGAAAGATAGACGCCGTGTTCGCCTGTCCGTTTCACGAAAAAGGCAAACCGCCCTACGGTCACCCCAACCACCCGGCGCGCAAACCGGCACCCGGAATGCTGTTGCTGGCCGAACAAAGACTGGGCATTGACCTTGCCCGTTCGTGGATTATCGGTGACCGCGCCATCGACATGGAAGCGGGCAAAAACGCCGCTATCAAAGGTGGCTTCCATGTGTTGAGTGGTCATGGTTCGGGCGATGGTGAAGGCGCGGCGGCACTGGCGCTGGCAACGGCGGATTTTGAAGTGCGCACCGCCGATGGCATTGGCGGCTGCACAGACATTATTTCATTGCTGGCTTAAGCACCTTCTTCGTCGCACACGACCTTGTTGCGCCCACCGTGCTTGGCGGCATAAAGCGCCTTGTCGGCGGCATCTGACAGCTCGGAAGCATTGCCAAAGACCGGGTATTCACTGATGCCGCAACTGATGGTCACGGAAAACTGGGTTTCGCCATCCCTGAACACCATTTCCGAAAAGGCCATGCGGATCTGTTCAAAGATGACCCTGGCCTCGACAATGGAAGCGCCGGGCAACACGGCGGCGAATTCCTCACCACCCATGCGGCCCACAATATCAGCCCCGCGCAGGCGTTGCTTCAACAGGCGCGCCAATGACTTGATGACCGTATCGCCGATGGCGTGACCATAGGTGTCGTTGACCTTTTTGAAGTGGTCAATATCCAGCGCCGCCATTGATAACGGTATCTTGGTGCGCTCGGCACGGGAAAGTTCGTTGTCCAGCAACTGCTTGGTGGTGGTGTGGTTGAACAGGCCGGTCATGGAATCGCGCACCATCATGGATCGCAATTCACGGAAGCGCCCGGCGCGGATGGTAACCGCAGAAATCAGGTGTTGTGCCTGGATGGGCTTGGTCAGGAAATCATCGCCGCCAAGTTCCATGGCGGAAAGCTGTTTTTTCTTATCGGATTCACCGGAAAGAAACACAATAGGCATGGCATCGAACGACTTGTGCTGGCGTATAACAGCAGCAATTTCCTGGCCATTGCAATCGGGCATGTAAAGGTCCAGCAAAACCAGTTCCGGCACGAAATCTTCCAGCACATCCATCACCGTCATGGGGTCGTTAATGGCGCGCGTGGTCATGCCTGCACCCTGCAACACCAATTCGGTGTGGCGCAGCACGCTTTCGTCATCATCAACAATTAAAATGCGGAACGGATCTTGTTTCCATTCATCGCACGCCTTGTCCAGCGTATCTACAATGTCGGAAGCTTCCACCGGCTTGATCATGTAGTGGTATGCACCGGCGCGAACGGCGCCCAGGCGGTGATTGATGTCGTCAATTTCGGTGTTCACAATAACCGGCAGGTTCAGCTTGTCGTCGCCGCGCAGACGGTTCAGCAGGTCCAGCCCTGCTTTACCATCGTCGTTGAAGGCGATATCCGCAATCAGGGCGCTGAAATTACCTTTTGCAAGTGCGGCTTCAAGTTCACCGGGGTCGGAAATGGCTTTGACATCAAAACCGAAATGGCCCAGCTCGTCGCTTAAGCGTTCGTATTCAGCTTCATCGCCATCCAGCATCAGCACGTTCCTGCGCTCATCTTCATCCTGCTCGTCATTGCCCGTGTTCGGGGTCGGCTCAGTGGCGGCAGGTGTGGCGGGATCTAAAGGCGCGCTTTCGGCCACGACTTTCACGTTGGCGGCATCGAGCAAGCGCTGGCAATGGCTGAATAAATCGGCGCTCAGACTTTCCGGCTGCGACGATGGAACGTCAATCACGGCGTTGCAAAGGCGTTCCATGTCGCGTGCAATTTCGGAAACTTCGGCAAAGCCGAAGGTAGCGCCGGAACCGGCCATTTTATGACACAGGTCGCGCACCTGTTTAATCGCCGCCGCGTTCATCGGTTCACCCGCGGTGGAGTTGGCGGCATCAAGTACCGCCTTGATTTCACCAATCCGGCCTTCAAGCTGGCTGGCATAGGTGTTGCGCAGCTCGGCCAGGCGTTCTTCCATGGTGATGGTTTGGGCTTCAGTCATCGTCGCGCGCTTTCCATAAGTCCCTGACCTGCTCGGCCAGTTCCATGGGGTTAAACGGCTTGGGAATAACCCCCAAAACGCCCAGTGAGTTATAATGCTCGACATCCGCCGGCATGACCTTGGCCGTCATAAACACGGCGGGCACATTAACGAGCGCCGGGATTTCACGCAAGCTGACAAGGGTGGTCGGGCCGTCCATGCCGGGCATCTGCACGTCGAGCAACATCAGGTCGGGCGCGAAACCTTCGCCCTTGCTCAACGCTTCTTCGCCCGATGAACAGACCTCAAGGGTAAGGCCACCAACGGTTTCCAGCGCCATCCTGGCGACCACCTGGATATCGGCGTCATCTTCGACGTAGAGGACCTTGTTCAGCTGTGTATCGTTCATGCTTTGCGCTCCATAGCGCCCCCAGGGTTGATACTATCGCCAGTAACCGGCAAGTCGAAGTAAAAGGTTGTCCCGCTGCCAACTTCGCTGTCGAAGTCGATTTTTCCCCCCATGTATTCAACGATGGATTTTGATATGCTCAGGCCCAGCCCGGTGCCGCCCTTGCCCCGGGTGTCGGATGAATCCTCCTGGGTGAATTGCTGGAAAATACGTTTGCGAAACTCATTTTGAATGCCCGGCCCATGGTCACGAACGCTGATGCGAACGCATTTATTATCCACCCCGACGGCCTTGCCTAAAATCGTAGCGCTAACCAAAACCACACCCCCCTTGGGTGAAAACTTGATGGCATTGGACAGCAGGTTCGCCATAATCTGGGCAAAGCGGTCATCATCAACCTGAACAAAAGCCTCGCATGGCTCGCCTGCCCGCTCAAGGCGGACTTCGTACCGGTCGGCATAGGCCTTGTTGGCGGTTATGGTGCTGTCGATCAGGTCATCGAGGTTGTGGCCTTGAATATTGAAAACCATTTTTCCGGCGCCCAGCTTTTCAGCATCGAGAATATCGTTAATCAGGCGGATAAGCCGGTCGCTTGATGAATGGGCAACCTCAAGTAATTTTTCTGCCGGTTCGCTCAGTTCACCGGCGGCTCCACCGACCAAAAGCCCGAGTGAGCCGTGAATGGATGTCAGCGGCGTGCGCAGCTCATGCGAAACGGTGGAAACAAACTCGCCTTTAATGCGGTCGGCTTCCGTGCGGTCGGTAATATCG
>CBFCYL010000087.1:0-4784 GCA_965602455.1 uncultured Thalassospiraceae bacterium | reverse complement strand
CAGGGAAACGAGATGTTCCCTCTCGGCTCGAATTTTTTCAGTCAAAATAACCATATCGCTGCCATAGGCATTAAAGCGAAAGCCGTCATCAATATGTTTTTTAATGGCGTCACCGGGGTTGTGAACCACATGAATGCCACCCGGCTTTCCCCCCGTAGCACAATAATCATGCACGACCGAAAGCGCCTTGCTGACTTCCGGGGCATCGAAGTCACCGGGCTTGCCAAACGAGCCCGAAAGATCATAGGGGCCGACGAAAAAAGCATCCACGCCGTCAACGTTCATGATGGCATCCATGTTTTCCACGCCATCGCGGTGTTCAATTTGCACAATCACAACGGTGTCGTTGGATGTTTTGTCACGATACGTTTCAAAATCAGTTCCATACCCTTGAGCGCGATACAGACCCACCCCCCTTTTACCTTTTGGCGGGTAAAAGGCGGCGGCAACCGCGGCTTCGGCTTCGGCTGAGGAATTGACCATGGGCACGATAATGCCATCGGCGCCACAATCCAGCGCCTGCTTAATCATTGTCGGGTCGTTGGCGGCAACGCGAACCAGCGCCGTAACGCCGGAAAGGGCAATAACCTGCACCATGCGGCTCATTTCACGAAGGCCGATGGAAGAATGTTCCATATCAACGACCAGCCAATCAAACCCCGATGCGGCCATGATTTCGCAGGTATCCGTGTCGGCGAAGCTGAGCCATGAACCGATGGTCAGTTTTTTTGCCGCTAATGCCGATTTCAAAGACTGTTTTGCCATTTTAAATTTAATCCATATTCAATAAGGTAGTGGTCGATTCGTTATGAAAAGCTTTTCACACCTTGACGGAGCGATCAACTTGGATTGGCTGGATTTCAATACCCTTGAGCACCTTTCCGGGGCCCTTTGTGACCGGGTTATTGCCGATCTTGGCGACGCGGTTGATCAACGCGGCGCCGCGACATTGGTGCTGTCCGGCGGAAAGACCCCGCTTTCCTACCTTCCCGTCCTGTTTGCCGCGCCCGTGGCCTGGGAAAAGGTACATATCACGCTTAGCGATGAACGCTGGGTGCCGCCCGGCCACCCAGATTCCAACGAGGGCATGGTGCGCCGCCTGATGGCCGGAACTCCGGCTGCTGCCGCATCGGTCACAAGCCTGTGGTTCGATACTGCCACCCCCCTTAAGGCTGAAGGGCACATTACCGAACGCCTTAGCTCCATGCCCCGGCCGTTTGACGTCGCCATTCTGGGCATGGGCGAAGACGGCCATATAGCGTCTTTGTTTCCCGGTACCGGGGCCGCCCTCAGCGATGCAGCGTTGTGTTTGGCCGTTAGCGATGCGCCCTTGCACCCGCGGATGAGCCTGTCGCCCGGTGCACTCACTTCCACGCGGAATCCTTACCTGTGCGCAACGGGGGCAGCAAAACAGCGGGTGTTAAAGCAGGCAATGGGGGGCTGTGATGTCAACGACCTTCCCGTTGGCCTGCTGACGCAGCTGCCGGCACGCGACCGGCTTCGCGTTTATGCCATTCCTTAAGACGCCGCAGGCGCTGCGGCGCGTGACCAGACCTGGTTGCGGGTGTCGTCTCGCGACCAGACAAGGTTGAATCCGGCAGACTCGAGAGTGTCCACGCATTGCTGCGCAACTTTTTCGTCAGGCGGCAACTCAATGGCAATACTGCGAAGTTGTGCATCGGCCAGGGTTTTGGATGCGCCGGACAGGATTTTGCCTTCGTTGCCGTCGGTATCGATCTTGATGGCGTTGGGCGTTACGCCCAGCTGGTTGACCACGTTATCCAGCGTCACGGCGGCGACCCCTTCACGCCACACCACGGCATAGCCTTCGTCGGTGGTATCGATATCAGACTTACTTTCCGTATGCACGGCAGCGCCCGGCGTGGTGTCCTGAATGTGCAGAGTGCTAATGGCGTCGATATCGCTAACCGCCATGGCAAATATGTTGGCCCGATCCATCAGTCCGTTGGCAACGACGTTTTCTTTCAGGTAATGCAGGTTAGAATACTCCGGCTCAAAGCAATAGGCCGTCACACCCGGATGGCGCTTGAGAGCGTAGAGCGTAAATACGCCGATGTTGGCGCCGATATCAAAAAATACATCGCCATCTTTTAGGTGTTGGTCGATAAATTCGCGCACCTCGACTTCCTTGGTGCGAAATAAATACCAGCGAAAATGGGTTATCCAGTTATCGCACGGCAGGGTAAAGGAAACATTCCCCACCCGCACCGAGCGGCGCGGAACCATAATTCGCGCTAGTTTCCACACCAACGGCAGGTAGAGGTAACGCCAATCGCCGTAAGCGTGCTCATAGGCCCTGTACACAGGTGTTTTAAAAAACCACCTTGCAGCCGGGCGCAGCAGGTTCTTGATTTTGAATGAATGGGTCATGTTCTCACTTGTGGTTAAGACAATAAGGATTTTTGAATAGCGTCACGATCAATGGGGGCAAACAGGTTGCTTACGGCTTCGCGCTGATGGGCCAGCATTGACCGTCGGCTTTCGCCGGACATAACGAGCCAACCATCCAGGAATGTCGATAACTCACCAGCCGTCATGCAGCAGTTCATATCGCTTAAGTCATTGAAACAGGGGTTCATGACAAAAAAGTCATTAATCCCCACATACGCACCGACGCGTCCCATCTGGATGGCCTCCAGACCCGCGCTGGTGCCGCAGAATAATACAAGATCACTTTCGGCAATATTTTCGCTCAGGGTTCCACGCGCTTCGTAAACGCCGTCAAAATGACCTTCGATTCCAGCCATCACGTCATCAAAAACTTCATCGCCCGCCGCCCGATAGCGCCGCAGAGCGAATTCGGCCTTGGCACATAATTCCGGGTTTGCGCCCAACCAGCCCTTGAACACACGCAATTCGTCGGGGTGGCTTAGCGCCAGCAAAACCTTCGGTCGCGTTGATGGCTCGCCATAAGGTTCGCCCACATCCGATAAAACGCCCTTCTGGCTTCCCCACACCGTTATCGGTTGGTCGGTTTTGTTGCCCCAGTCGCGAAAGAACGGCACATAAGCCGGGCCGCAAACCGCATAGGCATCGGGCTTGGGGCAACTTGAATCGTCGCGGTCACGCATAGAAACAGCCAGCGGGTGCTGGGGATGGGGTGTAAAACCAAGGGATTCAACCCCGGCCTCATGGGCGGCAAATAATAAGGCCCGCTCAATGCCCTTTTCCTCGTAAGGCATGACCAGCCTTTTGACCTTCCCGCCCGCCATCAGGCGTTTGGCCCCGCGATAGGCAAGGTAGCTGTTGAGCACACTTCCCGACCCCGTCATCAAAGGCAGGTACTTTTTCCAAAACAAGCGCGAACGCCGTCCAGCAACCGTGCATTCTGGCTTTGTGCGGGCGGTTTTCCATGTTTGCAGTAGCGCACGCAAATGCAAAAATGCGGCGCAAAAAATATCCACCACGGAGCTGCCATCGTTGGCGGCAAAACGCTGTGGCTCTTGTTCCTCTTGTTCCTCTTGTTCCTCTTGTTCCTCTTGTTCCCCTTGTGCCCCCTGCCCGCCTCTCGCGCCGGGCGGCACAAAACCGGTTGGCAAAAAGCTTGCCCTGGTTGCGTCCACCTCATCAAGCAACGAGGTAAAATAATAACGGTGACCTTCCGCCATTTTTCTACCGTTTAACAATTCAAACGCCACTACGTTAGACCCGGCAACGGAAGCATCGGCGGCGGGGCGCGAAAAGTGGTAAAGAAGCGCCTTTATGACCCCCTTAGCCAGCAGCCCAAGAGGGTGGATGGCCGCTTCGATTTTTGTATTCGCGTCCGGGGCGCCCTTCTGGTTCAGTTGCGGGCGCATATCGCGAAGGTAGTCCGCGACATCGCCGGGGCAGCCAACAAGGGTCAATTCATCGTCACCCGAGCGGCTATCCAGCCAGTGCAAAACCGCCACGGCAAAAAATAACGGCTTGATGAGATGTTCTTGTCCCCAGGGCCGCGCATCCAGCCGCGAGGGGCCGCTGGCCCATACCCATCGATTTGTTTCGGCCATAACCGATATCAGCTGGGCATGGCTTGCGGCAAGGTCATCCAGCCACGCTTGCTCATGGTGCTGGACGATAGCGCGAATATCGACGAAGCCATCCATTTGCGATAACGCTTCGTCATAATCGAAAACCGCAAATGCTCCCTTTTCGGGAACGGTATCTGCAAAGTTGATGTACACCGCCTAGATATAATCCGCTTGCAGGTAACGCCACGGCGCGTGGCAAAAAACACGGCCCAAGGTGGCCACCGCCCCGGCACTGCCGGAAAGCACGGTCATGTGTCCCTCATCCACCGCCGACGATGGATCGGCCCTGTTAAAGGCCATGTGGTGGAGTGTTTCGTCACCCATGGACAGGGATAAGTGCTCCCCTTGCGTTGTCACCTTCATCAAGCCGCGCGCCGGTGTTTCAATGGAAAGCGCAAGGTCAATGCCGTTCAGGCATTTTTCCATGAACGACCGGGCGTTGATAAGGCTGGCCATGATATTGGTTTGCCGGTCACGCGACACAAAACCTTTTTCCATGGCCCAGGAAAGAAGCGGCTCCTCAGCGCCGGCCTGAAGGCGCACTTCATCCAGCCCGTGGGTATGAGCATGGGCCTCGATGGCGCCAAGCAGGCGATCCGATACGTCGCCTTCGGGGGCAATAAATTCAAGCAAATCGAAACGTTCAACCCCATCGCGCATAGCCGTCCGGCCCAAAAGCGCATAGGCTGCAAAACCCGCGCCACCTTCCAGGGGCAGCGCGTATTCGTAGCCGAACTGGCGGTAGTAGGTGGG
>CBFCYL010000086.1:0-5379 GCA_965602455.1 uncultured Thalassospiraceae bacterium | reverse complement strand
TAAAATAACCACTAATATTACTGCCCGACTTGGCACCTCGAATGGTGACGTCGCGTACTTCGCCGCCCTGAGCAGCAGTGATGAATTCGGAATATGCCAGCGGGGCTTGTCCGGTGCGCGGCTGTGCGCCCTGGAACAGATTGAACAGGGCCATTAAAAGCAGGCCGATGACGATCCAGAACAGGATATTTTTACTGAAATTCACTGATTGATCCTTATAAAACCACGCTTGGGGCTAGGTAGGGTAATGCTCAGGGCTCTTAAAGATGGGGTTGTGGTAGCGGTGTGCAAGGCGCCACCGAGCTGCCTTCATTGATGTAAGGCAATTTGCCCGTTTCGACAAGGGAAACCGCCTTTTTTCGCCGTTCACCCTCGGGCTGGAAAAGCAGTTTCGTGCCCGTTTCACCCGTTTTTCGCCCGATACGCACCCCACCCAGCGTTCGCGCGCTACCGCGGGTCTGGCCCTGGATCCAGTCGCGCAGACGCTCAACCTTGGCCTGGCGGGGCGCATACTGGCCACCGCCGGTATCGACGATCAGGCGGCCCAGCAGGTGGTGTTGCAAGGGGCCAGGAAGATCGAGGAAGGCGGCGAGGCTTACCATCCAGCCACCACCGTGCTGACAGCCATGACGGGCCAGAAAAACATCACCCAGCGTTTCCACCTGCCGGCGCAGGCGTCCGGCACCCGAAGCGGCGGCGGCAAAACGCGCGGGCGCAATGTTTTCGTGCATCTCCAGCGCCGCCATCAAACGGCGCACCCTAACGCGTTCAAACGCCGGGTTGGTGTTGGATGGGTCTTCAATCCACGACTGGCCCATCGCCTGAAGGGTTGCGCCAAGCCGTGCCCGGGGCACCGCCAGCAACGGGCGCACAATGTCCACCCCGTCCATCTGGCGTCGCGGCGCCATGGCCGCCAGCCCCATCAGCGAACTGCCCTTTGCCATGCGCATGAGAAAGGTTTCGCCCTGGTCTTCAAGATGGTGTGCAACCAGCAACGTCGTGACCCTGTTTTCCCGGCACCAGTCCGTCATCAATTGATAACGCGCTTCCCTTGCGCGGGCCTGCACGGAACCGGTTTTTTCCGATGCCTGTTTCCACTCGAGCGTGTGATGGGCAATGTCGCTGGCGTCAAGCCAGCGCTTGACCTGTTGGGCTTCATCGGCGGAACCGGCACGCAGGCCATGATCGACCGTCAACGCCGTAACACGGCCGTTCAGCGCCGCTGCCCATTGATGGGCCAGCAGGGTCAGGCACATGCTATCGGCACCGCCGGAAACCGCGACCGCAATGTGCGTTCCGGTTTCAGCGTTTGCGCCGCTTTGCATTAAACCCACATCGGCCATCAGCTGCGCGAAGGTGGCAGCATCAAGCGCACCGCTTAAGGCGGGCGGCTGCGGACGGTAGGCTGGGTTAGTGGTGGCGTTCATGGGGCGAAGGTTCCCGGTAACGACCTATTTGCACTTGAGGCGTTCGACCTCGCGGTTAAGCAGGCTGGTGGTGGCAGATGGTATGGCATCAAACTCTTTGCGCAACTTGCCGTAAGCTGCGCAAGCCTCGTCCTTCTTGCCCATGGAACTCATGGATTTACCGAGCTTGAACAGGGAATCAACGGCCTTGGCACCGCGCGGTGCGGCGCGATAGCTTTCAAGGAACATCTGGGCCGCAATGATATACATTTCGGAATCTTTTGTGCCCTGAACATAATAGGTCTCGCCCAGCCAGTAGCGGGCATTTTCGCTTAACTTGTCGGCGGCGTTAATCTCGATAAATTCTTTCCACGCTGCTTCCGCTTCGCCATATCGCGCCTGTCGCAGCAGATTGAATGCGTGCTGGTACTGTTTCTTGGGCGTGCCTTCCGGCAACACCTTCGGTTTAACCGGCGCCATTGCCGTCATGGAATCTGTCGACTTAGCGGTGGGTGGTGTTGCATCACCACTGGCATTGGTCTCGCTCATGGCGGCGTCAAGCTTGCTTTTGCTGATGGTGCCCAACACGCCCGGTGTCGGGCGTGCCGTGCCCGGTGTTGCCGAAACGATGGAATGCGAATTTGACGACAGTGTGCTGACCGATGCCGGGCCGGGTGCGGCACGTGCCATCGGTCGGGCGTTCGCCGTTGGGTTGCCTTCAAGGCGCGAGAGGCGAAACTCCAGGTCCTCCATCAGGCGCTCGAGTCGGCCCTCCATCTGCAAAAGGCGGTGGTCAACGCCTTCCATTGCGCCAGTCGCCTGACGAACTTCGTCCTCAAGGCCGGAAAGCCGGGCCATCAGGCGGTCCAACGAACCGGCAGGGGCATCCGTTTGCGCTGCGGTTGATGGCGCTTCGTTGGCTTGTTTGGTTTGCTCAGAACGTGCCGGGGTTGCCATGGCACCGAGTTGCTGATTCAGGGTGCGGATATCGCGCTCAAGACGTTCAATGCGGTCAGCCACGCCCACCGCATCCATGGCTTGGTTTGTTTCCCCGCCCGTTTCCTGCGCGAACGCATCACCGGCCAAAGCAGCAAAAGCAACCGCAATGGCAAGCGCCAAAACCACAATGACGTTGCGCGCGCTGAGTGGTGAAAAGTTAGCGTTGAGGCTGTGTTGCTGCATTGGACTCTTTTTTCCAGATAGACCCTGTAATAAACCCTGTGCCGATCTTTTGCTTAAGGCATGAACGCACACAGGCCAAGGTCGTAATTTGCCCCGTCATTCCGGCAAAAATAGGGCGTGGGCGATAATTTGTCATGGTTGTTTGCGCCCACTCGCCCAGGAACGGCTTTTTTCAAGCCCCATCGCAGGGGCCGCAAAGCAACGGGGCGCCCCGCCGGAACCCAAAACCGGGTCGGCGGGGCGCCCCTTGGACGATAAATGCCAGATGGCACAGAAGGTCTTAGTTGACCGTTGCCACCGCACGGCGGTTCTTGGCCCACGCTGCCTCGTTGGAAGCTGGGTCAGCCGGACGTTCCTTGCCGAAAGATACGATGCTCAGGCGATCTGCCGGGACACCCAAAACGATCAGGTAATCACGAACGGAATTGGCGCGACGCTCACCCAAGGCGAGGTTGTATTCGCGCGTTCCGCGTTCGTCCGCATGACCTTCAATGGTCAGGCTAACGATTTCGTTAGTGCCCAACCAAGCTGCCTGGCTTTGCAGGACAGCGCGTGCTTCGGCTGTCAGGTTATATTTGTCAAAGCCGAAGTGAACACGATCGCCAACGTTCACGGAGAGATCCTGCTGTGAACCCGGTGAGATGGCGGAACCGCCAGCAGCCGAGCCGGAGCCGCTGGTGGAAGAAGCGCAGGCCGAAACGAGGGCCGCCGCTGCAAGTAGACTTAAAATTTTAAGGCGCATTGAATTCTCCTGTTTATCGAAGCGATTGTTTCGCCCCCAGATACCGATACGTGCGATCCCTCGAAAGTAAGTGGCCCCTGTTTAGCGGCGCATGCCAGCAAATTGTGTAAACCATACAAATTATCAGCGTTGAGCCCTGATATTACTGCTCTTTTTCGGCGACTATAGGCCAAGAATACTGATCGTTCAAGGGCTAGCGAATGACGATTTCGTTAAGGGTTAAGCGGTGACCACGCCGGGTCCGAGGCATCGACAGGGGTCGGCAGTTCGCGCTCGTTGTAGCCCGTGATGTCGATGGAAAACAGTCGTGTGCGCCCGCCGGCGCCCCTTTTATCGGCAGGTTCCTGCCGAAAAAACATCAATACGCGGCCGTTGGGCGCCCATGTTGGCCCTTCCACCCAGTCGCCGCGTGGGCTTGATTGGGCGAGGATACGCTCGCCAGAGCCATCGGCACGCATGACACCGATGGCGGTGTTGCCACTGAGTATGCGGGTAAAGGCAATCCAGTCGCCACGTGGCGACCACACCGGGGTGGCGTAACGCGCTCTTGAAGCCCCGAAGCTGATACGCCGGGGCTGGGTTCCGCTGCCGCTCATCACATAGAGCTGCTGGGATCCACTGCGGTCGGATTCAAAAACAATTTTATCACTGCCCGGTGCATAACTGGGCGCCGTGTCAATGGCGCTGTTGCGCGTCAACCGAACAACCTTCCGCGTCGCCAGATCCATAGTGTAAACATCCGAGTTACCATCGGTCGCCATGCTCATAATCACTGACTTGCCATCGGGTGAAAAACGCGGCGCAAAGTTCATGGAAGGAAAGTCGCCAAGCCGTTCCTGACGCCCGCTGTCGATGTTAAAAATATAAACGCGCGGCGTGTTGTTGAAATATGAAAGGTATGTCACCTCTTGTAACGTTGGTGAAAAACGCGGCGTCAGCACAAGCGTCTTGCCGTCAGTCAGGAAACGATGGTTTTCGCCGTCCTGGTCCATAATCGCCAGGCGCTTGATGCGTTTGGTTTTGGGGCCGGTTTCGGCAATGTAAACAATACGGGTGTCAAAATACCCCTTCTCGCCGGTTACGCGCTCATAAATGGCATCGGCAATAATGTGTGAAACGCGCCGCCAGTTGCTGGGTATGGTGAAGTAAGCAAGGCCGACCATTTGTTGTTCGGCAAATACGTCCCACAGGCGAAACTCGACCTTGAGCCGCCCGTCGACGGTCATCTCCACGCGGCCCTGCACCAGGGCCTGGCTGTTGATCAGGCGCCAGTCACCAAAACGGGGCAACTGGTTGAGCGAGGCGCTGGACTGGATGAACGCTTTTTTGTCGATCGGTCGAAACAGGCCGGAACGCTCAAGGTCGGCCGCAATGACGCCGGCGATGTTGGCGCCGAATTTCCGTTCACCGCTGCCGTCACCGAAAAAATCGGTCACGGCAATGGGTAACGGTTCAACAACGCCGCGGGTAATGTCGATCTTAAGTTCGGCATTGGCCTGGGCAGGCGCCAGCACAGACGCCAGTGTCAAACCGAGGGCTGCAAACAGCGCCAGCGTGGTGCGGTAAATCCTCATAAACCAAACATCTCCTTCGGGTTAAAGCTGAGCTTCAGGTCGCGCCAGTCTTCATATTTGTCTTCTGGCAATTTAAGTGGCGAGCATTTCAATACCGCACGCAACGCACTTTCTGCCATGGCCTTGTAAAATGGATCGACGGCCATAAGCGACTGGTTTTCAATCGTCGCCCCCTGAACCGCACCATCGGGGGCCAGCATCACGCGAAGTTCAACCGTCATCTCGTGGGCATCTTTAGCACCCGCAGGCAGTGCCCAGCAACGCGCGATCTGCTGGCGCACCAGATCGATCTCGCTGATGGTCAGGCTCGGGCCCAGATCCTTGCGCAGGGTCTGGGTTTCCAGGGCCGCGGCCATTGTCTCCTCAAAGGTCTTTTCCGGCGGTGTTTCTTCCTCTGGTTTTTCCACCTTTTCCGTTTTGTCCACTTTGGGCCGGTTTTTCATCTCATCGAGCGTTTTCAGGACCGAGGCAAACG
>CBFCYL010000085.1:0-5551 GCA_965602455.1 uncultured Thalassospiraceae bacterium | reverse complement strand
TCCCGCATCCAGCGTACAAACCGGTGACGGGGTCGTCATTCGCCCCGGCGAACGCATTGCCGTTGATGGCGACGTTATAAAGGGTGAAACCAGCGTTGATGAAAGCCTGCTGACGGGCGAAAGCCTGCCGGTAATAAAAGCCGAGGGCGACCGCGTTGTTGGCGGCTCGATTAATGGCGAGGGGCTTATTCGCGTCAAGGCCACCACCGTTGGTGGCCAGTCGGTGTTGGCGGGTATTATTCGCATGATTCAGAACGCACAGGCGTCAAAAGCACCGGTGCAGAAACTGGTCGACCAGATTGCCGCCGTTTTTGTTCCCGCCGTGGTGGTGATTGCACTCGGCACATGGGCCACGTGGTGGTTGCTCGGCGCCGGATGGGAAACGGGTTTGATTAACGCGGTGACCGTGCTGGTTATTGCGTGCCCGTGCGCGCTGGGGCTGGCCACGCCGACGGCCATCATGGTTGGCACCGGCACGGCGGCCCGGCGCGGCATCTTGATTAAAGACGCCGAGGCACTGGAGCTGGCGCACAAGGTCGATACCGTGGTGCTGGACAAGACCGGAACGCTGACCGAAGGCCACCCGCGGGTCACCGAAGCGGTGGTGCTTTCCGGCAATGAAAAGGATTTCTTTCATCTTGTGGCCTCGGCCCAACACGGCAGCGAACACCCGTTGGCGCGCGCCATCATGGAACACGCCAAAGCGGGCAACATAGAAGTATCCGAGCCGGAAACCTTCAAGGCGCTGGCGGGCCGCGGGCTTGAGGCAACGGTAGCGGGGCACGACCTGTTGATTGGCTCACGCCGCCTGATGACGGAAAAGGGCGTTGAGCTTTCCCAACACGAAGCAAAAGCGGGCGAACTGGAAGAAAAGGGCCAGGGCGTCATGTGGGTTGCAGAAGTGGTGGCGCAAGGCACAAACCTGCTGGGTTTTGTTGCCGTTGGCGACGCGCCCAAGGAAAACGCACCGATGGCACTTCGCATGATGCGCGCCGCTGGCCTGCGCCCCATTATGCTGACCGGCGACAACGAACGCACGGCCCGCGCCATTGCGCGTGAACTGGGCATAAACGAAGAAGACGTTATCGCCGAAGTGCTGCCCGAGGATAAGGCCGGGGTTGTGGAGCGCCTGCAAGCGGAAGGCCGCGTCGTCGCCATGGTCGGTGACGGGGTCAACGATGCCCCCGCACTGGCCGCCGCCGATGTCGGCATGGCCATGGGCACCGGCACCGACGTTGCCATGCACACGGCGGGCGTAACGTTGATGCGCGGTGCACCGGAACTGGTGGCGGAAGCCATATCCGTTTCCAGCGCCACGGTGCGCAAGATCCGCCAGAATTTGTTCTGGGCGTTCTTTTATAACGTCGTCGCGCTGCCGTTGGCGGCCATGGGCCTGCTCAACCCGGTGATTGCCGGTGCCGCCATGGCCATGAGCAGCGTTTCGGTGGTGACCAATTCTTTGCTGTTGAAACGCTGGAAACCTTAATGACCCAGAAGGAGGGGAATAGATCATGATTATTGGTGAAGCAGCCCGCCTTTCGGGCGTAACGGCGAAAACGATTCGTTATTACGAATCGATCAACCTTATACCGCCTGCCGGGCGCGCCGCCAATGGCTACCGCGACTATGACGACAAGGATGTGCAGACGCTGCGCTTCATCAAACGCTCGCGCAACCTTGGCTTCAGTGTTGAAATTGTCTCCAGCCTGCTGGATTTATGGCAAAACAACCAGCGCGCCTCGGGCGAGGTTAAGGCGGTTGCCATGAAGCATATTGATGAAGTGGAAATAAAAATACGAGAACTGGAATCCATTCGCGATACACTCAGGCATCTGACGGCGTGTTGTCATGGTGATGACCGCCCCGATTGCCCCATTCTCGACGACCTTGCCGGACTGGGCGGCGAGGAAGTGCTGGATGATTCCGGCAAGGCGGCAGAATAAAGCAGCTGAACAGGACGCAAACGCTTGAGCAACCGATTATTTTCCCGCGCCCTTCCTGCTGTCACCGCCCTGTTGGCGCTGGCGTTGGCGGGTGGTTATTTTATGGCCGAACGGTTTTTGGGTGCGCCCACCAAAAGCCCGATAGTGGTGGTGCGTATGGACCTGCCGCCGCCAGAGCGAACGCCTGAACCCATTCCCGCCCCAGAGCCCGAACCCATGCCCGCGCCGGAACCCATGCCCGCGCCGGAACCGGAAGCGGCCTACGAAGAGCCATTGCCGCAAACGGTTTACGAAGACGCGCCGGATGAAGCCCCGGTGCTCAGCCCGCCCGCCACCAAACCCATTGGCAAAATTGGCAAGCCCATGGCGCTGGAGCCCGGCGTCGCAGTGGAAGTCAAACCGGTGCCGGTTGTAGAGCCAAAACCAAAAACGCAATCCAAATGGATGCAGTTTGCGGTGGCCGACACCTCAACGGGCGATGGGCCGATGATCGCCATCGTCATCGACGACATGGGGCTGGATCGCAAGCGCACGAAAAAAATATGGCAACTGCCTGCGCCCTTAACACTGGCGTTTCTTACCTATGCCGATGACCTGCCGGAGCAGACGGCGGCGGCGCGTGAACGCGGTCACGAATTGATGGTTCATGTTTCCATGGAACCCTCAAGCACGGATGTTGACGCCGGGCCCAACGTTTTGCTGCGCGCCATGAGCCGGGAAGAAATTGAAAGTATGCTTGAGTGGGGGCTGGCGCGGTTTGATGGTTACGTTGGCATTAATAACCACATGGGCAGCCGCTTTACTGAAGACGAAGACGCCATGCGCACGGTGCTGCAAACCATCAAGGAACGCGACCTGCTGTTTCTCGATAGCCGCACATCGGGGCATTCGGTGGCTGGCAAGCTTGCCCGTGAAATGGGGGTCGCGGGTGCTACGCGCAACGTGTTTATCGACAACGACAACGTGCCGGAAATGGTGGAAAAACAACTCGCCGAACTGGAGGCCCTGGCCACGCGCCGCGGTGCCGCCATCGCCATTGGCCACCCACGCGTCGCAACCCTCGAAGTGCTGGCCCGCTGGTTGCCGGCGGCCCGTGAGAAGGGTTTTCGCATTGTGCCGTTAACGGCGGTCATTGCACAAAAAATGAAGCTGAATTGACATTCCGGTAACGGTAAGGCTTATGCTAAATAAAATGAAAATGGATAGGGGTTGAGCAATGTCTGAAAAATATAACGTCAACGGCATGACCTGCGGCGGCTGCGCCAAGTCCGTCACCAACGCCATCAAGGACGCCGCGCCCGGCGCCGAGGTCGAGGTTGATCTGGATGCCAACACCGTCACCGTTTCCGGCGCCAGCGAAGCGGCCGTCCAGCAGGCGGTTTCCGACGCCGGGTTTGAATACGCCGGTGCGGCGTGAGGAGGTTCCCCATGAAATATCTTTTTGCAATCATCACTGCCGTCGCGCTGTTGGCCGGCACTTCCGCTTCTCCGGCGGCGGAGGAGATTCCTCATTACGGTATGGACGAGGACGGCATTCATATTCAGCCGTGGATTGAGAAAACCTTTAACGACATTGGTGAAGACATGACCACCGCCAGCGAAGGAGGCAAGCGCCTGCTGGTGCTATGGGAACAGCAGGGGTGCGGCTATTGCAAGAAAATGCATGAAGTGAACTTCCGCAACCGGCAAATCGTTGATTACATCAACAAGCACTTTTATGTCATCCAATTGAACATGCGGGGCGTCAACGAGGTGATCGACGTGGATGGCGAAACCCTATCGGAAAAGGATATGCGCGCCCGCGCCGCCGTTACCGGCAGCCCGACGCTGGCTTTTTACCCGACCGACCCCGGTGATGTGGAAGGCAAGAAGGGAAAGGCAGCGGAAGTGTTCCGTTACGTGGGTTATGCCGAACCGGAAAGCTTCCTCAACCTGCTCGCCTTTGTTCAGAGCGAGGCCTATAAAACCGGCGCCAGCTTCCTGAGTTGGTACAAGCGCGGCGAGGGCACCATTAAGCTCGACCCGGCTTAAGCATCTTTCAGCGCCGCCAGCACCCCGTCCCAGAAATCTATGCGCGCTTCAATGGCGCGTTGTGCCGCGGTTTCGGCTTCGCGGGCCTTGACCGGGTCGCCGCCGATCAGGTGTTCGACCATGCGCATTGAAAGCGGCCCGTGAAAATCTTCATCAAGATGGATGTGGCGTTCGAGGTAATAGTGAAACGCCGGGGCAACGTGACGGGTAACACTCATTTCGCCAAGGAATGAACGAAACATAGCGGGGATGATGTGCTCGCGCCCAAATGCAAACGCCGCCGCAACCACATGTGGCTCCCCCGTTTCTATGAAGGTGAAGGTTGTTTTGCTGAACGTCGCCGATGCCTGTGGTGCGATACCCAGCGCCAGCGCCGCATCGATTCCTGAATCCGCCGCTACCTTTACGAAACGGCGAACGGTTGCGGGCTTGGCACCGACTTCTTCCATGGCCCGGCAATACAGCTCGAAGTGGCTAAGGAACGCTGGCTCATCCGTATCATCCGTGACGGGGGCGTTCTGGTCGGATTCTTCTTCCAGCACAATTTCATTGATAAATCGCGCCACCAGCGGGTCTTCGGGCGGCGCCCACGGGAAGGCCGTGGGCGCGATAGCGCCTTGCAGGAACTTGGTCAGTGACATGAAGTCCCACACAGAAAAAACATGGTGCTCCATGAAGGTTTTCAGATTTTCCGGTGTTTTCAGCGCACCGTAAACCGGGTGCCCTTCAAGGCGAGCGCGCTGCGGGGCAATGCGTTCAAGGTTAAATTTTGTCATAACTGGCGCCGATAGATCAATTTCAGGGATTCCCGATCAATTATTCCGCCGCGCCATTTTGACGGCTTCTTCGGCGGCGCGAACCAGCGCCCTGGCCTTGTTCTGGCTCTCGGCAAACTCGCCTTCGGGCGTTGAATCGGCCACCACGCCGCCACCGGCCTGGGCATACAGCGTGCCGTCCTTGATGATGGCGGTGCGCAGCGCGATGCAGGTATCCATTTCGCCGTCGGCACCGAAGTAACCGATGCAACCGGCATAAATGCCGCGCCGTTCCGGCTCCAGCTCATCGATGATTTCCATGGCCCGCACTTTCGGCGCGCCAGAAACCGTGCCCGCCGGGAACCCGGCGAACAGGGCGTCGATGGCATCATATTTTTCCGTATCCAGCTCGCCCTCGACATTGGAAACAATATGCATGACGTGGCTGTAACGCTCGACGATGTTGCGTTGCGTCACTTTAACGGTGCCGATTTTGGCGACGCGGCCGACATCGTTGCGCCCGAGGTCGAGCAACATTAAATGTTCGGCCAGTTCCTTGGGGTCTGACAACAGGTCTTTTTCAAGCGCCTTGTCCTCGGCTTCGGTTTCGCCACGTTTGCGCGTTCCGGCAATGGGGCGAATGGTTACGGTCCCTTCGCGCACGCGCACCAAAATCTCCGGGCTGGAACCGGCGATCTGGTAATACTCTGTACGGATGGAATTCTGGAGGCCATGAATGGAAGCGGCGAGCAGTACTCGCTGGAGAGTTTGTCTAAAGTCATCAGGCGGAACGCTTCCTCGACCCCGTCGGGGAAGGGGAAG
>CBFCYL010000084.1:0-5562 GCA_965602455.1 uncultured Thalassospiraceae bacterium | reverse complement strand
AATGATGAGTGGAATGATAGGGTTACTTTGTTTCCATTCCATTAAAAAACCCGCGGCCTTTGCAGGCAACGGGTTTTTTGTTCGATACTGAAACGAGGGTCAGGAAACCCTTTCGGGCTTAGAAACCTTCACGTTCCAGGCGCTTGCGCTCCATTTTACGAGCACGTGAAACGGCCTCGGCCTTTTCGCGCGCACGCTTTTCGGAGGGCTTTTCAAAGTGCTTGCGAAGCTTGAGTTCACGGAAAATACCTTCCCGCTGCATCTTCTTCTTCAAGACCTTGAGCGCTTGGTCAACGTTGTTATCGCGGACGACAACTTGCACGTTTACCACATCCTTTCAAGTTAGGGTTTAAAAGCCCCCAAAACCTTGCTTTGGGGACGTTCCCGCGCCACATTGATGACCCGGGTAACGGCGCGCGTTGTAACACGCCCACCCCGGTCTGTGAAGGGGCGGCGAAAAATAGCGCTGATTCACTTGCCTTATTCTGCTACGAAATAAAAAAATACTGTTTTATCAATAGGTTATTTCAGGACTGTTTTTCATGGCCATTCTCAAGATCGCCCGCATGGGCCACCCCGCGCTTTCGCGCCCGGCAGACCCGGTCGAAGACCCGACGGCGCCGGAAATCCGCAGCCTGGTCAAGGACATGATCCAGACCATGGATGACGCCGACGGCACCGGGCTGGCAGCGCCGCAAATTCACGTTCCCCTGCGTGTGGTGGTTTTTTTCGTTATGCCGGGCCGCGATGATGAGGAAGATGAGGGTATTGCGCTGACGGTGCTGATCAACCCGGAAATCGAGGTTTTGGGCAGCGAGACCGAGGCCGGCTGGGAAGGGTGCCTTTCGGTGCCGGGCCTGATTGGCGAGGTGGTGCGCCCAACGCATATCCGCTATCGCGGGCTGGGGCTGGATGGCAGCCCGATTGAGCGCGAGGCCCGGGGTTTCCACGCCCGCGTGGTGCAACACGAATGTGACCATCTCGATGGAATCCTGTATCCTCAGCGTATCGATGACCTCAGCCGCTTTGGCTTTGTCGAGGAAATGCGGCGTTCCTCGGCAGGCGAAGATGCGGGTGATGCGGAGCACGAACCGGCATGAACGCAAAAGCCAGAAAACAGACCCGCGACGAAATGAAAGACGCCATCGTGCTGGCCGCCAGCGCCCACGTGGCGTTTGACGGCTGGGGCGAGGAAGCGCTGTGTCGCGGCGCTACCGATGCCGGGTTTGATGGCGACACCGCCAAGCGCCTGTTCCCGGAAGGCGCCGTTGACGCCATTGAGCACATGGCCAAAATTGCCGACCGTGAAATGCTGGCCCGTTTAAGTGCCATGGACCTTGAGAACATGCGCGTTCGTGACCGGGTGATTGCCGGGGTGCGCGCCCGGCTGGAATTTCTCACCCCACACCGCGAGTCGGTGCGTCGTGGCCTTTCCATTCTTTCGCGTCCGCACCATGGCGGGCGGATGATCAACATGACGCACAACACGGTTGACGCCATCTGGAATGCGGCCGGCGATCGTTCCAGCGATTTCAACTGGTATACCAAGCGTGGCCTGCTGGGCATTGTTTATGCGCCAACGGTGTTGTTCTGGCTGGCTGACGAAAGCGAAGGTTTTGCCGCAACGTGGGATTTTCTCGCCCGGCGCATCGACGATGTTTTGAAAATTCCGCCGATGAAGGCGAAGGCTGAAGCTCGGCTTGAAAGCCTGTTAAAGGGCCTGCCTAAAACTTTTTCCGGCTTCGCACCCAAAAGCCCGGATAAGGAACGCCCCGCATGAGCCGCTCCGTTAATCCGCTGGCTGTCACTGCTTCATCCGACGGTCGTTCGCCGTTCGGTCTGGCCGACCATTTCGCCGTGTGTGCGCGGCTGGGGCGTTACCTTACCTATATGGATTCCAGCCGCTTTGTTATTTCCGATGACCTTGCCAAATCGGTAATGCCGTCCGATGCCGTGGCGTTGGCATCTATTTGTTCCAACGACGAACTGGTGGCCCGTGCCGCCCTGATGCCACTGGGGCGCCTCGGTGCCCAGGGCCAGCACCGCGCGGTCTACGAAGAGCTGTTCCAGCTGATCGAACGCCAGGCCTTAAGCCCCAAGGTTCGCGCCGCCGCCGACCATATTTTGCAGTCTGGCTTTCTGGAAAGCCGCATTCAGGAAATTGAAGTTTCGCTGCACGATGACCTCAACCCGGCGCGCCAACGCTATCGCCAGTTTCTCGATGTGGTTGGCCGTTTGATGGAAGGTCACGTTTCGCAGGGTTTTTTCCTTGATGAGTTCATGGAATTCACCCGCGCTGTTGCCGGCAAGCTCGATTTCGGGATTTATAGTTTCTGCATGGACCGTCTGTTCCAGACACCGCGCGTTGATGAAAAGACCAAGCGCACGTTGATACTGGAAATTATGCATTTTCCGCCCCTTATACGCCGCGAATTATTTTCCAACGTGCTGGCGAACCCGCAGATCGGCCCCGATTTCAAGGGCTTCGTTCGCCACGGTGTTCAGTTGCATTTGGATAAAGAGCGGGCTTTGGAAATAGAGCTGCTGGACGCCGTTAAGTCACAACGCCTCAGCGCCACGGATATCGAGCTCAGCCTGCACGGCGCGACGCGCCAAACCCTATCGTAAAGTTGGTTTCTTAAACCTGTATCATGACATCAGGCTTCCGGCTTGCTGTCTTTCGGGTACAGCCGGTTGACGTGGCCCATCTTGCGGCCTGGCCGGGCTTCTTTTTTGCCGTAAAGGTGCAGCTTGCCCGCACCATCCATCAGCAGGTCGGCCCAGGCGTCGGCGTCTTTACCGATTAGGTTTTTCATCACCGTCGCTGAATGGCGCTCGGTCGTGCCCAGCGGCAGCCCGCAAATAGCGCGCACGAACTGTTCAAACTGGCTGGTGGTGCAGCCGTCCTGCGTCCAGTGGCCGGAATTATGGGGCCGGGGTGCCATTTCGTTCATCAACAGGTCACCTTCCGGCGTAACGAACAACTCAACCGCCAGCAAGCCGACCAGGTCGAGCGCGGTGGCCATTTTTTCAGTGAGATCCTGGGCCCGGGCGGTGATGATATCGGAAACATCGGCGGGCGCGATGGTGACGTCGAGGATGCCGTCCTTGTGGCGGTTTTCCACCACGTCAAAACTGGCCATGCGGCCGTCTGGCCCACGCGCGGTAATGACCGAGACTTCCAGATCGAAATTGACAAAGCCTTCAACGATGCCTTCATCGGCGTTCAGATCCGCCCACGCCGCCGCCGGGTCGGTATCGGCGCTCAGGCGCACCTGGCCCTTGCCGTCGTAACCAAGCCGCGTGGTCTTGAGGATGGCTGGCGTGCCGATGGACTTTACCGCCGCTGCCAGTTCTTCGGCGCTGGTGACTTTCCGCCAGGTCGCGGTGGCAATGTTTAGACCATCGGCAAAGGTTTTTTCCGCCACCCGGTCTTGCGCCGTGGCCAGACATTGCCAGCTTGGGCGTACCGGTGTCGTTTCGGCCAGTTTTTCGACGCTGGCGGCGGGCACGTTTTCAAATTCAAAGGTGATGACATCTACTTCGGCGGCAAACGCTGCCAGCTGGGCTTCGTCGTCATAGGCTGCGCATACGGTTTTGTCGGCAACCTGGGAAGCCGGGGCATCGGTTTCCGGGGTGAAGATATGAACCCGGTAACCAAGTTCGGCCGCCGCCGTGGCGGTCATGCGGCCCAGTTGGCCACCACCGACGATGCCGATGGTGGATCCGGGTGCAATAACTTTGGCGACGGGCGTGTTCATGTTCAGTCGGTGGGCGTTTCGGCAACGCCGCTGGTTTGCTCAGCGCGCCACTGGTCCAGCGCTGCGGCGACCTTGTCATCGTGCAATGCAATAACAGCCGCAGCCAGCAATGCCGCATTGATGGCACCGGCGCGGCCAATGGCCAGTGTTCCCACCGGCACGCCGGCGGGCATTTGGGCGATGGACAGCAAGCTGTCCATGCCGTCGAGCGCCTTGCTTTGGATCGGCACGCCAAACACCGGCAGCGGCGTTAGGCTGGCGGTCATGCCGGGCAGGTGGGCGGCACCCCCGGCACCGGCGATGATTACCATGAGGCCGCGTTCGCGCGCTTGCTCGCCATAGGCAACCAGGCGTTTGGGCGTGCGGTGTGCGGATACGATTCGCGTCTCGAACGCCACACCCAGCGCTTCAAGGATATCGGCAGCGTGTTTCATGGTTTCCCAGTCCGATTGCGAACCCATGATGATGCCGACGAGCGGCTGGTCGGTGGCCATTGCCCAAACTCCCTATGGATCAGCCCGTTAGCAGATGCCCCGGGCGGTGAAAGGCGGCAATTATAGGGATAAGGCCTTGGGAGGCAAGCCCCGGTTACACAGGCCCCGGTGGGTGCGGTTCAGGTGGATTATTAGGAATGACCAGATTTGTGTTATGTTGACCCAGGGGCGGACAGAACACGGATGGCTAAAACCCGCCGCTTTTGAGGGTGAGTATCGCATGGCGGATGATCCCATTGGCGCTTCCATACCGACTATGGCACTCAGGCCGAGCCGTGACCGGCCGTCGTCGCGTGATGAGCGCGTTTACGACCCGCTGACTCGCAAGAAACCCGGCAAACATTCCCGCCACGGCGGTGGCCATGGAGCTTTTGAGGACGACATTTCAGTGCTGGGAATTCCCAATGAGGAAATGACCGAAAGCGTGCGCACCGCCATCGACCTGTTGCTGGGCGAGATCAACAAGCTGCGTGACGAGCTATCCAGCGCTCAGGGCCATGAGGCCTTTCTCGCATCGCGTGTTGAGCACGACCCCAACCTTGAAGTGCTGAACCGCCAGACGTTTTTGGCCCGTATTGGCACCAGCGTGCGCCACGCCATAGACGAAAAGGCGCAGTTTTCCTTTGCCTATATTCCCATTACCAACGTCACCGATATCGGCAAGGCCCACGGTCGTGATGCCTTTGATGCCGTGATGGGCCAGGCCGCTGCCGTTATTCGCGAAACGGTGGAAGCGGGTGACGTTGTCGGTAGCCTTGAAAATCACGACTTCGGTATCATTATGCCTGGCACACCACTTGGCGATGCCATCACTAAGGCACAGAACGTGGCCCGGTCGCTGTCCGGGCGCCAGATAGCATGGCAAGGCAGGACCCTTGAAATTGCCGCCGCCTTCGGGGTTGCGGAAATTCTGCCTGAAGACACACACGATGACATTCTGGCCCGCGCCCAGCGCGCCCTTGGCGGCAAAGCCGGTGGCACCAGCGCCGGGGCCTAGGCAGGCACGTGTGCCAGCCATCAGGCGATGATGTTGGGAATGGCACCGCTTTCGATTTTAATAATAAGGTCCTTGAGCGCCAATTTGCGCTTTTTCAGCCGCTGGATGCGGATCTGGTTGACGGCGGCGTCTTCAGCGAGACGGGCAATAACATCATCAAGGTCGCGATGCTCGACCTTGAGTTGTTCTAAAGTCTTTTGCTTGTTGTTGTCTTGATCGTCCATGCAAACCCTATCTTCAGGCACCAGCGCCATCATAGCACCATAGCCGTCAATGAACCCAGCAATAGACCCGACACACATCGGTGGCC
>CBFCYL010000083.1:0-5864 GCA_965602455.1 uncultured Thalassospiraceae bacterium | reverse complement strand
GATTTTTCCGAAAGCGTTGTTTACGGTTTCGGTTCTGGCCTTGGCTGGGCGCTGGCCATCTGGGCGCTGGCGGCGTTGCGCGAACGGGTTGATGAAAGCCGGGTGCCGCAAGGTTTGCGCGGCCTGGGTCTCGCTTTCATTTTGACCGGAATGATGTCCATGGGGTTTGCCGTTTTTGGCGACCTGCAGTTTGGGTGAGGGGTTATGAACGAAATCCTTCTCGGTATTGCGGTGTTTACGGGGCTGGTCATGGTGCTGTCCCTGGTTGTGCTGGGGGCGCGTGCCGTTTTATGGGGAAGCGCGCGGGCGCAGATTAACGTCAACGCGGAACGGGTTATTGAAAGTGCGCTGGGCGAAAAGTTGCTGGGCGCACTGGAGCACGGCGGCGTGCACCTGCCCACGTCATGCGGCGGGGTCGGCACCTGCGGTTTGTGCCGGGTTCGGATAACGGGCACGACAACAGGCGCCACAGCGTTACCGGTTGAGCGCGCACACTTGAGCGCTGGTGAAATTGCCGAAGGCTTCCGTCTTGCCTGTCAGGTTGTGGTACGCCGCGATTTGGAAATTACCGTTTCACCGGAACTGCTGGTTGCGAAAAGCTGGTTATGCAAGGTCAAGGAAACCAGAATGCTTTCACCGCTCATCAAGGAAATTACCCTTTCCCTGCCCGAAGGTGAAAGTCAGAATTTTCCAGCCGGCGGCTACGTATTGGTGAAGGCACCGGCGTTTAACCTGTCGTATTCCAATATGATTATTCCGCCGGAATATGAAGCAGCATGGCAACGGATGGGGCTTAGGGGTATGAACGTCAAAAGCAGGACCATACAAAGCCGCGCTTATTCGCTGGCCAACCACCCCGGTGACACGAAAAAAATACTGCTTAATGTACGCCTTGCCCTGCCGCCAAGCGCAAACCCCGATGCCATGGCGGGCGTGGTTTCGTCATACCTGTTTGGCCTTAAGGTGGGCGATGAGGTGCACGCTTCTGGCCCTTATGGAAACTTCTTTATCCAGGATACAGACCGGGAAATTATTTTCATCGGTGGCGGTGTTGGCATGGCGCCGTTTTATGCGCACGTTCATGACCAGCTTGAACGCCTGAACACAAAGCGAACGATTAGCTATTGGTATGGCGCGCGTGCGCTTACCGACGTCTATTACACCGAAGATATGGAAAGACTGGCCGCAAAACATAAAAACTTTTCCTGGCATGTGGCGTTATCTGAATCAAAACCGGAAGATGCCTGGACCGGAGAGGTCGGCTTTATCCACGATGTCGTATATCGCGAGCATCTCAGTAAGCACCCGGCGCCTGAAACTTGTGAATATTATCTGTGTGGCCCGCCGTTGATGATCAAGGCTGTGCGCGCCATGTTGGACAAACTGAGCGTACCGCAGGACAATATCTTCTATGATGATTTTGGTGATTGAATGACCTTGACCCGAAGACAGATCCTGAAGTTTTCTGCTGGCGCGGTTTTTGTGGCCGGAACGCCCCGTTTGGCGCTGGCGGCTACAGATTCCCCGCACGCCAGCGTGCGCGTGGAAACGGGGCCCGCCTTTGGTTCGGCGTGGCGTCTGGTCATGGCAAACACGGCTGACGCCGTCCTTGCGCGTGAACGTATCGATGCCGTTGTGCGGCGCATTGACCGGTTGATGTCGCCGTTTCGTATTGATTCGGAACTGGCGCGCTTCAACGCCGGCGGGGGCAATATCGTCGTTTCCGATGTTACCCGTGATGTGCTTGCCCATGCGCTGGACATTGCCCGCGCCAGCGACGGTGCGTTCGACCCGACAGCGGCACCATTGGGGCGGCGCTTTGGCTTTGGCTCAATGCACATCAGCCCGTCGCGCCCGGCCGGGTACTATCGCGATCTTCGCCTGAGCGGCAATGAACTGAAAACGGTGCGCCCCGGCCTCAGCCTTGATCTTTGCGCCATTGCCAAGGGTCATGCGCTTGATGAAATGGTCGCAGCATTAGACGGTCTTGATTTTCTGCTCGAGCTTGGCGGTGAAATCGCCGCCCGCGGCCACCACCCCGGTGGGCGCCCGTGGCGCATGGGGATCGAGCGCCCGGGGGCCAAAAAATTACAACGCGTTATTGCGTGGAACGACCGCGACGGGCGTGCGCTCGCCACATCCGGTAACGGCTTGCAAGGCTACACCCTTGGCGGGAAACGTTACGGTCATGTGGTTGACCCCAGAACCGGCGGCCCCGTTGCCAATGGCGCCTTCTCGGTCAGCGTGCTGGCACCCACGGGCCAGCTTGCCGATGGTCTGGCGACGACGGCTTTGGTGCTGGGCCCGGGCCAGGCGCGCAAGCTGCTGGCCAGCCATGACGCCAGCGCGCTATTCTTGATGCGCAATGGATCGGCATTGCGAGAGGTGGACGTGATGGGCTTTGGTAAAGGGCATGGGGCATGAGCATATTTTTAATCACGTTGGGTATGTTTTTACTCGCCATGGTGGGCCTTGCCATCGGCGTGCTGTCGGGTCGCGGGCCACTTAAAGGTTCGTGCGGTGGCGACGCGGTGCTCAGGAATTGCCCCGTCTGTAAGGTTGAGGACAAGCCATGACACACACCGTTGCCGACATCATGACGACCCAGCTGGTGACGTTTACGCCAGATACCAACATTCACAAGGCCATCCACGTTTTACTGGAAAGGCGGCTATCGGGCGCCCCCGTGGTTGACGATGACGGCAACCTGGTCGGCGTCTTGTCGAAGAAGGATTGCCTGAAAATTATCTTCAGCACCAGCTACCATCAGGACCGCGGCGGCGCGGTCGGTGAATTCATGAGCCCGGACGTGCAAACCATGGATGTCGATATGCACCTGATTGAAGCGGCAGAGCATTTTGTGAAAAGCAGCTTCCGCCGCTTTCCGGTGTTGGCTGATGGCAAGTTGGTCGGTCAGATCAGCCGCCACGATATTCTTAAAGCCCTGATTGAAGAATCGTAACGGCGATAGCAAGAATTAGTGGGCATAAAAGCTGTTCAGCACCAGACCGGCACCGCCCGCCGCAATGACCGCCGCTGAAAGTACCGACAGGGGAACGGCCATCTTTTTACCGGCAATGGATGCCACAAACACGACCTTGATGACGGTGTTGACCGCCACGGCGGTAATGATTCCCCCGGTTGCGACCTGTGGCGCAAGGCCGTGCATGGCCTGCTCGGCCATGGATAGCGATATGGCGTCGACATCGGCCAGCCCAGCAATGGCGGCAACAGCATATACGCCGACCTCGCCGAGCCATTGCCGAGCGTAGTGGGCAACAACAATAATAACACCCAGCAACAAGCCAAACTTCAAAGCTGAGGAAATATCGCAGGGGTTTTCGATTTCTACCGTTGTGGTCGTGTCCTTCTTACCGGCTATGCGGAACAGAACCAAAGATCCGGCAGCACTGACGAGCGCCATCAAGGCCATGGGAATGATCAGGTCTGTAAGCAGGGACCAATTAAAGAACCCGACGACGATAATGACGCGCACGTACATTACCGCACTGGAAGCGGCAATGCCGCCAACCAATGCCGCTGATACCGATGGCGATTTTTGCCCCAACTTTGCAAAGCCCAGGGTCAGGGCGGTGGATGACGCCAGCCCGCCAAAAATTCCGGTTAACAGGCCGCCGGCCCGCGGCCCCACTTTTTGAATGGCGAAGTAACCGACAAACGACAGCCCTGCAACCAGCACCACCATCCACCACAATGTGAACGGATTGAGGATTTCATCAGGCCCGAACCCCCTGTTGGGCAACACTGGCAACACCACGACGGATATGATCAGCAGCTTGATGACCGCATCGAGCTCAAGGTTGTTCAGGTGCGCCACCCATTTATGCAAATATCGCTTGGTATCGAGCAGCGCCACCGTGACCACGCCAGCACCCGCCGCCAACGCCATATCGCCGCGCACGGCCATGGCGCCAAGGGCAAAAACCAGAAGGGCGGCAATTTCCGAGGTCATGCCGTAATCGTTATCTTTATGCGCGGTCGTGCGATAAGCAAACAGCACCAATGCCGTGAACCCGAGAAAAGCCATGCCGAGCACCACATCGCCGAGCACGGCGCCGAGCAGCCCCCAGACCCCGCCAAGCAGGCCGGTCAGGGCAAAGGTTCGCACCCCGGCAACACGAACGCCGCCGCTTTGCTCACGCGTATGCCAGCCACGCTCAATGCCGACCAACAGCCCAATGCCGAGCGCCAGGGCCAACCGTCCGACCGAGTCGTACATATCAATATCAGTCATGGAAAATGATCGCCCATCCATCACGTCTGCGCAAGCCGCGGTCTTTTTGGTCACGCTTCATTGAACGCATCAACCGTAGAGCCATAAAGAAAACAGCGTCGCTTATGGTCGTTTCCCTGCGGAACCCCAGCCGCCCATCGGCAGGGCAATGAAGCCGTTCCTTAATGCTGACGTTGTTATCTCTGCTGTCCCTGCCGGCTGCCATGCCCGCCCTTGGCGCACATTGCTCATGACCTGAAGGTCGTAGGTTTAAATCCTACCCCCGCAACCAAATTAAAGCCCTTAACGCAATGCGTTAGGGTTTTTTTGTTTTTGTGGGTTTTGGCTGGATTTAAGCCGGGTAAGCATGGGGTAAGCAGATGGAATCCATTTCTCACAAGCTGGGGCAATGAATAAGGTGCATACGAACTGAATTAATCAGGTTCCAATAATGTCTGCTTACCACCTTAGAGCGGACGCAAGCACCAATCCTTATTAATGTCTGCTTATAGCCAAAAGGAGACTTCGCATATACAACTGAATAAGCCTTGAAGAAGAGCCGCTAGGGCAAAAAAACCATCAAAAGTGATGAGACTGGCCTACAGCCGAGGGAACAACACGGCCTTCGCCAAATACATCAATTAGTTTGTGCACTGCACGCCATCCCGTGCAATGTCCGGGAACGATTTCCTGCAAGTCGAATTGCCGAAGATCGCCAACAGTATCTGGAATGATTTTTTCCATGGTCGCCCCAGACAAATGAAAGCCGCCCATGACACCGTAGATGGGCAATGGATCAAATACATTGCGCGCATCTTTCAAGACGTTGACCACGCCCGCATGTGAACAAGCAGTAAAAACGATGATGCCTTTTCCACGTACATGAATCGCGACATAACGCTCATCCGTGATTAGGCGATCAGGTTCCCAACCGAGGTCGGTCTTTTGAACGTGGGAGGCAGGTAGCCCCACTTCATAGGGTGTAACACGGGGGATTTCGCCGCTGACATAAAACATGTCGTCCAAGACTGTGTGGGGGTTGGGGTTGAGAACGATGTCACCGCCCGCGGCCTCCATCTCGGCTGGGCTTGGCACGGGTTCGAACGGCAAGATTTTTTCACCAACTTCCATGCCTCGAACAACAAACATCTCTTCGTTGACATGCACGGGCACTTTCTTGCCGCCATTGGCCTGATGAATAAGCTTTAAGGCTGAGGTCATGCCCCCTACATGATCCCAGTGACCGTGGGATAGCACGACTTCCTCGATGGTGGAAAAATCGATCCCCAGCCTATCGCCGTTGCGCTCAACCGTTGCACCTTCCGGCCCGGAATCAAAAAGCAATCCGTGCGACTGATCGCCAGATTTTACGCGAAGAACCAGTGACAAGCCCCAATGGGCACAGCAAGCGCATGTGCCCGAAAGTTCTTGGACTTTCCCAGTCTTCATTAGATTGTGGGTGTGCGGCGTTACATTGTCTGGAACAGATGAAAGCAGGTCGGTTACGTTATCGACCAAAACGGTAGCGTCACATAGATCAACCGGTTGCAGTTTCATGGCAATTTTTCCTAACTTTAAAATCTATGAGGCCAGACTGCGAAGGTCGGACCCGAGAACCACCAAAATATTA
>CBFCYL010000082.1:0-6214 GCA_965602455.1 uncultured Thalassospiraceae bacterium | reverse complement strand
TCATGGCGGGCCGATTATTCACGACAAGATGAAAAATCGCGCCAGCAAAACGGCATCAACCGACAGCCCGAAAAATGACCAAGCCCCATAAATAATCGCTAGACCAAAACGCAAAAAAGGCCGCAACAAACGTCGCGGCCTTTTTTCTGTTCGGTGGGCGCTGAAAGCCTAGCGCTTTTTCTTTTTCGCCATCTTTTTCTTAGGCGCAGCTTTCTTTTTAGATGCTGCTTTTTTAGCCGCTTTCTTCGGTGCTGCTTTCTTCGCGGTTTTCTTCGTGGTTTTCTTTGCGGGGGCATTGCCCTTAGCTTTTGAAGTCCAGCCGCGGGCGCTTATCATCTCGCGCAAGATCGGCGTCAGGATCAATTCCATCGCCAGGCCCATCTTGGCGCCCGGCACCACGATGGTGTTACGCCGGGACATGAACGAGTTCTGGATCATCTGCAACAGGAACGGGAAATCAACCCCGCCCGGTATGCTGTCCGGATCGCGGAAGCGGATAACCACAACGCTTTCATCAGGGCTGGGTATGTCGCGCGCGATAATCGGGTCGGACGTATCGACCACAGCAACACGCTGGAAGTTGATATCCGAATGTTTAAACTGCGGCACGATATAATGAACGTAATCGTGCATGCGGCGCAGGATGGTTTCCATCACCGCTTCTTCGGAATAGCCGCGCGCTTTCGTATCGCGGTGGATTTTCTGAATCCATTCCAGGTTGATAACCGGCACCACACCGATGTTCAGGTCGACGTATTTGGGAACGTTGACTTCGTCGTTGACGACCGCGCCGTGAAGGCCTTCGTAGAACAACAGGTCGGTGCCTTTCGGCATATCTTCCCACGGCGTAAACTCGCCGGGCGTTAAGGGTGCGTATGGCGCCGCTTCTTCATCACTGTGCAGGTACAGGCGGCGTTTGCCGGTGCCGGAGCGGCCATAGGTTTCAAACAGTTCTTCAAGTTTCTTGAACTCGTTCGCCTTGGGGCCGAAGTGGCTGAAGTTTCTGTTGCCGGCGGCTTCAGCCGTCAACACGGCGCGTTTCATCTGGGCACGGTTGAAACGATGGAAGCTATCGCCTTCGATAACCGCGGGCGTGATGTTCTCGCGGCGGAACATATGTTCAAACGCTTCCTTGACGGTACTGGTGCCGGCACCGGAAGAACCGGTAACGGCGATAATGGGATATTTCTTGGACACGGGCGCGATCCTTTTTCTCGAACTTTAGCGGCCAGCCTGTCGGCTGTTGGGGAGGTCGCGGCCAGATGTCGAGGCACAACGGCCGGAAAATGGGGTGGCTGATGGGATTTGAACCCACGGCCTCCGCAGTCACAGTGCGGCGCTCTAACCAACTGAGCTACAGCCACCATAAGGCGCGCCCTTATTCAAGGGGCAATCGCGCCACTTAACTAGAGCTATCGCCCGCACCCGTCAGGGGCTGAGCGACAACGAAACCGTGGAAAACCCGCTCGGTTGCCCCTTTTGCCTTCCCATGGGGCTCGCCATGCCATAAAAATGAGCCATCACCTGCCCCAGGGAGAAAATCATGACATCAGCGCCATCGTTCACACTCGCCGCCGGCATGGGCCGACTGGGTACGGAATCAGCCTTCGACGTGCTGGCCCGGGCCAATAAACTGGCCGCCGAGGGTCACGACATCATCAATCTTGGCATCGGCCAGCCCGATTTCAAAACCCCGGACAACATTGTCGAGGCTGCCGTCAAGGCGCTGCACGACGGCCATCATGGCTATACCCCGGCCGGTGGCATACCCGAGCTGCGCGAAGCGGTGGCCGCCGATATAGAAGCCAGGCGCGGCGTGATGGTTGACCCCGACACCGTGGTGGCATTGCCGGGCGGCAAGGTGACCATGTTTTTCGCCATATCCATGTTTGGTGAGCCGGGCGCCGAGATCATCTACCCCAACCCCGGCTTCCCCATTTATGAAAGTGCCATCAATTTCACCGGTGCCAAGGCGGTGCCTATGCCTTTGCATGAAGCAAGCGGCTTTTCCTTTTCCGCCGACGAGGTGCTGGCGCTGATCACGCCGAAAACGCGCCTTATTATCCTCAATTCACCGGCCAACCCGACGGGCGGGGTAACACCCAAGGCCGAAATCGACAAACTGGTGGCCGGGCTGGAAGCCCACCCCAACGTGGTAATTATGTCGGACGAGATTTATTCACGCATTTTATATGACGGTCTGGAGCACACGTCCCTGTTGCAGTATCCCCAAATCCGCGACCGGGTCATCCTGCTCGACGGGGCATCGAAAACATGGGCCATGACCGGCTGGCGACTGGGCTGGAGTGTGTGGCCCAAGGCGTTGGTGGAACCAGCCACGCGCCTCGCCATCAACGACCACTCCTGCGTCAACGCCGCCACCCAGTGGGCCGGGGTCGAGGCCTTAAACGGCCCGCAGGACGCTGTGGACGCCATGTGCAGGGCGTTTGACGAACGGCGCGTGGTTATTCACGAAAAGCTCAACGCCCTGCCCGGTTTTTCGTGCCAGAAACCCAAGGGCGCGTTTTATGCCTTTCCCAACATTACCGATACCGGCATGGACGCCGCCACCATGCAAGACAGGTTGCTGAAGGAAGCGGGCGTTGCCATCATCGCCGGCACCAGCTTCGGGCGCTTCGGTGAAGGCTATGTGCGTTTTTCCTACGCCAACTCGACCGAGAACATCGAACGCGCCATGGCGCGCATCGCCGGTTTCCTCGATGGTGCTGCCTGATGTTGCGCCAGTTGCCTATTTTTTGACCATAACGGCGAGCAAACGGCTCGAGCGGGCTGTGGGCAATCTCTCGAAAAAGGCTATTTTTCAATGGGTTAACAGGATGGTGTGGAAATGGCACGCCCTGTGCTATGGCAAGGGTAACACGCGCTTCACCAAGGGATAAGGGACAGCGAGAAACAACATGAAAAAAATCGAAGCCATCATCAAGCCGTTCAAACTGGACGATGTTAAAGACGCCCTTCACGAGGTCGGCCTGCAAGGCATTACCGTGGTTGAGGCCAAGGGCTTCGGCCGCCAGAAAGGCCATACCGAACTTTACCGTGGCGCTGAATATGTGGTCGACTTCCTGCCCAAGGTTAAAATTGAGGTCGTAATTGAAGACAACATGGTCGAACGTGTTGTTGAAGCCATTCAAACTGCCGCCCACACCGGGCGCATCGGCGATGGAAAAATCTTTATCCTGCCGGTAGAAGACGCCATTCGCGTGCGCACCGGCGAACGCGGCACCGAAGCCATTTAATCGCAACCAACCAACACCCATTCCACACCCATCTTAAGGATCGAAAGCCATGTCTCTTAATTTGAAATCATCCGATGACGTCATCAAATACCTGAAGGAAAACCAGATCGATTTCGTTGATCTGCGTTTTACCGACCCGCGCGGCAAGTGGCAGCACCTGACCATGTGTTCCGATTTTGTCGATGCCGACGCCTTTGCCGACGGCATCATGTTTGACGGTTCTTCCATCGAAGGCTGGAAAGCCATCAACGAAAGCGACATGGCGCTGATGCCCGACGCCACCACCGCCGTCATGGACCCGTTTTCGGCCCAGCCGCAGATGATTTTGTTCTGCGACATCAACGAGCCCTCAACCGGACAGGGTTACAACCGCGACCCGCGCTCGGTTGCCAAGCGCGGCGAGGCTTACCTTGCTTCCACCGGCATTGGCGACACCGCCTACTTCGGCCCCGAGCCGGAATTTTTCGTCTTTGACGAGGTGCGCTACGACGTGCAGATGGAAAAATGCTTTTACGAGTTCCATTCCGACGAAGGCCCCTATGTGACCGGTAAAATTCTCGAGGAAAGCAACCTCGGCCATCGCCCGGGCGTTAAGGGTGGTTACTTCCCGGTGCCGCCGGTCGACAGCGCGCACGACATGCGCGGTGAAATGGTTACCGTGATGAAAGAAATGGGCCTCGAAATGGACAAGCACCACCACGAGGTCGCCCCTTCGCAGCACGAACTGGGCATGACGTTTGCTACCCTGGTCAAGACCGCCGACAACGTCCAGGTCAACAAGTACTGTACCCACATGATCGCCCACACCTTTGGAAAAACGGCGACCTTCATGCCCAAGCCGGTGGCCGGTGATAACGGCTCCGGTATGCATTGCCACCAGTCCATCTGGAAAGACGGCAAGCCGCTGTTTGCAGGTAGCGGTTATGCTGACCTTTCGGACATGGCGCTTTACTACATCGGTGGCATCATCAAGCACGCCAAGTCGCTGAACGCCTTCACCAACCCGTCAACCAACAGCTACAAGCGGTTGATTCCCGGTTTTGAAGCACCCGTGTTGCTGGCCTATTCGGCGCGCAACCGTTCGGCTTCATGCCGCATTCCGTTTGCGACGTCGCCCAAGGGCAAGCGCGTTGAAATTCGCTTCCCCGACCCCACGGCCAACCCTTATTTGGCCTTCACCGCCATGATGATGGCCGGCCTTGACGGCATCGAGAACAAGATCCACCCCGGCGACGCCATGGACAAGAACCTCTATGACCTGCCGGCCGAAGAACTGGCCAACGTACCGACGGTTGCCGGTTCGCTGCGCGAAGCGCTCGATAGTCTGGACGCCGACCGTGATTACCTCAAGAAGGGTGACGTCATGGACGATGACATGATTGACGGCTACATCGCCCTCAAGTGGGAAGAGGTTTACAACTTCGAACACACCCCGCACCCGGTTGAGTTCAAGATGTATTACAGCTGTTAAGGATAACTAACTGAAATTAAACCGTAAATCCGGTTTGACGTTAGACAAAACCGTAAGCAGACATTATTTTGGATTGGTCTTAACTTCTGCTTATGACCCATAACGGACATTCGAAACAGCCCGCTCCCTGAGGGGTCGTCACAGTGACCATATGGGTTATTTATTTGGGACGTTGACTGTTTTTATAGAATTATATCGCCTGTGAAAGCTTATAGACCATGTGAGAAAGAGACCATAAGCTTTCCCCTGCCCACCTGAAAAACCGCAGAACACCGTAACCCCCGATTTCATAAGTTTTCCCCCTTTAGAGGGCATATGGTTTCATTTTTTCCAAAATGGGGGGCCATAAGTTTTCTTTTTTTCTGTATAAACCGGTGGTCATTCCTGTCCACACTACATATATCCTGTTATTCACGGTAATCCGTTCGCGATCGGCTTATGCGCTACTTTTTGCCTCCTGACCTGAAGCTTTAAAGGCGGCAGGAGACATGCGAGCGTGTGAAAACAATTAGACATTTTCAATGAAACAGCTATTCAAAGATTGCCGTGGCTGATAGCGTTTAATTCTCAATAAAATGAGTCCACATAAAATTATATGAATACTTAATTAAGTGTGCCCAAGAAATGAAGGGAATCATCTGACCGTGGACAGAGAACGCATGGAATTCGACGTTGTTATCGCCGGTGGAGGCGTCGCCGGGCTGACGGCGGCGATCCGCATCAAGCAGCGCGCCGAAGCGGCCGGGCGTGAAGTCAATGTATGCGTGCTGGAAAAAGGCTCGGAGGTTGGCGCGCACGTGCTGTCCGGCGCGGTGATCGACCCCATCGCCCTGGCCGAGCTGTTCCCCGATTGGCAAAACATGGGCGCGCCCCTCAAGACAGCGGTGAACGACGACAAGTTCCTATTCCTCACCGAAAAGCGCGCCATCCGGCTACCGACGCCGCCACAAATGAACAACCACGGCAACTATGTTGCCAGCCTGGGAGACCTCACCCGCTGGCTGGGCGAGCAAGCGGAAACGCTGGGCGTCGAGGTGTTCGCGGGCTTCGCCGCAAGCGAAGTGCTTTACAATGATGCTGGCCGCGTTATTGGCGTCGCAACCGGCGACATGGGTCGCCTCAAGGATGGCTCAGAAGGCCCCAACTTCGAGCCCGGCGTCGAGTTGACCGGCGCTTACACGGTGCTTGCTGAAGGCTGCCGGGGGTCTCTGTCCCAACTGGTGATGGACAGGTTCGCCCTGCGTGATGGTATTCAGCCCCAAACCTACGGATTGGGCATTAAGGAAGTATGGGAAGTCGCACCGGAAAATTCCAAGCCCGGGCAGGTTTTGCACTCAATCGGCTGGCCGCTCGACAGCGACACCTACGGCGGCGCGTTCCTCTATCACTTGAACGGCAACAAGGTGGCGGTCGGCTTCATCGTCGGGCTCGACTATGCCAACCCCTATCTCAGTCCGTTCGAGGAGATGCAACGCTTCAAGACCCA
>CBFCYL010000081.1:0-6441 GCA_965602455.1 uncultured Thalassospiraceae bacterium | reverse complement strand
TGTTTTTGCAAGTAAATTCTGTAACAATAAAAATAATGGCTTGATGGTTGAACTATGGGCTTTAACCCGCCCCGACCTTAGAAACACCGTGCGGGTAAAGGCTTTAATGGTGCACCTATCCAAATCCCTTGGCAGCCATCAGGACTTATTTGCCGGCAGGAACGCAACGTAAAAACGACCCAACTGCCGAGCGCTGCGCGGATTGTTTAATATACTTAAATCAACGTTCCGTAAAACTTCTGCTTTGGGTCATTAGCGGACGTAAACGCCAACCCTAGAAATGGTCAGCTAAATACCCCAAAGCGGACATTTGATATAAAAATAGTGAATAACAATAAGTTATACATTTACGTGCAGTGTAGGAACTTGAACAAATCCTACCCCCGTAACCAACATTAAAAACCCCGTCTCATTGAGGCGGGGTTTTGTTGTTTGCCGGTATTTAAGCGTTCGATGGATGCCAGATATTTTCCAGGCGTTACATTATGCATTTTTCTAAACGCAGATATAAAAGAACTCGTGCTGCTATATCCAAGGTCAAAGGCGGCTTGCGTTATTGTATGGCCCTGATTTAAGCGGTCAATGGCCGTTATCATGCGCAACCGGGTGCGCCATTGTGTAAAAGATATTCCGCACTCACTTTTAAGTATTCGCAAAAGCGTCCTGGAGCTGGCCCCGGTTTCCTTTGCCAACTCTGAAAAGCTTCGACTGTCTTCTGGATTCTTGACAAGTTGGTCCATAAGTCTTGCCAGACGCCTGTCTTTTGATAATGGTAAATACAGATCAGTGGGCGGCATATCTGCTAACTCATCAAGCACGACACTTGCAAAGCGCGCCTCAGGCCCCCCTGGCACATAGTTATTTCCGTGGTCTGCCATCCTCTGAATTAATTCATGCAGAAGTGAACCTGCGTAAACAGAAAGACACTCTTGCGGAAGAAGGGTGGTGTAAGCAAAATCAACAAACAACAACAATGACGTTACGGTTTCATGAGAATAAACCGTGTGTTTAAGGTGCGGCGGTATCCATATCACCTGATGGGGCGGCACCAGCCAATTGCCCTTCGGGGTCTCCACCCAGTAACTTCCACGAAGCGGAAGAATGATCTGTCCTCGGGGGTGCTGATGCGGGTCAAAAAGGTGTGGCCCTTCAATATCGACACCCATTGAAAGGATTGGTCGGTCGGGATCTTCCACAAATCCAAAATTTGCCGGGGTTAAGTTTGTCAGGTTATCGATATTCATTGTCAGATTATAGGTATTATGCCACCTTCCGCCAAGGTAGAGTTTTGGCCTGATACAGGAAACCGATGGCCACATAATGGCTGTTTCTAGATGGAAGTAGGGGGGTTGCTATGAAGCTATCGTTATTTGCCGTTGTCGCTGGCCTTGTCGGCGTGGTGTTGATAACCATGCCAGGCACTGTCTTTGCGCATGATGTTGCCGCTGAGATTGAAAAGGTCAAAACTGCGACCCAGAAATACAATGATGTAAACGTCGCCTTGGCCGAAGGGTTTATTCCGGCGCCCCCGGGTACTTGCATTTCTGCTGCCAGTGAGGGCTTGCCACCGGAGTGGGGTGGCATGGGCATTCATTATATCAACCCGGCTATGTTGAAGATAACGGCGACCGAGCCATACGTCGATGGCATGAGCACCCACACGGATTTCATGAAACCCGCAATCTTGCTTTATGAACCGCAGAAGGATGGCTCTCTGGTGCTTGTCGGGGTGGAAAACCTTGTGTTCAAAAAAGCTTGGCGCGCGGCAGGAAATGCCACCCCGCCAAAGTTTGCGGGTCGCACATGGGATACCATGGTGGATGATCCCAGCACGCCCCATCACGAGGCACATATGTTTGAAGGCCACCACGACCAGCATGTTTATTTTCGGAAAGGTGCTGATGTAAACGGGCAGTTGATGCCGTTCTCACCATCGGTTAGCTGTGAGAATCAAAAGAAAAGTTAGGGGTCGTTGCGCATTATGGGATCTGAAGGTAGTGGAAAAAAGTAAGCTAAAGGAAATTGCATCCCAGCTTGCTTGCCCCAGTGGCGAGGGTGGGTTGTCCATGGGCGAGAAAATGAACGATACAAACGCGTTTATCACGGAACGCAGTATCGAGATGCTTGCGCCCATGAACGGAGAGCGTGTTGTCGAAATCGGCCCTGGGAACGGCGCGCTTTCCATTCCGATTGTAAATGCCATTGGGAATGACGGGCATTATATTGGACTTGAGCGTTCGGCTGAGATGGCGAGTGATGTCCTCGCTCGTCTCGAGAAACAAAAATTAGCAAAAATCACCATTCATGACGGAGACTGCATGGCGGCCCCGGTGGAGGATGCGTCTGTAAATGCCATTGTGGCCGTCAATGTGCTTTATTTTATTGACGATATTCAAGCTTTCTTCGCCAGGCTCCTTGGGTGGCTTGCACCGGAAGGACGGGTGGTCTTTGGCGTCCGCTCAGAGCAATCTCTAAGAGGTATGCCCTTCACCGAGTTTGGATTCAACATTCGCTCATTCGAAGAAATTGAAAAAGCCCTCAAGGCAGGAGGGTTTCGCGATGTGCAGAGCGCATATTTCGACGAAGGAACCAGCAAGCTTGGCGAGATGGAAATCCCGGTTGATTCGTTAATTATCAAGGCTGTTTTATAGCGGGGCCGCTCGTTCACTTGAGTTCCTGCTCTGCCCCCCCCCGCAGCTAACCTTAGGCGATCATTTTCAGTTCTGGCTTGGCGGGGTCCCGCGCCATTTGTGAGCGTGGGTTTATTCAGGCGTTCTTTTGAAGGCCAGCAAGCGCAAGTGCGACCATTTTGTCACCTTCGCCAACCAGATCGAATTTCCCCCGCGCGAGCGTCCAGCGTAAAACAGTGCCCTGCAATATGGCGATGATCATGCTTGCTGCACCATCGGCGTCAAGCGTTGGCTTGAGTTCACCGCAGTCGATTCCGGCCTGGATGGTGTCTGCGAGCACAGCGTGAAACCGCTTCATCAGCGCCAGCACGCCATTTTGGATACCGGCATTACCCTTGTGCAGTTCCCTTGAAAAAATAATCGACGGCAGGGCCGGTATCGCCGTAACCAGTGTCAGTTGCCCCCGGACCAGCATGCCAAGGCGCTTGCTTGGAGAGGCAGAGGGGGTCAGGCCACCCAAGGTCTGCTCCATTTTTTTGGCGATGGTTTCAAAAACGGCGCTCCAGATTGCCGCCTTGGAGGGGAAATGGCGGAAGATTGCTCCGTGACTGACGCCGACCTTCTTTGCCAGCGCTTCTGTGGTCAGGCGGCCGGGGCCGACATCCATCGACAGATCGAGGGCGGCATCGACGATTTCTGATTTTCGCTCTTGCGTGGGTTTGCGTTTGGGGGTATTCATGTAAGTAAGTAAACACTTACTTATGGATAATGTCAAGTCATTACCAGCAGTTACCGAAGCCTGGAGCCGTCATCAGGCATGAACAACCAGACCGAAACAAGGAATCTAATACCCATGAACGTTAAAACACTCGCGAGCATCGCCATCGTACTTTGGGCGGTAACAGTTGTCTTTGTCGGCTATCGGTTCATGGCCGGCAACACGATAACGGCAACCGATGGCCGCGAAGCCATCGTGCTCGAGTCCAGCGAGCGAGATTTCATTCTTGCTGAAATGCGCGGCTTCCTGGTCGCCGTTCAGGAAATCATCGAGGCTGCCAATGAAAACGACATGGCGGCGGTTAAGGCGACCGCCCACCGTGTTGGCCGCGCCGAAGTCGAGGGCGTGCCGCCGGAAACCATGCTGAAACTGCCCATGGCCTTCAAGCAGCTGGGGATGTCCACCCACGATGGTTTTGATGAGATTACCCTTGCCGCAGATATTGGCCCCGAGGCCGTAACGCAAGCGCTGTCGGCAAACCTCGGGAAATGCATCGCTTGTCATGAAAGCTACAGCCTAACCACCGGCAAGTAACCCCTAAACCATCTTTACCGGAGGAACCCCATGTTTGCCACTTGCCCCGCTTATTGCAAAAGTCCGAAACTGCTGAGCATCCTTGCTGTTGTGGGGTTGGTGTTTGGTGCCACTTCCATTCTTTCCGGCGGCCAGATCCTGTTTGGGCCGGAAGAAAAAAGGATCGCCGCCGGCGATGTCGTTTCATTTGTGTTGTGGTTTAACTTTATCGCCGGGTTTGCCTATATGGCGGCGGCGGTCGGCCTTTATCGGCGGGCAGGGTGGGGCGCTTACCTCGCCATTATAATAGCAGTGTCAACGGCGCTGATCTTTGCGGCCTTTGGCGTTCATGTATTTTCGGGCGGTGCTTTTGAAGCCAGAACCGTTGGCGCCATGATCCTGCGCACGGGCGTGTGGGTTGGCATTGCGTGCGTAGCCCGACAGAGTTTGCTGCGGCCCTGATGGGCTACATCGTCCATGGCGCCTAGTTGTTTTGCATCCACGACAGCAAAACCAGGGCTGGCCACAGGTCACCTTCGTGGTTTGCACCTTGCTGGTGGCTGCGCCATTTTTTTTCTATCCGCGCCATGTCCAGCAATTCGCTTCCCGGCGGGCTGGCGGTGACCAGCGTTTCGCCCCAGTCGCGCAATTCGCCACGCAACCACTGGCGGATGGGCACGTCGAAACCCATTTTCGGGCGCTCCACCAGGGCTTCGGGGATGTGACGCTTGAGCAGGGATTTCAAAACCCACTTCAGGCCCTTTGTTGCGGGATCGTAGGTTGACAGAGGTAACGACCACGCAAAGCGTGCCAGATCCGCGTTGAGGAACGGCGTTCTCACCTCCAGGCTGGCGGCCATCGCGGCACGGTCAACTTTGACCATCAGGCCATCGGGCAGGGCGGTGCGGGCATCAAGAAACATCATACGCTGAACATCGGCAGCGTTTGTCAGCTCGAAGTGCGGCAGATCAAACAATCGGCGCTCGGTTCGCAAAAAGCTCGATACCGGCACTCCGTCGCGCCAGACACCGGATGAAAGACCGAAACATTCCTCCATTGAGGTTGAGGATGCCTCCATCAGCTTTGCAAACCAGCGCTGGCCCAACTTTCCGGGGCGTGGGCGCAGCGATGACAGCGCGTCCAACGGCCCAACCGGAAGGTTTTTTGCCATTATGGCGGCGAGACCTTTCATGGCCGGACTTTTTTGGCTTTGTCGTGCCCACAGATGCGGCAGGGTCTGGTATCGACCGTAACCGCAAAACAGTTCGTCGCCGCCATCGCCGGAAAGCGCCACCGTTACGTGCTGGCGCGTTTGGGCCGAAAGCACGGCGGTGGGCAACTGCGACGGGTCGGCGAACGGTTCGTCATACATTGTTGATAGCCGATCAACCACGCCCAGTGCATCGCGCTCGGTCACGGTGATCTCGTTGTGGTGGCTTTGCAGGTGTCCGGCCACAGCTTGCGCATAGGGAGCCTCGTTGAAGTCATCTTCTTCAAAGCGGATGGTGAACGTATCCATTGGCTTGCCCATGGCGCGCTGGGCAATGGCCACGGTAAGCGATGAATCAATGCCGCCGGAAAGAAAAGCCCCCAACGCCACGTCTGATTCAAGGCGGTCCGATACAGAAGCTGTAAAAAGACGCTCGGCCTCATCCAGCGCTTCGGCTTCCGTGCCGGAAAACGGATTTTCCATGGCGGCGTTGGCAACCTTGATGCCGTTCCAATAGGTCGTGGGTTGCGGCCATGCGCCAGCTCGGCTGTCGGCGTGGAAGGCCAGCGTGGTTGCCGGGGCAAGCTTGCGGGCGTTTTGGTAAATGCACCGTGTGCCCGGCACATAGCGGTTGCGGAAATAAAGCGCCAGCGATTCGCGGTCCAGTGTCGTGTCAAATCCGGGAAATGTTTTAAGAGCCTTCAGTTCGGAGCCGAACAATAACGTCTTGCCCGCCCAAGCCATGTAAAGCGGCTTTTCACCGAAGCGGTCACGCGCCAACGATAATGTTTTATCGCGACTGTCCCACAGCGCCAGTGCAAACATGCCATCGGTTTTTTGTAGGGCGCTTTCCAGGCCACGGCGGCGGATCAGCTCCAGCAGTACTTCAGTATCACAATGACCGCGCCATTCGTGTGGTGCTTCTTTATCCAGTTCCGCCTTCAGCGCCCTGAAATTATAAATCTCGCCGTTGAAGACCAGTCGGTATCGCCCGTCCGATGATTCCATGGGTTGTTCACCAGCGGGCGAGAGATCGAGAATGGCGAGGCGGCGAAAGGCCAGCCCGACACCAGCGCCCGCATCACACCACAGGCCCGCACCATCCGGCCCACGGTGGGCAAGGGTATCGGCGGCTTGCTCAAGCAGGCTCTCGCCACCATCGCCGCCAGCAAAGGAGTCTGCGTTCGGCGAAAAATATCCGACAAAACCACACATGGGCGATTGCAACCCTTCAACGCAAACCGAAACACAATGAACGTTCGGTTTTTCCCTAAACGCTTAAGCCCAGTTCCCGCTCAATTAATTCACAG
>CBFCYL010000080.1:0-6917 GCA_965602455.1 uncultured Thalassospiraceae bacterium | reverse complement strand
TTCGTGGTTCACGCCGTGGCCTATTCAGATAAAGACGAGCTTAAAGGCCGCTTCATCGACACCACGCGCGACAATTTCATCAACACCATGGATATTTCCGTTTATTCGTTCACGGCCGTTGCCAAACGCGCCGCCGAATTAATGAACGAAGGCGGCAGTATGCTGACGCTGACCTATTACGGGGCTGAGAAGATTATTCCCCATTACAACGTGATGGGCGTCGCCAAGGCGGCGCTTGAAGCCAGCGTGCGTTACCTCGCCGAAGACCTCGGCAAGGACGGTATCCGCGTAAACGCGCTATCGGCGGGGCCAATGAAAACGCTGGCTGCCAGCGGCATCGGCGATTTTCGCTACATCATGAAATGGAACGAATATAACTCACCGCTGAGGCGCAATGTCACGCTAGACGATGTTGGCGGCGCCGGGCTTTACCTGCTGTCGCCACTTTCCAGTGGCGTCACCGGCGAGGTGCATTACGTGGATTGCGGTTATAATGCCGTCGGCATGAAGGCCGCCGACGCGCCGGATATTTCTACGGTTTAGATGGTTTAAGTTAACGGGAGACAGGCACATGGCCGGAAACAGCTTTGGTGAACTTTTCAAGCTGAGCACCTTTGGCGAGAGCCACGGCCCCGCCATTGGCGGCGTGGTTGACGGCTGCCCGCCGGGCATTGCGCTTTCGGAAAAAGACATCCAGCCGTTTCTCGACAAACGCCGCCCCGGACAAAGCAAGTACACCACGCAACGCAAGGAGCCGGACAAAATCGAAATTCTTTCCGGTGTCTACAACGGCAAGACCACGGGCACGCCCATCGGCCTGTTGATCAGGAATGTTGATACGCGCTCGAAAGATTACAGCGCCATTGCCAACAAATACCGCCCCGGCCATGCCGATTTCACCTATGACGCCAAGTTCGGCCTGCGCGACCCGCGCGGCGGCGGGCGTTCCAGTGCACGCGAAACTGCGGTGCGCGTGGCCGCCGGTGCCATTGCACGCAAGGTGCTGGGCAGCAAAATTAAAATCAACGCCGCCGTGGTGCAAATCGGCCCGCACGCCAGCGAGCGCATGGGCTTTGCGTGGAAAAAAGCCGCCAACAACCCGTTTTTCGCGCCCGATGCCAAGGCGGCCAAAGTGTGGGCCGCGTACCTGGATGAAATTCGCAAATCGGGCAACTCCGCCGGTGCCATGGTTGAGGTCATCGCCACGGGCGTGCCCGCCGGGCTGGGCGAGCCGGTGTTCGATCGCCTCGATGCCGATCTCGCCAAGGCCATCATGTCCATCCCCGCGGTCAAGGGCGTGGAAATCGGCGCGGGGTTTGCCGCCGCCGCGTTGACCGGCGTCACCAACGCCGACGAGATCCGCATGAAGGGGAAGAAGCCCGCCTTCCAGTCCAACAACGCCGGTGGCACCTTGGGCGGCATTTCATCGGGCCAGGATGTGCGCCTGCGCTTTGCGGTCAAACCGACCAGCTCAATATTAACCCCACGCAAGACCATCACCAGTGGCGGCAAACAGACCACCATTTCGACCAAGGGCCGCCACGACCCCTGCGTCGGCATCCGCGCCGTGCCCATCGGCGAAGCCATGGTGGCGCTGGTGCTGGCCGATCACTGGCTGCGCCAGCGCGCCCAAAACGGCTGATCATTAAGCCCGGCTGAGGCGCCCACCCTTTTTTTCAAACCCGCCTGCCACCAACCCATTGTCATTTCTCATTTCTTATTATACGATAAATTGTTGTTGTTCATTTATATTTGACATTTTAATTGTGGTGTATATATTAATTGCACAGTCCCAACATAGTATAAGAGCATAAAGCCCATGTCCCTTCATTCGTCCTTAGCCACCGTCCAGGTGCTGGAGCCCGAAACAACCGCAACGCCAGCGGTCATCGACCTTTTGCCCGCCGAGGTGCACGCCCGCTTGCAGGCCAACGCCGCCGTCATAGTGGATGTGCGCGAGGCCAGCGAATACGAAAACGAACGCATTCCCGGTGCCTTCCTGATGCCACTGAGTTTTTTCGAGGCCGAGGCCTTTCCGGCCCTGCCCGGCATTGAGGTGGTGTTGATGTGCGCCGTGGGCAAACGCTCGGCCGCCGCCGGCAAGCAACTATTGAAAGCCGGCTTCTCGCGCGTGCAACACATGCAAGGTGGGCTGAACGCGTGGAAAGACGCGGGTTTTCCTTTTGAGCAGGATTAAGCAAAACCAATTTAAAACGGATTATCCCTGAGCCCGCTCCGGAACCCGTCACGCGATACCAAGCCCCCCCTTCGCGTGACTCGTTTCCGGGGCGGTATTTTTGATGCAAGCCCGGACTAAGCATAGAGGTGCCTGACATGGCGTGGCCAGAAATAGCTACATTCGTTTTCGTCGCATCACTCCTCGTGATGTCGCCGGGCCCGAACGGGGTGTTGATTGCAAAAACCGTCCCTACTTCTGGGCGATCCGCCGGCCTCGCTAATGTTGCCGGGTTCGTGACCGCATTCTATTTCCACGGTGCATTTTCAGTTCTTGGTATCTCAATCATACTCGTTCAGTCAGCGACCGCTTTCGCCACCGTGAAATACCTAGGCGCCGCATATTTGTGCTGGATTGGGGTTAAGGCACTTCATGGCGCCTTTAAAAAGGTTGATGGTACGGAGAAAATTGCCCCCGCCAAAAAACAAAGGGCTACCCTCAATGCTTACGCGGAAGGCTTCCTGACCAACGCTCTCAACCCCAAAGTTTCCATGTTTTATCTGGCGGCGTTCCCGCAGTTTATTTCAATCGGCGAGACTTCTGTCGCATCGGCTTTTTTGCTCGTATTCCTGCATTCGATGATCAATGCAGTGTGGTTTCGCGCAATGGTGGTGTTGTTCTCAAAACTTACGGCAATTGCACGTAACGGCAACTTCCAACGCTGGTTAAAAGGCGTCACCGGGGTCGTTTTCATCGGCTTCGGCATCAAGCTGGCAAGCTACAAATAGAGCCTTTAAGCAGAAGACCCGAACATATCCTTCGTTCGCTCAGCTGCGACCAGAAACTCCACATTACCCTGCGGCCCGGTGATCGGGCTTTCGACCACCCCCAGCACCCGCCAGCCGGGCAATTCGCCCAGCCACGCCGTGATGCGATCACACACCGCCCGGTGCAACGCCGCGTCGCGCACCACGCCACCCTTGCCCACCTCGCCCTTGCCGACCTCAAATTGCGGCTTGATCAGTGCGATCAAATGCGCGCCCGGTGCCGCCAGTTTCAGGGGCGCGGGCAGCAAGGTTTCAAGGCCGATGAAACTGGCATCGCAGACAATCAGGTCGATGGCTTCGGGGGTTTGCTCAGTGGTTAAATGCCGGGCATTGGTTTTTTCCAATACCATCACGCGCCCATCCTCGCGCAGCTTCCATGCCAACTGGCCGTGGCCGACATCCACTGCGTAAACTTTTTTTGCGCCCGCCTGCAACAACACGTCGGTAAACCCGCCGGTGGAGGCACCGACGTCGAGGCAGGTTTTATCCGCCGCCAAAATATTGAAATGCTCCAGCCCGTGAGCCAGCTTGATGCCGCCGCGCGACACCCACGGGTGGTCTTGGCCTTTGACTTCCAGTGGCGTTTCGGGGGGATACTTGTGGCCCGGCTTGTCGAGGCGCTGGGTTTGGGAATAAACCTTGCCTGCCATTACCAATGCTTGGGCGCGGGGGCGGCTATCGACCAAGCCACGGTCAACCATCATCTGGTCAAGGCGGATTTTTTTGGGTTTGGCGCTGTCGCCATTATCGCTCATGGGTACGCTCAGGCCCGGCCCTTGCGGGTCGCGGTCTGGTTGCCCAAAACCTCAAGGGCGGTGGCGGCAATGGCTTCTGAATCGAGGTGCGCCTCGATCAACTGGTTGGCCTGGCTTTCCTGCTCGATGAAACGCTCAGGCATGGCCAACGTGCGCACCTTAAGGCCCGCATCCAAAAGCCCCTCGGTAGCTAAAAACGTTAAAACATGGGCGCCGAAGCCGCCTTGCGCGCCTTCTTCCACCGTCAGCAACACTTCATGTTCGGTTGCCAGCCGACGAACCATGTCCTCATCAAGCGGCTTCATGAACCGGGCATCGGCGACCGTGGCGCTGATGCCGCGCGCGTTTAATGCCTCGGCCGCCTTCAACGCCGCGCCAAGGCGTGTGCCAATGGAAAGAATGGCCACCGTCGAGCCTTCAGCCATGACCCGGCCACGGCCAATTTCCAGCACCTCGCCATGGGCTGGCAGCTCAACGCCAACACCCTCGCCGCGCGGATAGCGCAGCGCAATGGGGCCTTCGTCAAACCCGGCGGCGGTCGCGGTCATGTGTTTAAGTTCAGCTTCATCGGCGGGCGCCATTATCACCATGCCCGGCACACAACCAAGGTAGGCGAAATCAAACGCGCCGTGGTGGGTTGGCCCGTCGGCGCCGACAAGCCCGGCGCGGTCCAAGGCGAAGCGAACCGGCAGCCCCTGCAACGCCACATCGTGGATGAGCTGGTCATAGGCGCGCTGCAAAAAAGTCGAATAAATAGCGCAAAATGGTTTCATGCCTTCGGTGGCAAGACCGGCGGCAAAGGTTACGGCGTGCTGTTCGGCAATGCCGACATCGAAAAAGCGATCCGGGTGCGCCGCTTCGAAGCGGTCAAGCCCCGTGCCCGACGGCATGGCTGCGGTGATGGCGACAATTTTATCGTCTTCAGCGCCAAGGTGGGTCAGTTCATCGGCAAAAACCTGGGTGTAGCTGGGTGCGTTGACCTTGCCTTTGACCTGCTCTCCGGTAACCACATCAAACCGCCCGACACCGTGAAACTTGTCCGGTGCGCTTTCGGCCGGGCCGTAGCCGTGGCCCTTTTTGGTGACCACGTGCAACAACACCGGGCCGGTGCCTTCGTCGTCACGAATGTTTTTCAGCACCGGCAACAGGTGCTCTAAGTTGTGACCATCAATGGGGCCGACATAATAAATACCCATTTCTTCGAACAGGGTGCCGCCGGTAACCAGGCCGCGGGCGTATTCCTCTGCCCGGCGGGCAGCTTCCTCTAGCCGCTTGGGCAACTTTTCCGAAAGCTGCTTGGCGAGGTCGCGCATGGAACGATAAGGCTTGGAAGATATCAGGCGCGAGAGATAGGCACTCATGGCGCCAACCGGCGGTGCGATGGACATGTCATTATCATTAAGAATGATGATAAGCCGCGATTCCTGTGATCCGGCGTGGTTCATGGCCTCGTAGGCCATACCGGCGCTCATGGCGCCATCGCCGATGACAGCAATCACCTTGTCATTTTTCGGTTTCTCACCGCCAGACAAATCCCTTGCCACCGCCATGCCAAGACCGGCGGAAATAGAGGTCGAGCTGTGTCCGGCGCCAAAGGGGTCGTATTCGCTTTCGGAACGGTTGGTGAAACCGGACAAGCCACCACCCTTGCGCAGCGTGCGGATGCGCTCGCGCCGCCCGGTCAAAATCTTGTGCGGATAGGCCTGGTGGCCGACATCCCATATCAACCGGTCATCGGGCGTGTTGAACACATGGTGTAATGCCACCGTCAGTTCCACCACGCCCAGCGACGCCCCCAAATGCCCGCCGGTAATGGAAACCGCGCGCACCGTTTCGGTGCGCACTTCATCGGCCAGCTGATTCAGCTCAGCGGCGCTGAAGGCGCGCGTGTCGGCGGGCTTCTTGACGGTATCGAGAAGCGGGGTTTCGATCAGGACGGAATTATTTGGTTCGTTCACAGGATATCCCAGCGTGGCATCATATAAAGCGTAACGATATCAAGGCCTGGCTCAGGCTTGGCGCTCCACCACATAGCGCGCCAGATGCCTTAGAGGTTCGGCCTTTTGCTCAAAGATTGCAAGATGTTCCACCGCCTGCTCCATCAGGCGGCGGGCCTGGTCGCGGGCGCCATCGACCCCCAGCAGACTAACGAAGGTGGCCTTGCCCTGGGCGGCGTCCTTGGCCGTGGCCTTGCCGAGGCGTTCGGGGTCGCCCTCGACGTCCAGCAGGTCGTCGGTAATCTGGAAGGCGAGCCCGAGGTCATGGGCATAGCCATGCAGCATATGGTGCGCGTGCTCCGTGCCCTTGCCCAAAATTCCGCCCGCCAGGCAGGCAAAATCAAACAGAGCCCCGGTTTTCATGCGTTGCAGGCGCGCGACCTCGCTTTCGTCCAGATTGTGCTCGGCGGCCAGCAAATCCAGCATCTGGCCGCCCACCATGCCCTGCGGCCCTGCGGCTTGGGCGAGCTGAGCCACCAGTTCGATGCGGATGGTGGCGTCCTGATGGGTTTTTTCGTCAGCCAGCACCTCAAATGCACGCGCGATCAGTGCGTCACCGGCAAGGATGGCCGTCGCCTCGTCATATTCCACATGGCAGGTCGGCTTGCCGCGGCGCAAGTCATCATCATCCATGGCGGGCAGGTCGTCGTGGATCAACGAATAACAGTGCACCATTTCAATGGCCGCCGCCGCACGCTCGGCGCCTTCAGGTTCAACATTGAACAGTGAAGCGGTTTGCAGAGTCAAAAAAGGACGCACCCGCTTGCCGCCGCTGAGCGCCGAATAGCGCACCGCCGCCATCAGCCGGGCCTCGGGGCCGTCATCCGTTGGCAGTAAATCATCCAGCACCGCGTTCATGCGCTTGGCACTGGCGTCGAGCTGTTTGTTGAACTTTGAAAAGTTATACTTCGTGGCCACGGTCAATCAAACTCCGTTGGCTCCGCGCCCCCTGCACCACCTTCGCCGGGAATGATCTTTTCGATGCGCGCTTCGGCTTCCTTGAGTTTTTGCTCGCAGTGGCGCTTCAGAAGCGTGCCGCGCTCAAACGCCTTAATGGCGCTTTCCAGCTCGCCGGATCCGTCTTCAAGGTCACCGACGATGTTTTCCAGCTGGTCCAGCGCATCCTCAAACGAAAGCGCCTTGATATCAGCCGGTAGCTCAC
>CBFCYL010000079.1:0-6970 GCA_965602455.1 uncultured Thalassospiraceae bacterium | reverse complement strand
CGCTGGGCCTGAGCTACTGGAAATCCATGGGCCTGATCGTGTTACCGCAGGCGCTGAAGCTGGTCATTCCCGGCATCGTCAACACCTTCATTGCGCTTTTCAAGGACACCACGCTGGTTCTGATCATCGGTTTGGTTGATATCCTGGCCTCCGTGCAATCGGCCATTGTTGACCCGGCATGGCGCGGCGTTTCCACCGAGGGCTATGTGTTCGCGGCGTTCTGCTTCTGGATATTCTGCTTCACCATGTCGCGATATTCCATGGCGCTGGAACGCAAGCTGCACACCGGCCATAAACGATAAAATTTTTATTTCGGATTTGATGTAAGGAAGACCCAATGTCCACTACCAACAACGAAGGCCTCGCCATTGAAATCAAGGGCATGCACAAGTGGTATGGTGAGTTCCATGTCCTGAAAGATATCAATCTTCAGGTCGAGCAGGGCGAACGCATTGTTATTTGCGGCCCGTCCGGCTCCGGCAAGTCGACCATGATCCGCTGCATCAACCGGCTGGAAGAACACCAGCAGGGAGAGATCATGGTTCAGGGTATCGAGCTGACGGATGATTTGAAAAAGATTGATGAAATCCGCCGCGAAGTGGGCATGTGCTTTCAGCACTTTAATTTGTTTCCGCACCTGACCGTGCTTGAAAACTGCACGCTGGCGCCGATCTGGGTTCGCAAGATGCCGAAGGCCGAGGCCGAGGAAGTCGCCATGAAATACCTCGAGCGCGTGAAAATTCCCGATCAGGCTGCCAAGTTCCCCGGCCAGCTTTCCGGCGGCCAGCAACAGCGCGTCGCCATTGCGCGCTCGCTGTGCATGAACCCGAAAATCATGCTGTTTGATGAGCCGACCTCGGCGCTGGATCCGGAAATGATCAAGGAAGTGCTGGACGTTATGGTGGAACTGGCCAACGAAGGCATGACCATGTTGTGTGTGACCCACGAAATGGGCTTTGCCAAAATGGTTGCCAACCGGGTTATCTTTATGGACGCCGGACAAATTGTCGAAGAAAATGAACCCAACGAGTTCTTCAACAACCCGCAAAACGACCGCACCAAGATGTTCCTCAGCCAGATTCTTAATCACTAGACGTTCAGACAAAAAGGTTAAGCCATGTCAGCACACAAAAGCCTGCGTGACCGCGCCGAGGAAACAACCCTGATCATTCAGGAATCCCTGGGCTTTTCTCCTGAGACGCACTCCAAGGAAGTCGCCGACGTGGTGGAAAAAGCCATCATCGATGCCCTGCTGGAAGAGCGTGATCGTTGCGCCACGGTGGCTTTTGAAAAATGCTGTGATGAAGACATGGACAAGGCACACAAGGTTGCCGAAGAGGTGCGCCGTTTGCGCACCGCGCTGGTGACCAATCTTTCGTCTATGAGATAAAGCAGCTCAAGGCTGCGTAACCTGCGGCAAAGATTCCGCCACTTTTGACAGTAAAGCGGCTCAAGGCTGTCCTGCGGAATAATTAAGGCCCGATGGGCACATCTTTGGCGTTGCCCCATTCGGCCCAAGAGCCGTCATACACCGCGCCAATGTCGCTTCCCAAAAGATACAACGCAAACGTCACCACCGCTGCGGTGACCCCGGAACCGCAGGTGGTCATCACCAGCCCATCGCGGTCGATACCGGCGGCAGCGAAGGTGTCGGCCATTTCATCGGCCGTCTTGAAGGTGAAATCGGCCTTCGGGTTCATCAGCTTAACGAATGGCAGATTGAATGAGCCGGGAATGTGACCGCGCCGTTCGGTGGGGCGCGGTTCGTGGTCGATGCCGTCAAAGCGCCCCGGGCTGCGGGCATCCACAATCTGGTATTCGCCAATGTCGATGCTGGCCACAACGTCGTCCATGCTCTTGACCAGGCTCATGCTTGACATGGGCCTGAAGGTGGCGGGCGGCTGGATTAATTCGCCTTGTTCCATCGCGCGTTTTTCGCGGCCCCATTTCAGCAGGCCGCCATCCAGCACCGAAACCCTGTCGTGGCCGAAGACGCGAAACATCCACCAAACCCGACACGCCGCCATGTAACCACCGTTGCTGTCATAAACCACAACGCGGGAATCGTCGCCGATGCCCATTTTTTCCACCGCTTCCTTGAACAGGTCAGCCGATGGCATCATGTGCGGCAGCAGGGTTTCGGTATTGGCAATTTCATCAATGGGAAAATATGATGCGCCCGGAATATGGCGAAATGTGAATTCCTCATAGGCGTCGCGTTCATCGTGGGGCAGGTGATAGGTCGCATCAACCACGCGCAAGTCTTCATCGTTGATGTGCTCTTCCAGCCAGTCGGTGCTGACCAGGGCGTTGGGTTTATTGTATTCCATGTTTTTTTATTCCGCTTGGTATTTAGGGGAAGGGGAATCTTAGCGCGTTTTTGCGCTTACGGCCAATCAGGAAGCGCCTGCGGCTACTTTGGCTGTTCTTACAGCCACTCAGGATAAGGCAGTCCCTTTTCCTTCAAAAAGGCGGGGTTGAACAGCTTGGATTGATAGCGCGTGCCGAAGTCGCCCAAAATGGTGACAATGGTGTGTCCCGGCCCCATTTTTTTGGCGAGACGAATGGCACCGGCAACGTTGATGCCGCTGGAACCACCCAGACACAGACCTTCATGCTTGAGCAGGTCAAAGACAACGGGCAGGGCTTCTTCATCGGGAATCTGGAAAGCCTCGTCGATGACGGCGCCCTCAAGGTTGGCCGTAACGCGCCCCTGGCCGATACCCTCGGTGATCGAGCTGCCTTCGGATTTCAGTTCGCCGGTGGTGTAATAGCTGTAAAGCGCCGCGCCCATGGGGTCGGCTAGGCCGATAACCACATCGGCGTTGCGTTCTTTGAGGCCTAAACTCACACCGGCCACCGTGCCGCCGGTACCGGCAGCGCAGATGAAGCCATCCACCTTGCCGCCCGTCTGTTCCCATATTTCCACCGCCGTGGTTTCCACGTGGGCGCGGCGGTTGGCCACGTTATCGAACTGGTTGGCCCAGATGGCACCATTGGGTTCCGTCTCGTTCAATTCCTTCGCCTTGCGCTGTGAAACGTGGACATAGTTATCGGGGTTCTTGTAGGGCACCGCCGGAACCTCGATGAGCTCGGCGCCACAAAGGCGGATGGTATCTTTCTTTTCCTGTGCCTGGGTATCGGGAATGATAATCACCGAGCGGTACCCCAGCGAATTGCCGACCAGCGTCAGGCCGATGCCGGTGTTGCCCGCCGTGCCCTCGACGATAACGCCGCCGGGTTTTAACAGGCCTTTTTCTTCGGCGTCGCGCACAATGAACAGGGCCGCGCGGTCCTTGACCGATCCGCCGGGGTTCAGGAACTCTGCCTTGCCGAGAATCTCGCAGCCCGTTGCTTCTGATGCCGCGTTCAGGCGGATCAGTGGTGTGTTACCAACGGCGTCGGTAAAATTCCTGTAAATGGTCATGGGGTGCGGTGCTCATTTTCTAGGTTTTTACTGTGGTTCAGGATAAATCACAGCACGCCTTGTGGCCATGGCAAACATAGCCACACCGGGGTTGCCAATCAAGGTTCGATAACGGCGATGGCAATCGCCAGTCCGTTCAGTGATGACCACCACTGCTACTGCTGCCACCGCCGCCGCCCGAATCCTTATCAGACTTTCCGGGGTCAGTGCCATTCCCCCGGCGTGCACTTTCAAGCGGTCCACCGGGACGCAGAATTTTGAAATCTTTTTCTTTGCCGGGTGGAATGTAAAACCCATTTTCAGCAGCCGATACCATCCCACCGGCGCCGATGCGGACGTTGTGCTCGGCGGTCACCACTACGGGCGCTTCGTTTTCACGTTCGCGCCCGCGTACGGAAAAAGAGCCGGAAAAGACGTTAACCACCGTTTCATCTTCTGACACAAACAAAATGGCATCGCTGCCGCGAATACCGATCAGGCCTTTCGTCGTGACGATCTCAATTTTTTGTTGTTGCATGGCCCCGGAAACAAACCGGAACGCGCCGACGCCCAGGTTATATATTGCCCTGTCATCGCCCTTGCCCTTTTTGCGATTGTAGACGTAATCATCAATCAGCAGGTCTGAATGTTCTGAGAGGTAAAGGTCTGTCTTATCAAAGAAACGGATCACCGCAGCGGCGCCGCCATCGGTTTCTATGCGTTCATCAATGACGATTTTTGCCCGGTAATAAATCCGGCCGCGCTTTTCGCCCGGTGGTGTGCCGTAAACATCCCCCGCCTTTTTCTGGATAAACCCAATCTGGTCTGTCGGTGCGGCGCTGGCGGCGGAAAGCGAAAGGGCGCCCGCCATGGCAACGGCCATGGTGATTGCCAGCACGTGTTTTGCATAATTCAACAAAGGACGATTTGTTTGGCATCTGCGCATGGCGCTTTCTCCTCCTGATTGCGTTTTCGATGGGAGCCGGGAATTAACCCCAGAAGCGTCCGGAAACGCCGACGATGACCGTCAGCAACCCCAGCGCCGTGTTGGTGGCGATGATGCGCCGGATGGTGTTGAGGCTGGCACCGGCCACCGGCCATGCTTGCGCAGCAACGGCCGCCTTGAATTTTTGGTAAGGGCCGAAAAACAGCACCACGAACAACGCAATCATGACCCAGCCGATGGCGTGCATGACGTCAACGTGATGGCCGGCGGCAGCAAAGCCGCCAAAATCAAAGAACACCATGGCGTAACCCGTTGCCGGTAAAACGGTGACCGAAATCCACACCCAGACGAAGAAGCGTTTGAACACCGCGGCCCAAAGCGTAAGGCGTTGGGGTGGTTCGAGAAAACCCAGCGACGGGCGCAGGAAAAAATAGGCGAACGCCATGCCGCCGACCCAGATAACGGCGGCCAGTGCATGGGCGGTGTTGGTGTAGGCGAAAAGGTTGTCCATGGGCCAATGTTGCCTTGGTGGGCCGGGTAGCGCAAGTTTGTTAAATCAGTTGAACCGCTCAGGCCCCAGCCCGGCAAGGTCGATCTCGGGCGCCAGCCCCGCGGCCAGCCTTGCCACAATGCGTGCCGAGCCGGTGGCCAGTGTCCAGCCCAGCGTGCCGTGGCCGGTGTTGAAAATCAGGTTTTCGTGCCTGCCGCGCCCCAGCACCGGAATGCCGTCTGGTGTTGACGGCCGCAACCCGGCCCAGTATTCGGCTTGCTCGGCGTCAGCCGCACCGGGAAACAGCGTCATGGCGGTGTCCAGCGTCATCTTGGCGCGACGCTCATCAATGGTGTCGTCAAAGCCCGCAAACTCGGCGGTGCCAGCAGCGCGCAAACGGTTGCCCAGTCGGGTGACGACAAGTTTATGTTCATCATCGGTGATGGAAATATCGGGTGCCAGCGCCATGTCTTTAATCGCCATGGTCACGGAATAGCCCTTGGCCGGCACGATGGGCAGGGTGACGCCAAGCCCGCGCACCGCTTTCATGGAACCGCACCCCAGTGCCAGCACGAACACATCGCCGGTTACTTCACCATCGGAAGTGGTGACGCTGGATACCTTGTGCACCTCGGCGTTAATGCGCTCGACCCTTGTGTTAAAGCGGAAGCTAACGCCGCGTTCGCGGGCGCGCTCATAAAGGGCGTGGGTGAAGGCGTAGGCATCGCCGGTCAGGTCATGCGGGCTGTAGGTTCCGCCGACGATGTTGTCGTGCGTGCCGTGAAGCGCCGGTTCAAGCTCGATGCACTGGGCGGCGTTCAGCACCTGGCGTTCGCAACCCATTTCGCCGATGGCGCGCGATGCCTCGGCAGCGTCGGCAAACGCTTTTTCATTGCGAAAGATATTGAGGATACCGCGGTCAAGGCGGTCGAATTCAAGTTTGATGTCGTCGTCCAGCGCTTTCAAGGCATCGCGTGAATACAGCGCCATGCGCAAAATAACGGCGACGTTGGCCCAGAATCGCGGTTCTGTGGCGTTGGCCATGAAACGCAACGACCATGCCCACAATGCCGGGTCGAGGCGCAGGTGGTAGAGCAGGGGGGCGTCTTTGCGGCCCAGCCATTTGATGGCCTGCACCATGACGCCGGGCTTGGCCCACGGCTCGCAATGGTTGGCGGCGATTTGCCCACCGTTGGCAAACGTCGTTTCCAGCCCCACACCTTCGCGTGCGTCGATGACCTCTACCTCAAAACCGGCGCGCACCAGCTCATAGGCGCTGCTTACGCCGACAACCCCGGCGCCCAAGACCACTGCTTTCGCCATTTTTAAACCCTGTTCATTTGCCTGATCTTACCGTCAAAGTCACCGAACATGATATGGCCCGACGTATGAAAAGTGTTGTAAAATAATCACTTCCGCACCCATAACCGGAGCTGCCATTCATGGTTACCGATAAACCAGCCCCAAGCATAAGGCAAAATGACCCCGCTTTGTGGAGCAGAGCGCTGAAATGGCCTGACGCCACATCGCACAAGCACAACCGCGGCCGCGTGATGGTGTTGGGCGGCGGCGAAATGACCGGCGCGGCGCGCCTGGTGGCGCTGGCGGCGCGGCGTGGCGGCGGCGGATGGGTTGCCATTGTGGCGCCGGAAACGGCCTTTGAACTTTATGCAACCACGGTCGAACCGGGAACTATTGTAAAACCATTCAATGACTTAAGTGGCTTTAAGAAGGTATTAGATGAACGACGGCCGGACGTTTTCGTCCTCGGCCCCGGCGCCGGGGTAAGCAATCAAACCCGTGATCTTGTGCTGGCAACGCTGGCGGCGGGGGTTGATTGCGTTATTGATGCCGATGGCCTGACGGCTTTTGCCGATGAGCCTGAAGCCCTGTTCACGGCCATTGCCGAAAGCCCGGCGCGTGTGGTGCTGACGCCGCATGTGGCCGAGTTTGAGCGCTTGTTTCCCGATATTGAGCGCCACAACACTAGCCCATTGGCGGCGGCCTCGGCGGCAGCGTGTGCGGCGGCCAAAAGGGCCGGGGCAACGGTGATTTTAAAGGGCTCTACGACCATCATCGCGCCACCGGATGGCGGGGCTACCGCCGATTCCGGCGGCCCGCCTGATCT
>CBFCYL010000078.1:0-7581 GCA_965602455.1 uncultured Thalassospiraceae bacterium | reverse complement strand
AAACATCCAGCCGCCGCCGGTTGGCAAGGCCGGTCAAGGGGTCGCGCAGCGATATATTTCGATTGAGAATGCTCAGGCGAATGTTATCCAAAAGTGTGCGGTTATGTTCGCGGATAATCCGGATCATGATGATGTAGTAAAGAAGACACGCCACGCCGATAATGAACGCCCTTCGCTCGCCAATGAAGAACAGGTTAATCATAAGTGGCAGTATTGATATGGATAAATAGGTCGCCATTGCCCTGAACGAATGGCTGTAGAGCACAGCAGCAGAAGCACTTAGTGATATGAGAGTCAGCGCGATAAAAATGGTAATCAGGAACCGGTTTTCACCATAAGGGAAAAAGACCGTCGATGCCCACAACGTTCCGGATGCCAGAAGGGTAGCGTAGAACCAGCTTTCCCAGCGCTTAAGGTTATCGGGGGTAATCTCTGACTTGTTGGCAGCTTGTCGGTAACGATAGGTTATGAAGACACGCAATAACACCATGGCCACGAAAGCAATCGCCCAGTAAGTAATTATACGCCGATCAATATCCTGCCAAACGAATGCGGTAAACAAAACCGCTGCGATGGATATACCAATAAGTCCGACAATGCTGCTGCGGAATAAAACGTTGACCCGGGCGCGGTCAATCTCCCGGTTTATTTCTCGATCTGTGCTCAAGTGAATTTCCGCCCCTGTGTTCAAGCTGGCTGACTTAGCGCGCAAGCTTAAAGAGCAAATGGACCGGTAGCAAACCGGACGAATGGACTATTTGTTGGCACCGGCCTGTCGCCGTTGAACTTCCAATGGCCAGCGGCTCTTGATGAAGCTCAGCGTTGCCCATATTTGTTCATCAGACAACGTTTCACCAAAGCCGGGCATGGCGCTCTTTACCCCCTTGGGCAACACCCCGGCACCGCCCAGCTTGGTATAGGAAAAAAGCAGGCTGTCGTCGTGATGCCAGGTGTGGCCGCTGTCGTCGTGCGGTGGGGCGGGCAATGTGCCGTCGTCAGTTTTGACGCGCCAGTCGGGCTGGCCTTCAAGGTTGTCGCCATGGCACGAAGCGCAATTATCCGCATAAATGACGGCACCCATTTCTACGGCGCGGGTGTTGGCCGGGTCCGCCGCGTCGATGGGGGCTTCGGAACAGGCAGCTAAAAACAGCCCCGCTGCAGCAAGGGCAATGGTGGCGATGGGGCGACGCATGGCAGTTTCCTTTTTGGGGCAGGGAAGCCAACATAAGCATTCCCCCCGGCGGAAGGTCAACCATGACACTCGTGGCACTGCGGTTTTTTACCACGACCTGCCACCAAACGGCCCCCGAAACGCCTTGTTATGGCCACAAGACTGGCCCACCATTCACCAATACAAACCCCAAGATGAGGAATATTCCACCATGACCATTACGGCTGACTACACCCAGCAAACCCCCGGCGCATTCACGCCCCGTATGGTGGCTTTTGCCCTGGCTGCCGCCCTTCTGGCTGTCGTGCCATCTACCGCCGCATGGGCCGGTTCGGACGGTTCAGAAAAAACCGAAATGCACGGCCAGATGCACAATTCGGAGATGCAGGGCAAGATGCACAATTCGGAAATGAAACACGAAGGCAAAGACAAAGGGCACGGCAAACACCCTGAAATGCACAAGATGCATATGAAACACAAGATGGCCCGCATGGGCCACAGGGGCGCAAATATGAGCGCCGGTCAGGAAGCCTTCGGCACCATGCGCGAAATCGTCGCCATGCTTAAAGCCGACCCCGGCACCGACTGGTCAAAAGTGGATATAGATGGCCTGCGCGAGCATTTGGTGGATATGGACCGCGTGACCATGGACGCCATGACCACGGTCACGGAGATTCCCGGTGGTGCTTATTTTGATGTTTCCGGCACCGGGCGCACGCTCAAGGCCATCCGCGCCATGGTGCCGGCCCACGCCCCGCAACTCGATATGATTGAAGGCTGGAACGCCAGCGCCAGTACGATCTTTGACGGCATACGCCTAAGCGTAACTTCCGATGACCCGGCCCAGACGGCCATTATTCGCGGCCTCGGCTTTTACGGTTTGATGGTTACCGGCGACCACCATGGTCCCCATCACTTAGGGATGGCCAAAGGTGAAATGGTGCACAACGCCATGTAGAGCTTTCTTTCGGGGCATGACCTCAGGTGGTTAACAAGGGGGCGGGGTGCGGCTATACTCCCCGCCTCTCTAACCACCTTCTGCCCCATGAGGAAGCCCATGCAATTGAACGACCCCAAACTCCTGCGCGACCAATGCTATGTGAACGGTAAATGGATCGGCGCCAGCTCCAGCGAAACCTTTGTTGTAACCAACCCGGCCACCGGTGCTGTGATTGGCAGCGTGCCAAATTTTGGCACGGACGAGACCCGCGCCGCCATCGCGAGCGCCGAGGCTGCTTATCCCGCATGGCGCGCCAAGACGGCCAAAGAACGCGCGGTGCTTTTGAAAAAATGGTTTGACCTGATCATCGCCGCCAGCGACGACCTTGCCGTCCTTATGACCGCCGAACAGGGCAAGCCGCTGGCTGAAGCCAAGGGTGAAATTGTTTATGGCGCGTCGTTCGTCGAATGGTTCGCCGAGGAAGCCAAGCGTGTTTACGGTGACACCATCCCCACAACCGCCAACGACCGGCGCATCATCGTGACCAAAGAACCGGTGGGCGTGGTTGCCGCCATAACGCCGTGGAATTTTCCCATCGCCATGATAACGCGCAAGTGTTCCCCCGCCATTGCGGTTGGCTGCACCGTGGTTATCAAGCCGGCCGAAGACACGCCACTGTCGGCGCTTGCGCTGGCTGAACTGGCCGACCGCGCCGGTATTCCGGCGGGCGTCATTAATGTCATCACCGGTGACCCGGTGGCCGTTGGGGCAGAGCTGACATCCAATCCCACGGTGCGCAAACTTTCGTTTACCGGCTCGACCGAGGTTGGCAAACTGCTGATGCGCCAATGTGCCGATACGGTCAAAAAGGTTTCCATGGAATTGGGCGGCAACGCGCCCTTTATCGTGTTTGATGACGCCGACCTCGACGCCGCCGTCACCGGCGTTATGGCTTCCAAATACCGCAACGCCGGGCAGACCTGCGTTTGCGCCAACCGCATTTACGTTCAGGCGGGTGTTTATGATGCCTTTGCCAAAAAAATGGCCGCCGCGGTCAAGGAACTGAAGGTCGGCTCCGGTGATGAAGCGGGCGTAACCCAGGGCCCGTTGATCAACGTGGAAGCGATCGAGAAGGTCGAGCGCCTGGTTAAGGACGCCGTGGACAAGGGCGCCAAGGTTGTGACCGGCGGTGCGCGCCACGAACTGGGCGGCACCTTCTACACGCCGACCCTGTTGACCGGTGTTACCGCTGACATGGCGTGCACACGGGAAGAAATTTTTGGCCCCGTGGCGCCGCTTTACAAGTTTGACGACGAAGCCGAAGCCATCGCCATGGCCAATGATACGCCCTATGGCCTGGCGGCGTATTTCTACGCCCGCGATGTCGGCCGGGTATGGCGGGTCGCCGATGCGCTGGAATACGGCATCGTTGGCATCAACGAAGGCATCTTCTCGACCGAGGTTGCGCCCTTTGGCGGCATGAAGGAATCGGGCGTCGGGCGCGAGGGCTCCAAATACGGCACCGAGGAATTTCTCGAGATTAAATACCTTTGTATGGGCGGGCTCTAGGCGCATGGCTGAACTTGACTACGACCTGATCTGCATTGGTGCCGGTTCCGGCGGTGTGCGCGCCTCGCGCGTGGCAGCCGGGCTTGGTGCGCGCGTTGCCCTCATCGAAGAAAGCCGCCCCGGCGGCACCTGTGTCATGCGCGGCTGTGTGCCCAAAAAATTGCTGGTTTACGGGTCGCACTATGCGCACGACGCCGAAGACGCCCGCGGTTTCGGCTGGAACTTTGGCGAGCCCATGCTCGACTGGTCAAAGCTGATGACCAGCAAGAACACCGAACTGGACCGACTGGAAAGCGTTTACCAGCGCCTGTTGCGTGAAAGCGGCGTCGAGCTGATTGCCGGCACCGGCCGCGTCACCGGCGCCAACACGGTGGCGGTAAGCGGCAAAACCATAAGCGCCGGAAAAATCCTTGTCGCCACCGGCTCATGGCCGCACCTGCCGGACGTGCCGGGGATCGAGCATGCCATTACATCCAACGAAGCGTTGGAGCTTGACCAATTGCCCAAGCATATCGTCATTGTTGGCGGCGGTTATATCGCGGTGGAGTTTGCCGGGCTTTTGAACGCACTGGGGGCAAAGGTCACCATCATCATTCGGGCCGGAAACATCCTTCGCGGGTTCGATGAAGATATTCGCTCGACCCTGGCCGATGAGATGGAAAAAGGCGGAATCAACATTCAACGCGAATGTGTGGTGCGCTCCATTGAGGAAACCGATGACGGATTCTCCGTTCGCCTGCACGGCACCGAAACCATCCAATGCGACAAGGTGCTTTACGCCACCGGGCGCGTGCCAAACACGGTTGGCTTAGGCTTGGAAGATGCGGGCGTTAAGTTGTCAGACAAGGGCGCCGTGGTGGTGGATGAATACTATCAAACCAATGTTCCTTCCATTTTTGCATTGGGTGACGTGATTGCCCGCGTGCAACTGACACCGGTGGCCATTAATGAAGGCATTGCCTTTGCCAATACCCAGTTCGGCGATAAGGCGCAAACGCTGGATTATAATTACATTGCCGCCGCCGTGTTCAGCCAGCCGCCGGTGGGCACCGTGGGTTTGACGGAAGATGAAGCCCGCGCCAACGGGCCGGTTGATATTTACTCATCGCGCTTTCGACCCATGAAGCACACCCTTTCTGGGCGCGATGCCCACTCCATGATGAAGCTGGTGGTTGAGCGTGATACAGACCGGGTCGTCGGCTGCCATATGGTGGGCGACGATGCGCCGGAAATTATCCAGGGTTTTGCCGTGGCCCTGAAGTGCGGCGCCACCAAGGCCCAGTTCGACGCCACGGTGGGCATTCACCCGACGGCGGCTGAAGAATTCGTCACGATGCGCGAAAAACGCCCGGAACATGGTGAAGACGGCTGATACTTGGCTGAATCCGGCCCGTTTTCAGGCTAAAACCACTGGAAAAACAAGGCAAAGCAGCGTATAGCCTGTTGCTCTTATGCGTTCAGGCCGATGGCCTGGGCGAAGGCGGAATTGAGGATTTACAAGATGTCCACCCCATGGACCCCCGATAGCTGGCGTGCCATGCCAGTGCAGCAAATGCCGGTTTACCCCGATGCGGACGCGTTGGAGGAAGCGGAGGCGCGCCTGAAGCGTTCGCCGCCGCTGGTGTTTGCCGGTGAAGCCCGCCAGCTCAAGCGTGCGCTTGCCAAGGTTGCCAGGGGAGAAGCCTTCTTGTTGCAGGGTGGTGATTGCGCCGAAAGTTTTGCCGAATTTCACCCTGATAACATTCGCGATACCTTTCGTGTATTGCTGCAGATGGCGGTGGTGCTGACCTTCGGTGCCGCTTGCCCGGTGGTCAAGGTTGGCCGTATGGCCGGCCAGTTTGCCAAGCCACGCAGCGACAACGAAGAAACCATTGATAACCTGACCTTGCCGGCATACCGCGGCGACATGATTAACGGCATGGCGTTCACAACCGAAGAGCGCACGCCGGACCCGCAACGTATGGTGCGTGCCTACAACCAGTCAGCTTCAACGCTTAACCTGCTGCGCGCTTTGGCGCAGGGCGGCTATGCGGATTTGCACAAGGTTCAGCAATGGAACCTTGGCTTTGTAACCAGCAGCCCGCTGGGTGAACGCTATCGTGATATGTGCCAGCGCTTGCAGGAAACGCTGGACTTCATGGCCGCCTGCGGGTTGACCTCGGAAACCACGCCGCAAATTCGCGAAACGGAATTTTTCACCTCGCACGAATCCTTGTTGTTGAATTACGAAGAAGTAATGACCCGCATCGATTCCACTTCCGGGGACTGGTATGACACGTCCGCGCACATGCTTTGGGTTGGTGACCGCACGCGCCAGCTTGATGGCGCACACGTTGAATTTCTGAAGGGTGTATCTAACCCGGTGGGTTCAAAAATCGGCCCGACGACAGAACCGGATGATTTGCTGCGCCTCATCGATGCGTTGAACCCGGAGAACGAACCCGGTCGAATGACATTGATTTCGCGCATGGGTGCCGAAGGCCTTCGCCGCACCCTGCCGGGGTTGATTCGCGCCGTCGAGCGCGAGGGAAAACACGTGGTGTGGTCGTGCGACCCCATGCATGCCAACACGGTTAAAAGCGCCAATGGCTTCAAGACCCGCCACTTTGATGCCATTTTGGAAGAAGTCAGGGGCTTCTTCGATGTTCACAAGGCCGAAGGCAGCCATGCCGGCGGCGTTCATTTTGAAATGACCGGACAAAATGTCACGGAGTGCGTGGGCGGCGCCCAGGCCATTACCGAGGCCAACCTGTCGGACCGCTACCACACCCATTGCGACCCGCGGCTTAATGCCGAACAGGCATTGGAATTGGCGTTCCTGGTGGCCGAACAGCTCAAAAGCGATCGTGACGTCGAACGCGCCAAGGCTTTTGCCATCGGCTGAACATTCGGCGGCCCGCTTACCTTAATCGATCAAGGACGATGACTAATTCTTCGCGCTTGGCGTCGGGGAAACGCTGGCGCAGGCGCTTCCATTCCTGTGCGTCGCCGGTGACTATGTGCAGGTCCTGCAACAGCGCCGATATCAGCTTGAGGAAATTGCGGTGGTCCAGTTCCCACTGGGCTTCCACCTCAGGTGCACTGTCGGGTGCCGGTGCCAGGTTGGCGTTGACCAGCTGGATAAACCATTCGCTGCGTTTTTGGGTGTCGGTAAATTGCCAGGCGATGGCCAGTTCGGCCTCAAGCACCACATCACGGATGTCACGATCCTGATCCAGCAAGTCCCAATCCACTGGGGTAATGCCCTTCATGACCCGGGCAAAGGCTTCATCGCTGCGGTTTTGCAGCTCTTCAAGTTTGTCCGGCCCCAGCAACATATTCAACGCCAGAAAAAAACCGGGCAGGATGCGCCGACTGAACGATCCATGAATGTGGCCTTCCTTGTCGCGCCGCATGAACATGGCGTCAAAACGTTTGACCATCAGGCGGTCAAACGCCGGACGCTTAATCTGTTGCCATTTCAATTCTTCCTGCTCGCGCAGGGCCTCGTTGAACGCTTGTTCAAAAACTTCTGTCAGTTCGGCGGCTTTTTCACGAAAAGCCTCGTCCAGTTCGTCGAGGTCGGGAAGGGTCAGGAAGCCGCCGCGTTTGCGGGCCTCGCCTTTTAACGATGCCGCGAAGGCGGAAATGATGGCGCTGACCATGGAGCGCGACCGCTGGCGATTGCGTTCGCGCGTCAGGTCCGGCTTTGCCCTGGGTGATTCTCGCTCAGTCATGGTGTCCCCTGCAGATTCGTCAACAAAGGTAACGTGATCGGGAAAAAATTGCCACTCGGTCCTGATGTCGCCCGGGCGAGGTTAAGCCCCGGCGTTATCCAGCGCCTTGAGCATCGCCAAAAGGGTCTGCACCTGGTCCTTGCCGTACTTTTCAATCAAGGGCTTGGCGGCTTCGGTGGATTTAA
>CBFCYL010000077.1:0-7714 GCA_965602455.1 uncultured Thalassospiraceae bacterium | reverse complement strand
CCACCTTCCCTTTTGCGTTATCTTGTTTGATGTCGACCATTTCAAGCAATACAACGACACTGAAGGCCATCACGCGGGCGATGTTTTGCTGACGGCGGTTGCCGATATTATTACGGAAGAGATTCGCGATGCCGACCTGGCCGTGCGTTTCGGCGGCGAGGAATTCCTGGTCATTCTTGCTGATGCCGACTTTGCCACGTCGGTAATGATCGCCGATCGCATTCGCGTCGAAATAGAAACCAGCACCGATTGCACCATAAGCGCCGGAATTGCCGCCCACCACGGCAGCGAAAACTTTGACGAAACCCTGCGCAAGGCCGATAAGGCGCTTTATCGCGCCAAACGCGATGGCCGTAACCGCATTGAAAAACACGAAGATCCGATTACCTAGGCTGAGAAACTTTCGCCTAACAGCGCCTTTCGCAATTTGCGGTCACGCTTGAGGTGCCATTCACGCGACATGGCCTCGCGTTTATCAGTCAGTCGTTCGGCATATAGCAAAACCCACGCTCTTCCGCGGGTGGATTTAGCGCCAGTGCCGGCGTTGTGGGCGGCCAGTCGCTTTTCAAGATTATCGGTCCAGCCAACGTAGGTTCGCGGGCCGCCGCGGCCGTTGCTGCCAAGAATGTATACGAAGGCGTCCATATGACCTGACGTTATTCCACCGTTACGCTTTTGGCCAGATTGCGCGGCTGGTCGACGTCGGTGCCCTTGATGACGGCCACATGATAGGCCAACAGCTGCACCGGGATGGCGTAAAGGATGGGGGCCACGAACGGGTCAACGTGGGGCAGGCTGATGGTGGCGGCGGCGAGGCTGCCCAGTTTTTTTGCACCCTGATCATCGGAAAGAAAAATTACCCGCCCGCCACGGGTGATAACTTCCTGCATATTCGACGCCGTTTTATCAAACAGGTCGTCCGTCGGCGCGATAACGATCACCGGCACATCGTCATCAATCAACGCGATGGGGCCATGTTTCATTTCACCGGCGGCGTAGCCTTCGGCGTGAATGTAGCTGATCTCTTTTAATTTGAGTGCCCCTTCCATGGCGATGGGAAACTGGCTGCCGCGCCCGAGGTAAAGCACGTCGCGTGCCTTGGCCACTTCGTGGGCCAAGTCCTTCAGGCGTTCATCGTGGTTCAGCACTTCGGCGGCGCGTGCCGGCACTTCGACCAGCGCTTCCACCAATGCGACTTCGCGCTCGTGGCTCAAAGTTCCACGGCTGCGTCCCAGTTGGATGGCGAGGCACGCCAGCACCACCAGTTGCGTGGTGAACGCCTTGGTCGACGCCACACCCACTTCCGGTCCGGCGTAGGTCAGAAGTGCTGTATCGGATTCACGAAAGATGGTGCTTTCCGGCACATTGACGATGGAAAGGATTTTCTGGCCACCTTGGCGGGCATAGCGCAATGCCGCCAGGGTGTCGGCGGTTTCGCCAGACTGCGAAACAAACAACGCCGCACCGCCTTTTTGGAACGGCACCTTGCGATAGCGGAACTCGGACGCCACTTCCACCTCGACCGGGATTTGCGCCAAGTCCTCCAGCCAATAGCGCGCCACCTGGCAGGCGTAAAAGGACGTGCCGCAAGCAACCAGCGTCAAGCGCTCGACATCTGCCAAATCAAACGACAGGTCCGGCAACGTTACCCGGCGGTCGGCGGGATTGATAAAACTGGAAAGCGTGTCGCCGATAACCTGCGGTTGTTCATAGATTTCCTTCAACATGAAATGCGCGTAACCGCCCTTGCCCACCGCTTCGTCGGTCAGGTCGGAATGGCGCACCGGGCGCTCGACTGTGTTGCCCGCCTCGTCAAACACCTCGGCACCGGTGGGCGACAACACTGCCCAGTCGCCGTCTTCAAGATACATAACATCACGCGTCAAATGCGAAAGGGCTATGGCGTCCGATCCTAAAAACATTTCGCCATCACCGAAGCCAATGGCCAGTGGGCTACCGCGCCGGGCTGCTATCATCAGGTCTTCAAAGCCGGTAAAAATAATCGCCAGCGCAAACGCACCTTCAAGGCGCGCCAGTGTCTTTTGTACCGCAGCAGCAGGCGCAAGGCCTTCGTCCATGTGCTGGGTAATCAGGTGGACCACGGCTTCGGTGTCGGTATCTGATGCGAACACATGGCCCGCCGTTTCCAGCTCGGCCTTCAGTTCCTGAAAGTTTTCAATGATGCCGTTATGCACCATCGCCACCTTTGCCGTGGCATGGGGGTGGGCGTTGGCTTCATTGGGCACGCCGTGCGTGGCCCAGCGGGTGTGGCCGATGCCAGTATTTCCATCGAGCGGCGTTTGTTCCAGCACGGCAGCAAGGTTTACCAGCTTGCCCTCGGCGCGGCGGCGCTCAATACCGCCCCCGCTCAGCGTTGCAATGCCGGTGGAATCATAGCCCCGGTATTCCAGCCGCTTGAGGCCTTCCATAAGCGGCCCGGTTGCGCCTGCTTTTCCGATGATGCCGATGATGCCGCACATTGTGTTCGGTTAATCCTTCTTGCGTTTGTCTTTTAACGCCTGTTTTTTGTCGCGGAGTTTTTTTGCTGCACCGTCGATATTTTTTTGCTCAGCCCGCTCCACGGCCAGCGCGTCAGCTGGCACATCTTCGGTGATGGTTGAGCCGGCGCCGATAACCGCGCCATCGCCAATTTTAACCGGCGCCACCAGCGCCGTGTTGGAGCCGATGAACGCACCGGAACCAATGTCCGTGTGGGCTTTCATAAATCCGTCGTAATTACACGTAATGGTGCCGGCCCCTACATTGGCCCCCGCGCCAACGCGCGCATCGCCAATATAAGTCAGGTGGCTGACCTTGGCACCGGGCTCGATGTCGGCGTTTTTCACCTCCACGTAATTGCCAATGTGTGCGCCGTTGCCGATGTTGGCGCCGGGGCGCAACCGGGCAAACGGGCCTACCGTGGCGCTCTCGCCCACCCATGCGCCTTCAAGGTGCGAATGGGCCTTGATGTGGGTGCCGCGGCCCACCGTCACACCGGGGCCAAACCACACGCCGGGCTCAATCAACGCATCGGCACCCAACTGGGTATCAAAACTTAAATAGGTGTTTGCCGGGTCGATCAGTGTTGCGCCGTTCGCCATTGCGCGTTCACGCAAGATATCCTGCAAAAGGGTTTCGGCCTGGGCCAGCTCGCTTTTGGAATTAACACCGATCAGCTCTTCTTCATCACCCTCGACCACGGCACATGAAAAGCCATCATCACGCGCTAGCGCCACAATGTCGGTCAGGTAATATTCGCCCTTGGCGTTGTCATTGTTCACCCGCGCCACCAGGCCGGGCAGCAGTTCGCCATCGGCCGCCATGACGCCGGAATTGCAAAGCGGTATGGCCAGCGTTTCGGGGTCGGCTTCGCGGGCTTCGACAATGGCCACCAGTTCACCGTCATCCGGGTCCGTGACCAGGCGGCCGTATTCGCCCGCCTCCATCGGCATGAAGCCCAGCACGACCACGGCGGGCTGGGGCTTTGCAGCACGGGCCTCGACCATGGCGTTCAGGGTTTGTTGGGTAATCAGGGGTGTGTCGCCATAAACAATCAGCACGTCGCCCTTGAACGGGCCCAGCGCCTGAAGGCCAGCCTTAACCGCATCGGCGGTGCCGAGCCGTTCGGCCTGCACCGCCACCGGGTGTGGGTGTACAGCGGTGGCGACATCGTCCATATCGGGGCCGATAACGACCACGGTCTTGTCACACTTCAGGGTATCAAGGGTCGCCAGCAGGTGGCTGACCATGGGCCGACCGGCCAGCGTGTGCAGCACTTTGGGCTTTTCCGACTTCATGCGCGTACCAAGCCCGGCGGCCAGCACGATGGCGGCGGTTTTCCTGCGCGGTGTTTTTTCCTTGGACGTTTTTTCCTTGGACATGGGCATAAGCTCGACTACATAAGGTCCCGGTCGATGATCGACCACGGACGATGACGGGGTTGGCCGGACAGTGCCACAGGCACCGAATCGGGCCAATAGATAGATTATCAAAGATTATTACGGATTTTTTCAATGCCTTCAGAACCTTCCGCGACTCACCACCTTCCAGCCGCCCTGATTTTTGATCTCGACGGCACCCTGATCGACAGCGCACCCGACCTCCACGCAGCCGCCGAGCGCCTGTTGCAACCGCTGGGGCGGCGCCATTTGAGCGTCAATGAGGTGGCGTTGTTCATCGGTGACGGGGTGCCAAAGCTGGTCGAACGCTGTTTTGAGGCCACCGGCAAAAAGCCGCCCGAATCCGAGTTTCAGGCTCATGTGGCAACGTTTATTGCTGATTATGAGCCACGTTCCGCCGAACTGACAACGGCGTACCCCGGCGCCATTGCGGCGGTTAAGGCCTTGCGTGAAAAGGGCATCAAGACCGTTATCTGCACCAACAAGCCCTATGGGGCGACCATGGAAATCCTGAAAAAGCTGGACCTGGCACCCCTGTTTGACGCCGTTATCGGCGGCGACAGCCTTCCCGGCATCAAGAAGCCCGACCCCCGCCACCTGGAAGCGGGGCTGGCGGCCATTAACGCCGACAAGGCGGCCGCCGCCATGGTCGGCGACAACGCCAACGATGTGGCGGCTTCACATGCTTTGGGCATTCCGGTGGTGCTGTTGAGCCACGGCTACACCAAAACCCCCACCCGCGAGCTGGGCGCCGAGGCGGTCATTGACCATTTCGATGAGCTGGAAGCGGCACTTGGCGGGCTTGGGAACAGCATCGCCGTTTCTTGACATCCCATACCCCGCCACCGTATATGAGCGGTTCTTAAGGGCGCGTAGCTCAGCGGGAGAGCACTGCCTTCACACGGCAGGGGTCACAGGTTCAATCCCTGTCGCGCCCACCATCTTAACCCCGGCGGAAACGCTGGGGTTTTGTGCCTTGCTGGCGCTCAATCTTCCGGGTCAGGTTCCATTAATTCCGCCAGCACCTTTTCCGGGTTGTTCAGGAATGCTTTGGTCACCCGATAGTGCTCCGTTTCCTGAAAGGCCACCGGTTCGATGGCCCCGCCGTCAAAGCTGAGAATGGTCGCCCCGGGATAGGCCATCAGGATAGGCGAGTGGGTGACGATGATAACCTGAGCATTACCGCTAGCTTCCCATTTTTGAAGCAAGGACAGGAACGCCAGTTGACGAGATGGCGAAAAGGCCGTTTCCGGCTCATCCAGCAGGTAAAGGCAGCGATCCTTGACTGAAAACCGATTGGCGAACAGCGCGAGAAAAGCCTCGCCATGACTTTTTTCGTGTAACCGGCTGCTGTCGTCCATCGTCGGCGCACCAACATCGTCGATATAACGAGCGACCTCGGCAAAGGTATCGGCGCGAAAGAAAAATCCCTTGGAAATTTTTGGTAACCAAGATGCGCGAAGTGCATCCACCAAATTGGAAGATGCGCCATCAGATGTTTCATGCAACTTGTGATCCGAACTGCCGCCACCGACGTGAAAACTGGCGAGTTCAGCAATGGCTTCCAGTACGGTTGATTTGCCGGTTCCATTTTCACCGACAAAAAATGTGACCGGGGCTGGAAATTCCAACTCAAAACCATCTTCCCGCAAAAATGGAACTGAATTGAATGGAAAAACATTTTTATCAACCCGCTCCGCAAGCAGCGAGATTTTTTTCAGGAAAGGCGGCTTGAGGGCACTCTTGGTCATTTCGGGGGTTTAAGCCTCAGGCCATGTCGGGAGAGATAAGGGAGCACCCTCATTATCGATCAGATGCTGACCTTCCAACATATTGGTAACAAAGTGGAGAGAAAGCTCAATCGCCTGATCTTCATCTGTACCAATGATCTTAAAGGCCTTTTCACGCAGGTAGGGACACGCAAGCATGCAATAAGCAGAGTATTCATCTTCCACCACGGGATCGGATACGGTGAAGGAAAAGGGGTGAATGGCCCCCTTCTCATCCTTCACATTTGCCGAAAATTTTATAAGTTCGTTCAGTTGTTCCATGTATCCAGCGGTGGCAGGTCGCTCGTTGGCGTACCCTTCAGGCAGGCGGCATAACGATCATTCGCCGTTTTTCTGCACCTTACCCCCGCCTCCTTTCCCCGTGTTTTGCTGATTTGGTTGCAGGTAGGCATGTCCGTATCATAGTAGAGTTTGTCGCACCTTTCATCATTATCCTGTGTATCGCCCTTCAACGGCAATGTCAGGCCTAACATCCCGGCGATGGCGCCGAGAACAGATTTAGCCCCGGGGATAAGTGGAACCGCAAGCGGAGCGGCGACCGCCGCAAGGCGGTTGTCATTGGCAGACTTTTTGGGTTTTTGTTCAATCGGTTTTACTTCCCGGTTTAAAGCCTTTTCCGTCGGCCCACCGGGCTTCATCAGGCCATCCACCTTGAGGTCTTTATCTTTCTGGAATGCTTTAATGCCTTCAAACATCGGTGTATCCGGCCATGGCGTTATGCCGGCACGATTTGAGGGTTTGTAGTACCCCAGCCGGGTCAGGGTTTGCTTCGTGATCAGGACGTCTTCTTCATCAAGGGCATAGGTGGGGCCGACAGGCTTCTTGATGGCTAGCGGGTTCAACATAGGCGCACCTTTTTTCAGCGCCGGGCGCGGTAAAGGGCTGCCTCGGCGGGTTTAGTTGCATGATATGGAAACGGCGTTATCCATGTCTGGGTTATCACGATTACAACCTGCTACTTGGTTGAGGCTGTGCGCGGCCCAATGGGCACCGTCATAAAATCTTACGAAAACCCGCTCCAAATGTCAAGGATTATTTTCCTATCTTCATAAGCCCGGTGACAAAATTGGGAGGCTTCGGATGTTGCCACCTGTTGCCAAAACAAGCCTCAATTGACCCACAACCAGCCCACAAGTCAGACGAACGGAACGGAACGCAGCCCCTGCAACCGGTTGCAAAGCAATGCCTTTAAGGAAGGCGCCCCATGGGGCAGCAGACTTCACACGGCAGGGGTCACAGGTTCAATCCCTGTCGCGCCCACCATCGAAACCCTAGCGGAAACGCTGGGGTTTTGTGCAGTTGAGTGCCTTAATATTTTAGATCAATTCTATATTACCACCAATATCCGCCGCCCTTATGGCAGGATTTCTTTAACTGAAACCATTCATTATATATACTATCGTAACAGCATGATTCGCGAGTGATTCGCATCACTGTAAAGCGAAATCTAGTTCACATTTAGGGGGCCTGCGTGAACACTAAACGCTGCAATCTTCACATTTTAGCAGTCTTAACCGCCATCAGCATTGCGGCAAGCCCGGCTATGGGCTTTGCCCAGGCGGCAGCGCCTGGCGCTGCGGCTGGTGCCGGTGGTTCCGGTGCGGCGGCCGCTGGTGCAGTGGGTGCCGCCGGTGCGGCGGGTGCCGCCGGTGCGGCAGCAGCCGGTGTGGGTTCCCTTAGTGCGGTAGCTATTGGGGTTGGCGTTGCTGCCGCCGCAGTAGGCGTAGCCGCGGCTGTCTCCGGTGACAAAAAAGCCACGGTAACATCAGCCACCACAAACTAGGCTTCCTTCACATGAGTTTAAGCCCGGCTGCGCGGCATGTTGCGCCGCCGGATTTTTTACGTCGGATTATTATGAAGGATCATAAGGCTTCAGAATATCAATCTGCACCGGGGGTGAGCCCGGACCAATGTGCTGAATGCTGCGCCACATTTTTCCGGTCTTGGCGTCCATCCAGAAATGATTTTCAAACCGCCAGCCCAGCGTTTGAGCCGTACACGTTTCAATAAAGTGCCGGGCTTCAT
>CBFCYL010000076.1:0-8238 GCA_965602455.1 uncultured Thalassospiraceae bacterium | reverse complement strand
CGAAGGCGGTTTTGCGCCGAATCTTCAGTCAAACGAAGAAGCCCTGGAAGTGATTGAACACTTTCCCCCAGACCTTGTTATTGCCGATTCATCCATGTCGCCCATTAACGGCATTGAACTAACCCGGATGATCCGTGCTGGCGAGCACAACATCAACCCCTTTACCCCGGTGCTGATTGCTTCGGGGCACGCCGAGGTTTCACAAATCAAGGCGGCGCGCGATGTTGGCGCCAATGACTTTATTGCCAAGCCGGTTTCGGCCAAGATTCTGGAGCTGCGGTTGCGCGCCGCGGTCGAACATCCGCGTCCGTTTGTGCGCGCCAACAGCTTCTTCGGCCCTGATCGACGTCGCCACATGGATGAAAAGCCGAAAGACAAGGAACGCCGCGTCGAAGAGGCGGAAGTGATCGATGTTAACTGAGCGCCGCTCCGGGCTATAATATTCCAATGAAGCCATTAAACCTGATCAAGCTGGCCGTCGGCGTTGAAGACGTGGACCACCTGGCGCGTCTGCAAAAAGCCCGCCTGGAAAAAGCCCGCGCGGCTGGCCTTGGGCCCGCGCTTCATCACGTAACCCGAATGTGGCCGACACGGCGCGCTGAAATCCTGGATGGCGGGGGATCCATCTATTGGGTTATTCGCGGCGCCATCCGGGCGCGCCAGCGCATCGTCGCCTTTGAGGAAGCACCCAACCCGAACCTCGATTCGGGGGCAGACCCTGATGGCGAGCCCGGCACCCGGCGGTCGACGAAGCCGTATTGCGCCATCACCCTGGCACCGGACCTGGTGGCCACCCGGCCCAGCCCGCACCGGGCCTTTCAGGGCTGGCGCTATTTTGACCCGGCAAAGGCGCCACCCGACGCCAAAACCCCCACCGCAGACGACCTGCCGGCGGACCTGGCGCGCGAACTGGACGAACTGGGCCTGCTTTAATATGGCAAAGGGCAGTGGCGCTTTGTGGGAAAGTTAGGGTGGCGGGGCGAGAGGCCTGCGTGTATCTTTCGTGGCAACCGCCCGATTCCTACAATTTTTCGGGCTGCAATTCATTAAATCCAATCCAAACAGGGGATATTTCATGGCAGGCAGCGTCAATAAGGTGATTTTGGTCGGCAATTTGGGGCGCGACCCGGAAATCAGGTTTACCCAGGACAACAAGAAAATCGCCAACCTTTCGGTGGCCACTTCGGACAGCTGGAAAGACAAGAACACCGGCGAACGCAAGGAAAAGACCGAATGGCACCGCGTGGTCATTTTCAACGAAGGCCTGGCCGGTATCGCCGAGAGCTACCTCAAGAAGGGCTCCAAGGTATATCTCGAGGGCAGCCTGCAGACCCGTAAATGGACCGACAAGGAAGGCCAGGATAAATACACTACCGAGGTGGTGTTGCAGGGCTTCAACTCGGTCATGACCATGCTCGACGGACGCTCGGGCGGCGGTGGCGGCGGTTATGATGCACCAGCCTCAAGCGGCAGCGATTTCCCGGAACCGGCACCCAGTGGCGGCGGTGGCGGCGGTGGCGCTCCGGGAGCCGATCTCGACGACGAAATCCCGTTCTAGGGTGCGCCCTGGCCTTTGCCTAAGTCGCCTTCGCTTCCATATCACGGATGATTTTTGCCAGTCCAACGGACAGGCCCTGGGCGGTTTCGTCAATCAGGATTACCGACGTCGGTAAGTTATGGATTCGGTCATTATCCAGCGTTGTCAGCAGGCCAATGCGCATGTTGCTCGTTGCTTTCATGGCACAAAGGGCCTGGGCGACGTCGGTTCCCCACAGGCCGGGCAGAACCGCTGCCAGCACCACGGTATGGGGCCGCACACTGATGGCCAGTTGCAAGGCATCAGGGCCGGTCTGCGCCGTAATGACCCGATAGCCCAGGGCGCTCAATTCTTGCTCAACGGCCATCCGGATTACCTTGGCGGGAATGGCGACCAGCGCCTCCAGGCCGTTGGGGTCCATACCTTCAGTTGGCGTCCAGCGTGATGGCAGCTTGTTTTTGATGATCTCAAGAAGCTCTTGGCCCGGGTCTTCGCCCTGATCGATGATTTCGCGCAGGCAATCGAGGTATAAATAGCAATCGCGGATATGGTCTTCACTCAGGCCGCTTACATCACGAAGGTAATCCTCTATTCGGTGGCCAAGTACCGAAATGCTGGGGAAGCCAAATGCGCCGCCCAACCCCTTGATGGAATGGGCTTCGCGCAGGATTTTCTCCATCGTTTTCGCCGCGCTGCGGGTGCCACCACGATAGGCTTCCAGCACCGCTTCAAGACTGTCCAGACGGTCTTGGGTTTCCAAAATAAATTCGCCCTTGAGGCCATCAATGATGGATTCGGTGTCGAGCTCAATGTCAAAAGGTGTTCCACCTAAGGCGGCCATGCTTTTGTTCCAGTGTTGGCTTGAGGCGAGTGTATGGGGATTCATATGTGGAGCAGAACGTCAGGTATCCAGTAAAAACGACTACGCATGGCAAGCTGGTATGGCCCAGCCTTGCGTATGGTGAAAACAAAAGTCAGGCTACCTTGACATACGGACCATTATTTTCGTGCAGGGCGCGGAATAATATGCACAATTCCTGCAGCAGTTAGGGGGGAGGGGGCTTTTGACCCGTTCAAAAGCCGCCTCTGAAAGACCGGGTGTTCCTTATGGGGCGCCCGGTCTTTTTTTGTCCCATCACCATCCAATCGCCATCTCAACGAGGCCGGCGCGGGATCATTTTCGGGGTCGATTCCACCGTCATGCACAGCTTTATAACCTTATGAAAAACAAGGTAAAATAAGCCCAAAAAGACGTCCAATTCAGTTGTTTCCGCAGGCCCGAAATGCTACATTTCTGGCCACGTGAACCACACCCGTCAGGCCACCATCCGGCTTCCGGTAGCCATCCATAACAAATTGATTTTCTTGAATAAATAGGGTTTTCCTTGACAACCGACGCTCCCGCACCGCCGCCGGTCGATCCCAATATCGATACGGTCTCCATCGAAGATGAAATGAAGGGCTCGTATCTCGATTACGCCATGAGCGTGATTGTCAGCCGCGCCCTGCCGGACGTGCGCGACGGCCTGAAGCCGGTGCACCGGCGCATCATCTATGCCATGAACGAAAACGGCTATGATGCTGGAAAGCCTTATAAAAAATCTGCCCGCATTGTCGGCGACGTTATGGGTAAATATCACCCCCACGGCGACAGCGCCATTTACGACGCCATGGTGCGCATGGCGCAAAGCTTCTCGTTGCGCCTGCCGCTGATCGATGGTCAGGGTAACTTCGGCTCCATGGATGGCGACCGTGCCGCTGCCATGCGCTACACCGAGGCCCGTATGGCCAAGGCGGCACACGCCCTGATTGACGACATCGACAAGGAAACGGTCGATTTCCAGCCCAACTACGATGATAGCTCACGCGAGCCGAAGGTGCTGCCGTCGCGGGTGCCGAATCTGTTGGTCAATGGCGCTGGCGGCATTGCGGTGGGCATGGCGACCAATATTCCGCCCCATAACCTCGGCGAGGTTATCGACGCCTGCTTCGCGCTCATGGACGACCCCGACATCACCATCGAAGGCCTGATGGCCCATATGTTGGCCCCGGATTTCCCCACCGGCGGCATTATCCTCGGCCGCCAGGGCATCGTTTCGGCGTTTCACACCGGGCGCGGTTCCGTCGTCATGCGCGGGCGCACCAATTTCGAAACAAACGCCAAGGGCCGTGAGGCCATTATCATTACCGAAGTCCCCTATCAGGTGAACAAGGCACGCATGGTCGAGAATATGGCCGAGTGTGTGCGCGACAAGCGCATCGAGGGTATTTCCGATATTCGCGACGAGTCAGACCGCAATGGCGTGCGCGTCGTGGTCGAGATCAAACGCGACGCCATGGCCGAGGTTGTCCTCAACCAGCTTTTCCGCTTCACACCGCTGCAAACATCGTTTGGCGTTAACATGCTGGCGTTGAACGGCGGGCGCCCGCAGTTGATGAACATCAAGGAAATCCTGCAGGCGTTCGTTACTTTTCGCCAAGAGGTCATTCGCCGCCGCACCATATTTGAGCTGGGCAAGGCGCGTGACAAGGCGCACCTGTTGGTCGGCCTGGCTATTGCGGTGGCCAACATTGATGATGTTATTGCGCTGATCCGCAAGGCTCCGGACCCGGCCACGGCACGTGAGCATCTGCTGGCCAAAAACTGGCCGGCGGAAGACGTGCGCCCCCTGATCGAGCTGATTGACGAGCCCGGCAGGGGCGTGGAAAAGGGCAAATACCGGCTTTCCGATGCCCAGGCTCGCGCCATCCTGGAGTTGCGCCTGCACCGCCTGACCGGGCTGGAGCGCGGCAAGATAGCCGATGACCTGAAGACGCTGGGTGATGAGATCAAGGGCCATCTGGCCATTCTGGCATCGCGCGAAAAGCTGTTTGCCGTGTTGCGCGGTGAATTGACCGATATCCGCGCCCAGTTTGCCAACGACCGGCGCACCACCATCGAGGAAAACGAGTTCGAGCACGATATCGAAGACCTGATCCAGCGCGAAGACATGGTCGTGACGGTGACCAACACCGGTTACATCAAGCGGGTGCCGCTTTCAACGTATCGCGCCCAGCGCCGTGGCGGCCGCGGCCGCGCCGGCATGAGCACGCGCGACGAGGATTTTGTATCACAGGTGTTCGTGGTCAACACCCACACCCCGGTGCTGTTTTTTTCCTCCACCGGCATCGTCTACAAGATGAAGGTTTACAAGCTGCCCCTGGGCAGCCCACAGGCCCGTGGCCAGGCGTTAATCAACATCCTGCCGCTGGATCAGGGTGAGACCATATCGACCCTGATGCCCATGCCGGAAGACGAGAAAACATGGAACGATATGTTTGTCCTGTTTGCCACCGCCACCGGCAACGTGCGCCGCAACCGGTTGTCTGATTTTGAATCCATCAAGGCCAACGGCAAGATTGCCATGAAGCTGAACAAGGGCGACCGCCTTATCAGCGTGCGGGTTGCCACCGAAGATGATGATGTGTTGCTGGCTGTCAGCGGCGGAAAATCCATTCGTTTCCCGGTTTCCGATGTACGTATTTTTTCGGGCCGCACATCAACCGGCGTTCGCGGTATAAAGCTGAAGGAAAAGGACGAGGTTATTTCCATGTCCATCCTGCACCATGTTGACTTCAGCACCGAAGAGCGCGACGCCTACCTCAAGGTGCAAAGTGCGCGCCGTCGCAAGGCCAGTGGCGAAAACGACGACGCCGAGCTGGTAACCAACCCGGTTGATGCCGGCCTTGAAGAAGCCCGCTTCAATGAAATGGAGGCGGGCGAAGAGTTCATCCTGACGGTTACGGAAAATGGCTACGGCAAGCGCACATCGGCCTATGAATACCGCATCGCCGGGCGTGGCGGGCAGGGCATTACCAACATCGAAACATCGAAGCGAAACGGCCACGTGGTTGCGTCGTTCCCGGTTTCCCAGGCCGACCAGTTGGTGATGGTAACCGATGGTGGGCAGTTGATCCGCACCCCGGTGGACGATATCCGCATTGCCGGGCGCTCCACCCAGGGTGTGACGCTGTTCAAGACCGCCAAGGGCGAACATGTGGTTTCCGTGACACCGCTCAGCGATGATGATGAGGCCGGTGTTGACGAAGCTGCCGATAAGGACAACCCTGAGAGCGCTGCAGAACCCGAAGCGGAAACCTGAACCGCCAAAAGCACACCTTGAAGGGCACAGACCATGGCCACCAGCCCCGCACCGCGCACCGGCGTATACCCCGGCACCTTTGACCCCATCACCAACGGGCATATGGATATCATTGCCCGCGCCACCCGGGTGGTGGACCACCTGGTCATCGGCATTGCGGTCAATGCCGACAAGGCGCCGTTGTTTGATCTTGAGGAACGGGTGGAAACGGTTAGTACCGAAATCAAGACCCTGGACGCGGAAATCGCCCAGCGCATCGAAGTGCGCCCTTTCGATAACCTGTTGATGGACTTTGTTGGCGATGTTGGCGCCAGCGTCATCATTCGCGGGTTGCGCGCCGTTTCTGACTTTGAATACGAGTTCCAGATGGCGGGTATGAACGCCCGCCTGAACCCAAATATTGAAACCGTCTTCCTGATGGCATCCGAGCGCCACCAGTTCATTTCATCGCGCTTTGTTAAAGAGATTGGGGTCCTTGGTGGCGATATTGGCCATTTCGTGTCGGCGACCGTGGCCCAGCACCTGAGGGCCAAATTCGCCAAAATGACTTAAATCACCACAATTGCCAAAACGATGATTGACCCGGCCCCGTTTGGCTTTTAAGTTCCCGGCGCCCATTACTATTTGGGGCACTTAGCTCAGTTGGTAGAGCATTCGACTTTTAATCGAACGGTCGATGGTTCGAATCCATCAGTGCCCACCATAATCCAGCCCCCGCAGCCTTAGGCAGGTTGCGGGGGTTTTTTTGGGGTCGCGGGCGGCAGCAGGGGTGGATTCGCGGCGTTGTGGATGCGAGCTGGCGGTAAATAATGCACCATAACCCATTGTAACAAAATCAAAACCACGCATTTCATCGGCCACCAGCAAAGTTATGTTAACGATTTGTGGCAACAATCGTTGGGCGCCCTGTCATGGCGGGCGTTTGGGGTGTGATTTAAAAAGGGGTTTGCGGATGTTGGAGCCACACATGATTGGCCAGGTTTTTTTGGTCTCGATTTACAACAAGGTGGTCCGGGGGCTGGTTAAGGAAAACCAGAGCCACCATTTTTTCGATGACCAATGGGCCGATGTTCACACCCAGGACGTGGTGGCGACCAGCGAAGCAGAGGCGATATCCAAGATGTCTTTGCGCTATCCGCCTGATGAAGGTTTCGTTATTGAATCCGTTATCGTTGCTCAGGCCTGAGCGCTAAGACCTTATTCCAGGTCACCACCGATTTCGTAGTGCTTCCAGGCGTCGAGGCCGTGCACAACCACGCCATCAAACCCCAGTTCGACCAGGCCGCCAATGAATGAGCTGTTCGAGCCGAAGAAAATGTCCTGCCATTCCGGCTGCCAGAACCTGACGTAATAATTTCCCGGGTCCTTGGGGTTGGGAATATCCAGAAAGGCGGGCGCCCCCGGTTTCCAGTCCGGGTGCCAGTAGTACATTTCCGGGTGCGCTTTGGCGATTTCCATGTGCGCCAGCACCAGCCGCTTGGCGCCAATTTTTTTGTATTTTAACGCTGCCACCTGCTCGCGGGTGATGACCGCTTTGTTGTGGAAAATATCCATCACCACGACATCGAAGTTGGTGTCGCGTATTTGGCCGACATATTCACCAAAGGTATCAAAACCCTTGGAATTTTCGATGTAGAGGAAGTTTTTGGCATTGCTTATGTCGGCGGTGCTGGCTGAATTGTTGGCATAGGGTTCCGAGGGGTGGGTCGGGATGCTCTCCATGTTTTTATCGCCGGTAACGAACGACAGCAAGCCACGTTCTTTGTTGGTGCGGTAAACTTCGTTAACGGTTTCGGGGCCGGAAGCAAACTCAACCACCATTAACGGCAGGTCGTAGGCCTCGGCAACATCGAGGCTGTCGTCGCGCTCTATCATGGCTTCTTCGGACAGGGGCTTTCCGGTGGTGGTGGTGATCTCGTAAGCGAGAATGCCGTCTATATTGTTGATAAAATCCTCGGCTGGTTGCAGGTGGTTTTCTTCTTCCGGGGCGATAATCCTCAGCAGGTTAAGTGCATCTTCGGCGACGATGATAAACTTAGGGTCAAGCGTGTGGCTGTAATCACTGATGTTCTGCACAAAGCGCCGCATCTCTACGCGGTAGTCCTGGTATTCGCCATAACCGGCGCCAAGGCCCTCAATCAGCTTTTGCAGATCCGCATTGCTGGCATCTCCGCCCTCAATTTTTTTTCTGGCCTCATTGATAAGGTCATCCAGCGAAGGCTCGGGCGCCTGGGCGTAGGCTGGCGCCACAGCAAGCATGCCGGTGGCCAAGGTCAAGGCCAGTGCCAAGGCAATGGCGGCGCACCGCAAGGGGGCCGCCAGCCGGTATATTTTTTTGCCGGGGACAGCGTCGGGATAAGGGAAAGCGAATCGATCAGTCATACCGTTTTTTTAGCCGATTTAGGCACCCAAGGATATCGCCGCGTGAGCGGGTGTGTCTGAAGCGACCGGGGGCTGGGGTATTAAGGTTGGACGGCGGCCCGGCGCCTGTCACAATCAAGGTATGACCCTTTATCTTGTCCTGGGAATCGCCCTGTTGGTCGCCGTGCTGGTGTTGGG
>CBFCYL010000075.1:0-8277 GCA_965602455.1 uncultured Thalassospiraceae bacterium | reverse complement strand
GGATTTTATCCTTGTTGATGGTAAAGCTTTGAATGCGCGGCGCCGTTGCGGCAACGTCTTCGCGGCCACTGGCAATGGCATGACCCATTTCACCAAGAATGTGCAACCGCCCTTCCTTGGCCTGGGCCATCGCCGTTTTCATGATGTCCTCGGTGATGGACGTAATCTTAATGTCCATCTGCAGGGACGTGATGCCTTTTTCGGTGCCGGCAACTTTGAAGTCCATATCGCCGAGGTGGTCTTCATCACCCAGGATATCGGAAAGCACGGCAATACCGTCGTCTTCCTTGATCAGGCCCATGGCGATACCGGCCACCGGACGTTTCAGCGGAACACCCGCATCCATCAACGCCAGCGAGGCGCCACAAACAGAGGCCATGGAGCTGGAACCGTTGGATTCAGTAATTTCACTGACCGCACGAAGGGTGTAGGGAAATTCTTCCTTGCTCGGCAACACCGGGTGAATAGCCCGCCATGCCAGCTTGCCGTGACCAACTTCACGACGGCCCGTGAAACCGAAGCGGCCCGCTTCGCCCACCGAATAAGGCGGGAAGTTGTAATGCAGCATGAAGTGTTCGCGGTATGAGCCTTCAAGAGCATCAATGATCTGTTCGTCGGAACCGGTGCCCAGCGTGGCAACAACTATTGCCTGGGTTTCGCCGCGGGTAAACAGGGCAGAACCGTGAGCCTGTGGTAACACGCCGACTTCGGAAACGATGGAACGAACGGTCTTGGTGTCGCGACCGTCAATGCGCTGTCCGGTTTTGATAATGTCACGACGAACGATGTCTTGTTCGAGCGCCTTGAAAACATCACCCAGTGACTTTTCCACCAGTGCATCATCAAACGAACCATCGTCGTTGATGGCCTTTGTGGTGGCTTTCTTGGTTACGCCAACAGCGGACTGGCGATCCATCTTGTCGGTAATCTTATAGGCGTCGCGCAAACCCTGTTCGGCCAGCTCGCGAACCTTGGCGGCCAGCTCGTCCTTGCCTTCGGGTGCCGACGGCAGGTCCATCGGTTCCTTGGCGCAATGCTCGGCCATTTCGATAATGGCGTCAATCACCGGCTGGAAGTGTTCGTGACCGAACATGACGGCGCCCAGCATGATATCTTCGTCAAGCTCGTTGGCTTCCGATTCCACCATCAACACGCCTTCTTTGGTGCCGGCAACAATGAGGTCGAGCTCGGTGTTGGGCATTTCGTCAAGCTGCGGGTTGAGAACGTATTCGCCGTTGATGTAACCCACGCGTGCACCACCGATGGGGCCCATGAAAGGCGCGCCGGAAATGGTCATGGCGGCGGACGTGCCAACCAGGGCGACAATGTCGGGATCGTTTTCCATGTCATGCGCCATCACGGTGCAGATAACCTGGGTTTCGTTCCTGAAGCCCTTGGCAAACAACGGGCGGATGGGACGGTCAATAAGACGCGAGGTCAGCGTTTCCTTTTCATTGGGACGGCCTTCGCGCTTGAAAAAGCCGCCCGGAATTTTACCGGCGGCATAGGTTTTTTCATTGTAGTGAACCGAAAGGGGAAAAAAATCGATCCCCGCGCGCTGTGTGGTTTCGGCAACCACAGCGCAAAGCACTTTGGTGCCGCCATAAGTCGCCATAACGGCACCAGAAGCCTGACGGGCAATCTTGCCGGTTTCAAGGGTCAGCGTGCGGCCGCCCCATTCGATTTCCTTTTTATATTCCTTAAACATCTCTTTGTTCATCCTTCATACATTGCGGCAGGCTTTCGTTTTGCTTTGCCTACCGACTTACCTGCCAAAACTGAGCCCGGCCCTCCGGGTTACAGCCGGTCTTTTCAATCGCCCCTGCCGAATTGCAATGGTGGTGAAAAGACCCCAAAACAGCGCGCATAAACACTCGCGCGCCTTAACACGCCTTAACGGCGCAGGCCGAGACGCTGGATCAGGTCTTCGTAGCGCTTGCTTTCTTTCTTCTTGAGGTAATCAAGAAGACGGCGGCGCTGGCCAACCATAATCAACAGTCCCCGGCGGGAATGGTGGTCTTTATTGTGGGATTTGAGGTGATCGGTCAGGTTGGTGATCCGTTCGGATAAAATGGCGACCTGGACCTCGGGGGAACCGGTGTCACCTGTGTTCGTGGCGTATTCACCGATCAGTTCTTGTTTCCGCTCTGCGGTAATCGACATCGGGTTCTCCTATTGTTAAATGTTCAACACGCGGCTCGGACGGATTTCACCGCCAACGATCCGGGCCAGGGCAACGGGGGTATCCCCCGCCATGACAATCACCGTCTGCCCTTGTTCGATGGTCGTTTCGGGGCTGCGGCGAAGCACGGCCAGAAGGGCGATCGGGTTGCCCTGCCTGAGTTTCCCAGCCTCTGCTTCGTCCAGGGCCAACGCCGGGATGTCGTCCAGCGCGGTCATGATCGAAAGCAATGGGGCTTCGAGGCGCGCACTATGCCCCAGCGCCTCTAGCGAATCCAGCGAAATCGCCGCTTTTTCGCCAAAGGGGCCACTTTGGGTACGCCGCAGCGCCACCACGTGGCCAACGGTACCTAGAGAGGCGGCAATATCGCGCGCCAAGGCCCGCACATAGGTGCCTTTTTGGCAGAAAACCTCGAATTCGGCGTGGTCCGGGTCGGTCGAGGAATCGGCTGGGGCCAGCAGCCTCAGCGCCTCAATGGTGATCGGCCGGGGCGCCATTTCAGGGGCCTCGCCATCGCGCGCCAGTTTGTAGGCCCGCTGGCCATCGACCTTGAGGGCCGAATAGACCGGCGGCACCTGCTCGGTGGTGCCGATATAGCGCGGCAGGACGGCTTCGATCGCTGCCGCCGTGGGCCGGATTTCGGAGGTTTCAGTGACCTCGCCCTCGGCGTCGAGGGTATCGGTGGCCTCGCCCCATTTGACCGTGAAACGATAGACCTTGGCGCCATCCATAACAAAAGAAACCGTTTTCGTGGCCTCGCCCAGCGCCAGGGGCAAAACCCCCGTCGCCAATGGGTCGAGCGTGCCGCCGTGACCAACCTTCTGGGCGTCCAGCAGGCGCTTGACCCGGCCGACGACCTGGCCCGAGGAAAGGCCCGAGGGCTTATCCACCACCAGCCAGCCGTGAATCGGTTGGCCCTTGCGTTTTCTCGCCATGATTTAGGTGTCGCCGTTTTCGTGGTCGTTCCCGGCAGAATCTTCGGGGGCGTCATCCATCTCAAGGTCACGCCGCACATCGGGAGAGTGCAAAATGCTTTCGATACGCCCGGCCTCATCAAAGGAATGGTCAAATTCAAAACTAAGCCGCGGTGAAAACCGCAGGTTCATGCGTTCGGAAACTTCGTGGCGCAGGTAACCGCTGGCGCGTTCCAGGGCATCAAGAACGTGGGTGACTTCACTTTCGTCGCCACCGCCCAACGGGGTTATGAAGCAGGTTGCGTTTTTGAGGTCGGGGCTAATGCGCACTTCGGTTATGGTCAGCGGGTTGCCGGCGAACGCGGGATCACGAAGTTCGCCGCGCTCCAGTATCCACGCAATGGCATGGCGCACTTCTTCGCCGACGCGAAGTTGGCGTTGGGACGGGGTTTTTCCGTCTCGTTTGGTCATAATAACCTCTGGGAACCTAAATAGCCGGCAACGCAGCCTTATAGCTCGCGTGCTATTTCCTCAATCTCAAAGCATTCGATGACGTCGCCTTGCTTGATGTCGTCGTAATTAGCAAACGACATACCGCATTCGGTGCCTTCCTTGACTTCCTTGGCGTCATCCTTAAAGCGCTTGAGCTGGCTAAGGTCGCCTTCGTGCACCACAACATCATCACGCAACAAGCGAACCTTGGCGCCGCGCTTGACGGTACCTTCGGTGACCATACAACCGGCAACCTTGCCAACCTTGGAAACCGCAAACACTTCGCGCACCTGGGCGTAACCGATCATGTTTTCCTTGATGGTCGGCGCCAACATACCGGAAAGCGCCTTCTTCATGTCGTCGGTAACATCATAAATGATGGAATAATAGCGGATGTCGACACCATCGCGCTTGGCAAGGTCTCTTGCCTGGGCGTTGGCACGCACGTTAAAGCCGATAACAAAGCCGCCCGAGGCACGGGCCAGCACGATATCGGATTCATTGATGCCGCCTACGGCACCGTGCAACACACGCGCCTTTACTTCTTCGGTGCCAATCTGGTTAAACGCCGACAAAATGGCTTCCAGCGAACCGTGAACATCGGCCTTGATAACCACTGGCAGTTCCTGTGCCTCGCCTTCCTGAATGCGTTCAAACATTTGCTCCAGGGTGCCGCGGCTGGCGGCAGCGGATTTCACATCACGACGCTTGCGCTGGCGGTATTCGGTCACTTCGCGGGCGCGGGTCTCATCTTCGACCACAAACATCTCATCACCCGCTTCCGGGGTGCCGCTGAGGCCCAGAACCTCTACCGGCATTCCGGGGGTGGCTTGCGTAATCTGGTTACCGTGATCATCAACAATGGCGCGCACCCGGCCCCATTCGGAACCGGCAACAAAAATGTCGCCCTGTTTAAGGGTACCGCCCTGAATCAACGCCGTGGCAACGGAGCCGCGGCCCTGTTCCATCTTGGCTTCAACAATAAAGCCCTCGCCGGGTTTGTTCGGATTGGCCTTGAGGTCAAGGATTTCAGATTGCAGCAGGATGGCTTCTTCCAGCTTGTCCAGGCCCTGGCGTTCTTTGGCTGAAACCTCGACCGCCAGCACGTCGCCGCCCATTTCTTCAACCACTACTTCGTGTTGCAGCAGTTCCGTGCGCACCCGGGTAGGGTTGGCTTCGGGGCGGTCGCACTTGTTAATCGCCACAATGATCGGCACCTCGGCGGCGCGCGCATGGTGGATGGCTTCAATGGTCTGGGGCATGACGCTGTCATCGGCCGCCACCACCAAAACCACGATATCGGTAACCTTGGCGCCGCGGGCGCGCATATCAGTAAAAGCGGCGTGGCCGGGCGTATCAATAAAGGTGATCCTGTCACCGCCGGCCAGTGTGACCTGGTAGGCGCCAATATGCTGGGTGATGCCACCGGCTTCGCCACCAGCAATATCGGTGGCGCGCAGTGCATCAAGAAGCGATGTCTTGCCATGATCCACATGGCCCATAACGGTAACCACAGGCGGGCGGGCAATGAGGTCTTCTGCCTTGTCCTCGCCGCCGCCAAGGCCGGTTTCAACATCAGCTTCGGCAACGCGCACGACCTTGTGGCCAAACTCGGCGACAACCAGCTCGGCGGTGTCGGCATCAATATCCTGGTTGATGGTCGTCATGACGCCCATTTTCATCAGCTCGCGGATAACATCGACACCACGTTCGGCCATACGGTTAGCCAGCTCCTGAACCGAAATGCTTTCGGGAACCACAACTTCGCGAACAATCTTTTTACCTTCGGCGCGGGCCTGTTGTTGCTGGGCCTTTTCCTTTTCGCGCGCGCGTCGCACGGAGGCGAGTGAACGCTGGCGTTCTTCTTCGTCTTCTTCCGACAGTGCGCTGGCAATGGTCAGCTTGCCGGGGCGACGCTTGGGCTCGCCACGCTGGCGCGCCGGCTTGGCGTTACGATCGTCTTTTTCTTTTTCCTTGTCCTTGCGCTTGGCCGCCGGACGCTTGGCGCGCTTGTCTTCATCCACTTCGTCCGGTTGTGCCGGGGCGGAGGCGGGTGTTGGCGTGGCGGCGGCCTCAACTTCGGGCTCGGCTTCAACTTCAGCTTCAGCCTCAGGAGCGGGCTCCGGCTCCAGCGCCCGGCGTTCCGCTTCCTCGGCTGCAGCCTTGGCGTCGTTGTCGGCCTTAATTTTGGCTTCTTCCAGGGCGCGAGTGCGGGCGTCGCGCTCGTGCTCGGTTAGGTCGCTGTCATCGCGTGGCCCGAAAGCGGCTTCCGCATTTGCAAGGGCATCGTTTTTCGAGACGGCACCGTTCGCAACCTCGGCCATGTGGCCACCAGAATCGGGGGCGAAGGTGCGCTTTTTTTTCTTTTCCACCGTCACCATTTTTGAGCGGCCATGGCTGAAGCTCTGTTTGACCTGGCCTGCGCCAACGGTCTTTTTCAACTCGAGCTTGCCGGGGCGCGAAAGGCGCAACGGTGTTTTTTCGTTTTCTTCTTTATTGGTCATATGTTCGTTCTTTTTCGCTTTAACCCGTTTTTGATCCGTCGAGCGCCAAACCCATCATCAGCGCCAGCTTGGTGGCATCGAGTAAAAAACCTTCGGCCAGTTGACCTCTGTCCATCACAACATGAACCGCATTATCACGGCCAATGGCGCTGCCCAACTCAGAGGCCTCGAATAATGCCACCACTGGCATATCGCCTGCCATACGGCGCATCTTTTCCCGTCCGTCAGAAGCGCCGTCTATGGCTTCAACCAGTATGGCTCTGGCGTCTTGCTTCAGGCGAGACTTGGTCTTTTCATAACCAGCCGTTAACTGACCGGCGCGGCGCGCCAGACCCAACCGGTTTAGACAACGTTTCTTCAGCTGCCCCAGAACCTGCTGGCTTAAATCATCAGATACCTTGGCCTTACCCTTGGCGGCCTTGGCAAAGGCACCCCGTGCTGCGGCTGTTTGTAACAGATCCGCGCCCGGGCTCAACCACAAACCCCGGCCCGGCAGCTTACCCGCAGCGTCAAACACCACTTCGTGCGTTGGCGAAACCACAAAACGCAACATTTCGTCCGGATGGCGACGCTCATAACTGACGATACAGCGCCTGAACGGCCCTTCTTCGTCGTCATCGCTGTGCTCAGCGTCCGGCTCGGGTTGCGGCTCTGCCATCGTGCTCCTTAAGCGTCCTTTTCCTCTTCGACGGCTTCACCTTGTGGTGCCGGGGCTTCTTCGCCTTCGAACCAGTGAGCGCGGGCCGCCATAATCAGGGTGTCGGCATCGGCTTGTGACAGCTTGAGCTCACCGAGCATTTCGTTCAGTTCATCGCCGGCAAGGTCGGCAAGGTCGTCGCGGGTTTTTACGCCCTGTTCGGCCACCTTGACCGCCATCGCCGGGGTTACGCCCTCGATGGCCAGCATATCGGCGGCAACGCCCATTTCCTTGCACTTGGTTTCCAGCTCGGCATCACGGCGTTCAAGGAAGCTGCGCGCACGTTCGCGCAGTTCTTCGGCGACGCTTTCGTCAAAGCCTTCAATGTCACCCAGATCCTCAACCGGCACGAAGGCAACTTCTTCAATAGAGGTGAAGCCTTCGGTGACCAGCAGCTGAGCAATCATGTCATCGACATCCAACGCTTCAATAAACATGGCTGAACGCAAACGTGATTCTTCCTGGCGGCGTTCGGTTTCTTCCGCCTCGGTCAGGATATCGATTTCCCAGCCCGAAAGCTGCGAAGCAAGCCGAACGTTCTGGCCGCGTCGGCCAATGGCCAGCGACAGCTGTTCATCGGGCACCACAACTTCGATTTTGTTTTTTTCTTCGTCCAGCACAACCTTGGTTACTTCGGCGGGCGCAAGACCATTAACGATGAACATGGCAGGGTCGGGCGACCACGCGATGATATCGATTTTTTCGTTTTGCAATTCGCCGACAACCGCCTGCACGCGCGAACCGCGCATACCGATACACGGACCAACCGGGTCAATGGACGAGTCGTGGCTGATAACCGCAATCTTGGCGCGCGAACCGGGGTCGCGGGCAACGGCCTTGATTTCGATAATGCCATCATAAATTTCCGGGACTTCCTGAGCGAACAGCTTGGCCATGAAGTCCGGGTGCGTGCGCGACAGGAAAATCTGCGGGCCGCGGGCTTCTTCGCGCACATCCATAATGTAGGCACGCACGCGGTCGCCATTGTTGAAATGCTCGCGCGGAATGGTTTCATCGCGGCGCATAAGGGCTTCACCGCGACCAAGGTCAACGATGACGTTGCCAAACTCGATACGCTTGACGATACCATTGACGATTTCGCCAATGCGGTCCTTGAATTCTGCATACTGGCGCTTGCGTTCGGCTTCACGCACCTTTTGCACAATCACTTGCTTGGCGGTCTGTGCGGCGATGCGGCCGAAGTCAATCGGCGGCAGCGGATCGATGATGAACTCACCAACCTGCAATTCCTTATATTGTTTTTTCTTGTGGGCGTCCTTCACCAGAATCTGGGTGTGTTCGTTTTCCACTTCGTCTTCAACCAGCTCGACGTAGCGCGCCAACGTAATTTCACCTGAGACGCGGTCGATGATGGCGCGAATGTCATGTTCGTGGCCATACTTTGAACGCCCGGCTCGCTGGATAGCCTGCTCCATGGCGTCAAGCACCTCGTCGCGATCAATGCCCTTGTCGCGGGCAACGGTATCG
>CBFCYL010000074.1:0-8475 GCA_965602455.1 uncultured Thalassospiraceae bacterium | reverse complement strand
ATCGCCAAAATCGAGGTAAAACAAAAACGGCGACGGATTAACACGGCGCAGCGCACGATAAAACAGGAAAGGCGGCAACGTAAACGGCAGCGCAAAGCGTTGCGACAGCACCACCTGGAAAACATCGCCCGCCAGAATGTATTCCTTGGCTCGGTTGACCATGGCATGAAAGGCGCTTTCGCTCATGTTCGATGTCGGTTGCGGCAAATCCAGCGCAGCATCGGGCAGGGGCGCTGCTTCCGGGGTGCGCTCAAAATCGGCCACCACCTCGGCCAAGCGTTGCTCGGCGCCAGCAAAAGCCTGCCCGGCATTGATGTTTTCATCGGGCCAGACGGGCGTGACCACGAAAACCGTGTCCAGAACATTGTCGAAAATGCAAATGACGGTCGGGCGCACGAACTGGCCCTCGGGCACACCCAGCACATCGGGGTTGGTATCGGGAATGTTTTCAACCCGGCGCACGGTGTCGTATGACATATAGCCGAACAGCCCCGCTGCCATGGGCGGCAGATCAGTGGGCATATTAATGCGTGAACGCGCCAACAGGTCGCGCAGAGACGCCAGCGCACCACTGGATTTCGCCACGGGGCAGGGCGTGAAAGCCTTGTCGTCATTCAGCGCGTTGGTGTTGATTTCGGCATCGTTTGCGTTGCAACGCCAGATAACATCGGGCCGGCAACCGATGAACGAATAACGCCCGCGCTTGGCACCACCTTCAACGGATTCCAGCAGGAAGCTCATGGGTGCCGAGCGTGTCAGCTTGGCGAAGGCCGAAACCGGTGTGTCCTGGTCGGCGACGAGCGTCGTCCACGCCACGGTGGGCATGGCGGTGGCGTATGCTTTTTCAAAGGCGGAGAAGGCGGGTTGCAGGTCCAAGGCTTTATCCTCGATAGGGCTTAGCCCTCAATAGGCCTCGTCCAGCTCACGTTGGTTTATGGAAACGCTGTGTGCTTCCTGAAGCGCCGCTGAAAGTTGGTTGAGAATATCGTTTTGTAAATCAGACAACGCCTTCTGGCTAACCGCGTCCACGGCCGCCTTGTCGTTGCTGTCTGCAGCCTGAACGGATTTCAGCACCACGACCACGTGGGCGCCTGTTCCCGGTGCGCTTCTCGATTCACCGGTGATCAGCCCAAACGCCCCGCGCACCAGAACCGCCGGTACCGGCTGTTCAAGGCCACGGCCTTCGCGGTCAAACGCGGTGCTGGTCGTAACCTTGTAGCCCATGGCGGGGGCGGCTTCGTTTAACGATGTGCCGCCCTTAACCAGCGCCAGCAGTTTTTCGGCTTCGGTCTCGGCGCTTTTGGTGCGGGCGTCCGCCAACCAGCGGGTCTCGACATCGGCCTTCACTTCGCTTAAGGGGCGAAGCTCAGACGCGCGAATATCATCAAGGCGAACGATATAGAAGGCATCGCTGTTCTTGATTTCCATCAACGGCGATTCCGTTCCCAGCTCAAGGGCAAAGGCCTCGCGCGCCAACTCACCGCCAAAGTCCAGCTTGACGGGTTTTCCGTCTTGCATTTTTCCCGTGGCGTCAGCGGTTACCCGGACGGTTTCCATGCCCAGCTCACGCGCCGCTTCTTCCAGCGACATTCCACCGCCGAGCTGGTCTTCAAGGCGGTTGGAAAGTTCAAACAATTCATCAAGCGCGCGTTCAGCCTTGAATATTTTTTCAAGCTTGGCGGTTACTTCACTTAAAGGAAGGATTTTTTCGGGTTCAACCGCCTCAACGCGGACAATGTGCCAGCCCAAAACAGACTTTACCGGGCCGATGATGGTGCCCGCGACCGCATTAAACACCGGGTCTTGCAGCGCCGGCATCAATTGGCTGCGCTCAAAAAGACCGATATCCGTTTTGGTAATGGTTGCGCCCACTTCCCTGGCGGCGACGTCAAAGGCGCGGCCCTTGGTAACGGCATCTGCGGCCTTGGTGGCGGCAATTTCATTGTCGACCAGAATCTGGCTGAGCTTGCGTTGTTCGCCGGTGGTGAACTCATCAAGGCGTTCTTCGTAAAGGGCCTGAAGCGCGGCGCCGTCGACGCTGATGGTCTTGGCGACTTTTTCGGTGCTTAACACCAGGCCTGTGAAGGTGCGGTATTCCGGCGTCATGAAAAATTGCTGGTTTTTGTTGTGGTAGTCTTCAAGGTCGGTCGTGGTGGGGGCGGAAACGTCTTTAATGGCGGCGTGATCAATGCGCACGACATCCAGCACGCGCTTTTCAGCTTCAAAGGCATACAGGTTTTCAAGCAACGTGGTGGGCAACACCGCACCGCGCAATGGGCTCAGGTATTGACGGCGCGTCATGTTCTCGCGAACCGACTGCACATAATAAGCCTCGTTCATCCCGGCGCTGAACAGGGCTTGCTGGAAAATGTTTCGGCTGAACGCGCCGTTAGCATCGCGGAACTCGGGCGCGCGCTGAATCTCGGATAACACCACGGCATCGGAAATACCAAGGCCGATATCTTTTGCACCCAGGTCGTAAAGGGCGGTGTTGATCATGCGCCGCAGCACGGCATCGCCCAGGCCCATCAACTTCGCCTGCTCGGCGGTAAAGTTTTCACCCAGCACCGGCTTAAGGCGATCGACCTCGCGGTTCAGTTCGCTCTTGAGGGCGTCGGGGTGGATTTCCACATCGCCGACGCTGGCGACGACCTGACGTCCGGCCTTGGATGAAAACACATCACCGATGCCCCATGCCGCGAAGCTGAGGATCAGCAGGCCCAGCAGGAGTTTAACGACGATGCCGGAAGCGGATTTGCGCAGGTAATTAAGCATGGAAAGGTGGGTTCCCCGGTTTGCGGTGGCAGTGGTTGGCGCTATAGGCTGCGGTTCGATTGGGGCGCATCATAGAAGTGCCGCCACCCCCCGGCAAGCCCGGAGAACACCCGGAAAACATCAAAAATACGCTTCAATCGGCCATCGTTGGACAGGCCCGGCATCGCTCGTTAGGCTGGGCCGTCTTCTTTATATTCCGCCTATATTATCCGCCCCTTTTGGGGCATTTGTGTGGAGCCGCCCGCTTGTCATCGTCACCGCCCCTGCCTTCCGAACAACCGCCGGTCATCGTCGCCAAGGCCCTGACCAAACATTACGGCTCGGGCCCAGCGCGGGTTGAGGCCGTCACCGGCATCGATTTCACGGTCGAGCGCGCCCAGTGTATTGGCCTGCTGGGGCCCAACGGGGCGGGAAAGTCCACCACCATGAGCATGATTATGGGGCTAACCACGGTATCAAGCGGTGAGCTTAGCGTGTTTGGCACCCCGGTTGGCGAGATTGACCGCGCCCACAAGGCATCCATCGGGCTGGTGCCGCAGGAAAGCAACCTCGACCCCGATATATCGGTGCTGGAAAACCTCGAGGTCTATGGCCGCTATTTTGCGCTGGCCCCCGAAGTGATTGCCGAGCGCGCGCCCAAATTACTGGCTTTCATGCAACTGTCGGAAAAGGCGGGCGCCCGGGTCAATGCGCTGTCGGGCGGTATGAAACGCCGTTTGATTATCGCCCGCGCCCTTATTGGCGATCCGCAACTGGTGGTGCTGGATGAACCGACCACCGGGCTTGACCCGCAGGCCCGCGTGCTGATCTGGAAGCAACTGCTGGCCCTGAAGGCGGAAGGGCGCACGCTTTTGCTGACCACGCATTACATGGATGAAGCGCAACGCCTGTGCGACCGCATCATTATTATCGATAACGGCAAGGTGCTGGACCACGGCACGCCAGATGAACTTATCAACCGGCACGTTAAAGGCCATGTGTTTGAAGTGCAAAAACCGCTTTTGCCGCGCGCTGCGGAAGGGCGCTGGGCGTGCGAGGACATTGGCGACGCGGTGCTTTATTTTGTCAACGAACCGGCCGAACTGATTGCCGACCTGCCGGAAGAAGCCGTTTACCTTCACCGTCAGGCCAACCTTGAAGATGTTTTTCTGCGCCTGACCGGCCGCGTACTGAGGGAACCGTGATGAGCACAAACCTTTCCCGCCATATTCCCGGCCCGCGTTATGTGTTTGCCGTTGCCCGGCGCCAGTATCTGGTGTGGCGCAAGCTGATTTGGTCGTCGATGGTGACCAACGTTGCCAACCCGGTGGTGTTTTTGTTTGCCTTCGGTTTCGGGCTGGGGCGTTTTATCGACACCATGGAAGGCATTGACTACATGGCCTACGTGGTGCCGGGCATGATTGCCTATTCGGCCATGTTCGCTGCCAGTTTTGAGACCACCATCGGCTCGTTCAGTCGCTATCACCTGCAACACAACTGGGATGCGGTGCTGGCAACGCCGGTTACGCTTAGCGAATTGTTGTTAGGCGAGGTTTTATGGGCGGCGACCAAGGCCATGATATCGGCGCTGTGCGTGCTGGCTGTCGGCGGCTGGTGGGGCGGGGTGTTGTCGTGGTCGGGCGCGCTGATCGCCTTGCCGGTGGTGTTTGTTGCTTCGGTTTGTTTTTCGTGCGTTGGGCTGGCGTGGACGGCCTATGCCAAGGGTTATGAATTTTTCAGTTATTTCTTTACGTTCTGGGTAACGCCCATGTTCGTTTTTTGCGGCGTGTTTTTTGAAATTGGCCGTTTTCCCGAAACCGTCCAGATGGCGGCGTGGGCGTTGCCGTTAACGCACATGGTGGCCATCATCCGCCCGCTGGTGGCGGGGTTGCCCATCGACCCTCTGGTGGCCAGCGGCCAGTTCGCTTATCTGGTGCTCATCAGCGTCGCCGCTTTCGCCATTGCCCGGCGCAAGATGGGCTTGCGGATGTTTGATTAAGGGGTAAGGCGAGGAAAAGCCCGGGTTTAATTTTAACGATATTATAGCTCTCCGGAAGATATAATGATCACCGCAGACGCTAGCCCAAAAGCACAAAACAAAGGATACCCATGAACGCGGCGCGTTACCCCCGGTCTGAAGAACGGTTGAACGCCGCGACCCACGCCATGGGCGCGTTGCTTGGTGTTGTCGGGTTGGTCTTGCTGGTTGATGAGGCCGACACCCTTGGCCGCAGCGGCACCATGGCTGCCGTTATTATTTACGGCGCCGCGATGGTGGCGCTGTTTTCGTTTTCGGCCCTGCATCACGCCGTCAGCCGCCCGCGGCTTAAACAATTTTTGCTGGCGGGTGACCATTGCGGGATTTACCTGCTCATTGCCGGAACCTACACACCGTTTTGCCTGCTCATGCCGGCGGGGCAGGAATGGACGTTGCTGGCCCTCGTCTGGGGTATGGCCGGGGCGGGCATCACTATTCAGATGACAGCGTTTTTGACCGGGCGCAGCGACGGCTACGAACGGTTTGCCTTCGTCTATTATCTGGCCATGGGCTGGATACCCATCGTATGGGCCGGTGGTGATGTGCTTCGGGTGCTGGCGCCGTGGGGTCTTGGCCTGCTGGTCGCCGGCGGGCTTGCTTACAGTGTCGGCGTTACCTTTTATTTATGGAAGCGGCTGCCCTATGGCCATGCCGTGTGGCACCTGTTCGTCGTTGCCGGCAGCGCCCTTCATTTCTTTTCAATTTTTCTTTATGTGGTGCCGCAGGTGGCCTGAACGCGAATTGCTATTTATCTGGCGCTGCCGGATCAATCGGCAGGTTCACGTTAAGTGCCAGACGCACAAGCCTGGCCCGGCTGTTGACGCCCGTCTTTTGCAGGATTTGTTTGACATAGGAGCGCACGGTTTCGCGGCTGATGTTGCGCGCGTCCGCCATTTCGTTGGTATCGAGGCCGCCGGCGATCAGTTTGCAAATTTCGGATTCTGCGCCCGTCAGGCTGTAAAGCGCCTGCATGCCTTCGGTTGAAACGAAATCTGTCTTGGCCGGATCAATAACAAACACAATGCATCCATAAAACTGGCTTTCGATTTCATCACGGTCGCGGATCGGCGCCACCTCGACCAGGTAGGGGTCTTCGCCGGAACGCCGTGAAAGCGTCATCAGCTGCTCTGCGCGATTATCATGGGCGTTGGCGGTGGAAATAGCCTTGGCAGTGATGTCTTTTAACGCGCCGCGTTCGATATCGTCAGTCGGGTGAAGAAAGCCATCGCGTGACAGCGAAAGGCCATCGGCGGCATCAACAATACGGTCTGCTTCGCTGTTTTTCACCACCACCGAGCCGTTGGGCGACAGCACAAAAATGCCGATGTGAAAGCGGTCCAGTGCGCTCAAGACGCCACCAAAGCGGCTTTTTAAAACACCGAAGGAACGGCCCAGCTCGATGGACTTGGCGAAGTGGCCGAGGAAGAAAGCGCCAGTTGTTCTTTCCTCGTCGGTAATCGGCCCGCGGTCACTGGAAAATTGCACGGCCATCAGGTCAGACCATATGCGATTGAGATTGAGACAGCTTGCCGCACGATGGCGAACTCCAAAATGTTTGCTTAACCACTTTACCGGTGGAAGGTTGGCTTGCTCTTCAAGGGATTTTAGCCCCAGAGCTTCTATGTCGGTGATAAATTCTCGTTTTGGGTTTAACGCAATTTTGGCGTATTCCGCTTTTTCAGCGGCGCCAAAACGTTCGTTGTATTGCGCTATCATGACGGGATCATAGTTTGAGGTAATGGCACGCACGTGATATTCGGCGTAAGCCGGATCGAACGCCAAAATGCCCGCCCCGGCGGCGTTCATGACCGGCGCAAATTCATCCAGCACCGACTGCCAGCCGTCAGGGCGCAACGGCAGGTCGTAGATTCTGGAAATCAGATCCAGGTGTTGTTGTGAGATCATCGCGCCCCCATTAAAAATTGGCGAATTCTCTAATCAGTATCAATCATAGCGGGCATTCGCCTTTTTTTGCTATTTAGCACGAAATGATAGCCGGGCGAAATATATACCGCCCACCACCACCAAAAGTGGTGCTTATCCTCGTTTTTTGGAATTGTGGGGAGGGGGGTGATTGCCACGGGGTTGTGCCGCCAGTCCATAAAAAAAGCCCCGGATCATATACCCATCCAGGGCCGCACCTTATGGTATCAAAAAAACACTATTGGCTAACGGTAATCATGCCGACGCTTTTGTTGCTGTTGCGCATTCGCATATCAAGTTTTCCGTTGCCCGTGTCGTAAAGGTTGTAGCACGCCTCTTTAATGTTTCGTTTGCTGTAACAATAAGAGACCCCGAAAAAACGCCACGTTGCCCTGTGCTGGTTTCCATCCCTGTCGGTCAGGGTGGCAATGCCATTGGGCTCAATTTTCATGGAGGCAATGCCTTCGGGAAAATTACCGTTAAGGGTTTTTCCCGACAGGAGGGTGCTTATATCGCGCACGGATAGCTTTTTCTCACGAGCGCTGGCTTCGGCGGCCACTAAAACGGAACCGATCGCCATGGTGCTGAGCACCACTGCTATGCACCATTTATGAACCTTCATCATAACTTCCCCCTTAATGGTAACGGCCCGGACCTTGGCTTACCCGCCAGCAAGCTGGATCAGTTCCCCCTTGAACTGAAAGAACATCATCCCGAGAAAGATGAGCCCAAAGCCGATGGTTCTTAGTGAGTTATTGAGCGTTGTCTTCATGTTTTGCGCTCCCCCTCAAGTTGCAAGAATCCATGTTGCTGCAAACAATCATCGCGTGCAGGCGGGGGCTTTGTCACCCCCCAGCAAGGGGGTGTGGTGGCCTTAATTTATGGTCCGGTTTCAGCTGCCTTCAGGCCCATTTCCGTGCCCGGGCATAGGCCCTCCCACCCATAGGGGTATGTGGCCTTTGGGCCGGCTTATGCTAAAACGGCCCCAGCCAATATATTCGTTATCAACAAAGGAATTCCCATGACCACTGCACGCCGCCCGATGATTGCCGGTAACTGGAAAATGAACGGCCTTGGTGCCGATGGTGCGGCGCTGGCCGCCGATGTCGCCGCCCTGATGAAAGGCGCGCCCGGTGCCGCCTTTGACCTGCTGGTCTGCCCGCCTTTTACCCTGATTTCAAAGGTCGGTGACGCCATTGCCGGTTCCGGTGTTTCCCTTGGCGGGCAGGATTGCCACACCGCCGAAAGCGGCGCCCACACGGCTGATATTTCGGCCGCCATGTTAAAGGATGCGGGTTGCGAATACGTCATTGTCGGCCATTCCGAGCGCCGCACCGACCACGGCGAAACCAGCGAGCTGGTTGCCGCCAAGGCAACGAGCGCCCACGGCGCGGGCCTGAAAGCCATCATCTGCATTGGCGAAACCGAAGCCGAGCGCGACGCCGGCAAGACGCTGGACGTCAACGGCGCCCAGGTAGCCGCTTCCGTGCCCAAGGGCTCAACGGCGGAAAACACGGTTATTGCCTATGAGCCGGTCTGGGCCATTGGCACCGGGCGCACGCCGACCAACGACGAAGTGCAGGAAGTTCACGCCTTTATCCGCGCCGAGCTGGCCAAGCAGGTGGGCGCGGGGGAAGCCGCCAAAATGCGCATCCTTTACGGCGGTTCCATGAAGCCGGGCAACGCCAAGGAGCTGATTGCTTTGGCCGATGTCGACGGCGGGCTGATCGGCGGCGCCAGCCTCAAGGCAGAGGATTTCT
>CBFCYL010000073.1:0-8763 GCA_965602455.1 uncultured Thalassospiraceae bacterium | reverse complement strand
TACGCCGTTGCCAAGCCGGTGTCGCGCAGGCGCCGGCCAAACTGCACCCGCGGTTCGGGCCTCAGGTATGCGGCTTCGGCTTGCGCGCGCGTTTCGTCGGATAACGCAAGGTCTTCGCCCTGCAATGATTTAAGCCCCAGCGCCGCGCCGCCAAGCGTGTCAGAAACCCACACGGTGTCGCCGAGCTTGGCGCCGGAACGGGTCATCAGCCAGCCTTTTGGCACCACGCCGATCAGCGTTAGTGTTACGGATAACGGGCCGGGCGTGGAAACCGTGTCGCCGCCCATGAGGCTGACATCAAAACGCGCCATCGTTTCACCAAGACCGGCGGCGAAGGCTTCAAGCCACGCTTCATCCGGCGAACCGGAAAGCTGCAACGCCATGAACGCCCACTTCGGAATGGCGCCCATGGCCGCCAGGTCGGAAAGGTTGGCCGCCAGCGCCTTGTGGGCAATATCTCGGGAGTCGGTTTCAGGCAAAAAGTGAACGCCCTCAACCAGGGCATCGGTTGTAACCACCGGGTTGTGCCCGGCCGGCACATCAAGGCGCGCGCCGTCATCCAACAGGCCGAGCGCACCTTTCTCGCCCCGGCTTAAGGGGCGGAAGAAACGTTCGATGATATCAAATTCGCCTAAAGTGGAACGGCTCATGAGCCCTCCATGTTATGGGCGCTGGTTATTTAGGTTCGCGCAGGGTGCGCGCAAGCTTGTCCAGCACGCCGTTGACCATTTTCGGTTCGCCGCCGGAAAAAAACGCGTTGGCGACATCCATATATTCATTGATGACCACGCTGGTCGGCACATCGACCCGGTGCGCCAGTTCATAGCTACCGGCACGCAAAATGGAACGCAACAGCACTTCAAGGCGCTCCAGCGTCCAGTCTTCACCTAATGAAGCGCCTATCATTTCATCCAGTTCAGGCTTCTTTTCATTGATGCCGCGCAGCAATTCAATAAAGAAAGTCTTGTCCGGTTCCGCCAGATCGCGCTCTTCGCCGGCCTCGTCCTCGACGGGCGAAACCCAGCGCCGGCCCATGAATTCGGCCAGCACGCCGTCAAGTTCGGCGCCGGAAACATCCATCTCATAAAGCGCCTGCACCGCCGCAAGGCGCGCCGCACCGCGGGCATCGGGGTTGTAGGTGGGTTCGGATGTGGGAACGGCCTCGGTCATGTTCAGGTGGCCTTGCCGTGAATGTCGATCATGCGCAAAACCGCGTTTGCCGCGAAGCCACCCTTGTCTTTGCGGTCGACGGCGGCGCGGGCCTTGGCTTGATCCATGTTTTCCACGGTCAGGATACCATTGCCAATGCAAATGCCCTCAAGGGTCAGGTCCATGATGGCGCGCGCGCTTTCCCCGGCAACGATGTCGTAATGCGAGGTTTCACCGCGCACGACGCAACCCAACGCCACGAAGCCGTCGTAATCGTTCATGCGCATGGCAATGGCGGCGGGAATTTCCAACGCACCCGGCACCTCAAGACGATCATAGGCTGCGCCCGCCTTTTCCAGCGCCCGGATGGCACCTTCGGCAAGGCTCGCCGAAATGTCTTCGTAGTAACGCGCTTCGACTATCAATACCTTGGCCATGACCCTACCCCTTGCCCTTGATGGCGCCATCAATGGCGCGACGCCCGGCAACCTTCAGGCCATAGCCTTCAAGGCCGACCAGCGTGCGTTCGGAGTTGGTCAACAGTTCCATTTCGCGGATGCCGAGGTCGAGCAAAATCTGCGCGCCAACGCCATAGCTGCGAAGCTGTTCGCCGTGATGATCGGTGGATTTATTAATATCCAGCTTGCCCGAAATTGGCGCTTCACCGCCGGGGCCAAGCAACACCACAGCGCCGCGGCCTTCTTCGGCAACCGCACACATGGCGGCAGCCAGTTCATCGCTTTTACCGGATGTCGCGCCCAGCACATCGTTAAACACATTCAACGCGTGCATGCGCACCAGCACCGGGCCATCCGTTGAAACATCACCCTTAACCAGGGCAACGTGCTCGCGCCGGTCGGGATAGCTTTTATAAAGCACCATATTAAAGGCGCCGCCGTTTTCGCTTTCAAACGGGGCTTCGTGCATGCGCTCTACCAAATGGTCATGCTTCAGGCGATAGGCAATAAGGTCGGCGATGGTGGCGATCTTCAAGCCATGCTTTTCGGCAAACGGTAACAGGTCATCCATGCGCGCCATGGTGCCATCTTCATTCATGATTTCACATATCACACCCGCCGGGTTCAGGCCCGCCATGCGCGCCACGTCCACGGCGGCTTCGGTGTGTCCGGCACGAACCAACACGCCGCCGTCCTGTGCTTCCAGCGGAAACACATGGCCCGGCGAAACAATATCAACCTTGCCCTTGGCCGGGTCGGTGGCCACCGCGATGGTGTGCGCACGGTCGCCCGCCGAAATGCCGGTGGAAATACCTTCGCGTGCTTCAATGGAAACGGTAAACGCGGTGGAGTGGCGGCTGTCGTTGTTTTTCGCCATGGGCGGAATGTCCAACTCGCGCACGCGCGCCGATGTCAGCGAAAGGCAAATCAGGCCACGACCGAACCTGGCCATGAAGTTGACGGCCTCCGGCGTTGCCATCTGGGCAGGGATAATCAGGTCGCCCTCGTTCTCGCGGTCTTCGTCATCAACCAGGATGAACATACGCCCGTTGCGCGCATCGTCGATGATGTCTTCGATGGGTGAGAGTTTTTCGCGATATGGCACGTTGATCAGTCCTTGTTCTCTTGAAGCCGGGCAACATAGCGCGCCAGCATATCAATTTCCACATTGACCTTGGCCCCGGGGACAAGTTTTCCCAAAGTTGTCGTGGTTCGGGTGTGGGGGATGATGTTAATGCCAAAAACAGCGCCATCGGGGCCGTCTTGCACCTGATTGACGGTCAGCGACACGCCATCGAGCGTTATCGAACCCTTGGGTGCGATAAACGGCGCCAGCTCAGTCGTTACGCCGAGGGCGAGGCTGAGGCTGTCACCCGCCGGTTCCAGCGAAACCACATGGCCGATGCCGTCCACATGGCCGGAAACCAGATGCCCGCCCAGTTCATCGCCCATTTTCAGGGCCCGTTCCAGATTGACCGCGGTGCCCGCCTGCCAGTCGCCGAGCGTGGTTTTTGACAGGCTTTCGGCTGAAACGTCCACCGCAAAGCCGTCTTTGCCCTTCTCCACCACCGTCATGCACGCCCCCGAACACGCCACCGAAGCGCCGATGGCGAGGTCGTCGAGGCTCAGCGCCTTCTCATTCCCCACGGCGATTTCCAGGCGCATGCCCATCGCTTTGCCCGCCCCCTCGCCCGCATCCGCTTTGGTGACGGATCGAACGGTGCCGATATCGGTGATGATGCCGCTGAACATGGTCTTTATTTAATCCTTTTTTCGCCAATGGCCATAGGTATCGACCCCCAACGTGCGTTTGTCCACAATCTCGAAACCACCTATCGCATCAGGGGCTTTCGGGCCGTCTTTGCCAAACGCCATCAAGGCGTCCGGGCCCAGCGTTACCGCGCTTTCAAACCAGTGGATTTCATCGCCCAGCCCGGCATCAGCAAACGCCCGGTTGAGCGTCGCGCCCGCTTCCACCAATACCCGGGTAACGCCGCGCCGGGCCAGCTCACCAGCCAGCCAGCCTAAATCGGGGCGGCCGTTGGCGTCGGTTTTTTCGGCGACGATGATTTCCACACCCGCCTCGCTCAGCAATATGGATTTCAGCGCATCAACGCCCGGTGCCGTAACAACCCACAGCGGGGCTTCCTTTTCTCTGGCACTGGCCACAAGGCGCGATTCCAGCTCTAGGCGCAGGCGACTGTCGAGCAACACGCGGACCGGGCTTTGCTCACCCATGCCGGGCAGGCGACAGGTGTATTGCGGGTCATCCGTCAAAACCGTGCCGATGCCGAACAGCACTGCGTCATGGCGGGCGCGCAGCAACTGGCCGAAGTTTCTGGCCAGCGGCCCGGTGATGGTTGTTTGCTCACTTGGCGCGGCGGCGATGGCGCCGTCTTTCGTGGCCGCGACTTTTAACGCAAATAATGGGCGCTGGCGTTCGACGTTAAAAAAGAAACCGGCGTTCAACGCCCGCGCTTCGCTTTCGAGCACACCTTCGGTCACTTCAATTCCGGCGGCTTGCAGTTTTGCAATGCCCTTGCCCGCTGTTCGTGGGTCTGGGTCGCGGGTGGCAACCACGCACCGTTTAATCCCGGCGCTCACCAGTGCGTCGGCGCACGGCGGGGTTTTGCCCTCGTGCGCACACGGCTCCAGCGAAACGTAAGCGGTGGCGCCTTTAGTGTTAACCCCGGCGCGTTTTAATGCTTCGGCTTCGGCGTGCGGGCGGCCGCCGGGCTGTGTCCAGCCGCGTGCAACAATGCGCCCCTCGCGCACCAGCACGCAGCCCACCGCCGGGTTGGGCCAGGTGCGCCCCAGCCCGCGCCCGGCCAGCAACAGGGCCTGATGCATATGGGTTTGGTCTAAAACGTCAGGACTTTTTTTCGTCACCCAGGTTTCCGATAAACTCGTTGAAATCCCTGACTTCGTGGAAATCCTTGTAGACGGATGCAAAGCGCACGTAGCCCACTTTATCCAGTTCGCGCAGCGCGTTCATGATCATTTCGCCGACAACCTTGGTCGGGATTTCGCTTTCGCCCGATGTTTCCAGCTGACGCTGAATGGAATTGACGATGCGTTCTATGCGATCTTCATCAACATTGCGCTTGCGCAACGCCACCGACATGGAAACCTTGACCTTCTCGCGGTCGAAGGGCGCCTTGTCGCCGTTGGATTTAATCACCGACAGTTCACGCAACTGGATGCGCTCAAACGTGGTAAAACGCGATTCACACGATGGGCAATAACGCCGACGGCGAATGGCTGAGTTATCTTCGGTGGGACGGGAGTCCTTCACCTGTGTGTCGTTGTTTCCGCAAAAAGGACAGCGCATGTCCGGTTCCTCTACTTTCTATCCATGGTTCGCTAAAAGGTTCGCTATTATTCGTAAATCGGAAATTTCGCCAGCAAGGCCTGAACCTTGGCAGCACCGTTCTTTTCCGCTTTTTCATTGTCTTCCGGGTTTTCGGCCAGGCCGTCCAGCACTTCGCAGACCATCGCGCCGACCTGGGTAAACTCCGCCTCACCAAACCCGCGAGTGGTCGCCGCCGGTGTGCCGAGGCGAATACCCGATGTTACCATCGGCTTTTCGGTGTCAAACGGAATGCCGTTTTTGTTACACGTGATACCGGCGCGCTCCAGCGACTTTTCAGCCGCGTTGCCCTTCACGCCCTTGGGCCTGAGATCAACCAGCATGAGGTGGGTATCGGTGCCGCCGGTGGTGATGGCGTATCCGCCCTTGACCATTTCGGCGGCCAGCGTTTGCGCGTTGGTGATGACTTGTGCGGCGTAGGCTTTGAAGTCATCCGTCAGTGCCTCGCCAAAGGCCACAGCCTTGGCGGCGATAACGTGCATCAACGGCCCACCCTGAAGGCCGGGAAAAACGGCCGAGTTAATTTTCTTGGCGATAGCCTCGTCATTGGTCAGCACCATGCCGCCGCGCGGGCCGCGCAGCGTTTTGTGCGTCGTTGTGGTGGTAATGTCGGCAATGGGCACCGGGCTGGGGTGCAGGCCGGCGGCTACAAGGCCGGCAAAGTGTGCCATGTCGACCATCAGGTAGGCGCCCACTTCATCGGCGATGGCGCGGAACTTGGTGAAATCAATATGCCGCGGATAAGCCGAGCCACCGGCAATGATAAGCTTGGGTTTGTTTTCGCGGGCAACCTTTTCCACTTCATCGAAATCAATGGTGCAATCAGATTCACGAACGCCGTATTGCACGGCATTAAACCACTTGCCCGACTGTGCGGGTGGTGCGCCGTGTGTCAAATGACCACCGGCGGCGAGGCTCATACCCATGATGGTATCGCCCGGTTGCAGCAACGCCAAGAACACCGCACCGTTAGCCTGGGCGCCGGAATGGGGCTGCACGTTGACGAATTCGCTGCCGAACAACTGTTTGGCGCGTTCAACGGCCAGGTTTTCGGCAATGTCCACATATTCGCAACCACCATAATAGCGCCTGCCGGAATAGCCTTCGGCATACTTGTTGGTCAGCACACTGCCCTGTGCCTCCATTACGGCGCGTGAAACAATGTTTTCCGATGCAATCAGTTCAATTTCGGTTTGCTGGCGCTTTAGTTCCTGGTCCACCGCCTTCTTGAGCGCGGCATCGCGGTTTTCCAGCGATGTGGTGAAGAAGGATTTAATGGTGTCGTTTGCATAAGTGCTCATGTGGGAGGTCAGCCTTGCGTTTGTTGAAATCAGGGATTGCCAAGCTTGTCGACGCGGCGCTGGTGGCGGCCGCCTTCAAAGTCGGTGTTGAGAAAAGTATCCAGACAATCGGTCGCCAAATCGGGGCCGACCATGCGACCACCAAAACAAATGACGTTGGCATCGTTGTGTTGGCGGCTAAGGCGCGCACCGGTCACGTCATGGATGAGTGCGGCGCGCACTTCGGTGTAGCGGTTAGCAGCGATGGAAATGCCGATACCGGAACCACAAACCAGCACGCCGCGTCCCGCACGGCCATCCTTGATGGCCTCGGCCAGCGCAAAGCCGAATTCGGGATAATCAACAGAGTCGGTGGCGTTGGTGCCGAGGTCGAGAACATCAAAGCCTGCGCCTTCGAGGTGGCGCGTCAACTCTTCCTTGAGGCCGAGGCCGCCGTGGTCTCCGGCAATGGCGATGGTTTCTGTAGACATAAGTGTTCTCCCCGGCAGGTATTCAGGCTTGTTTTTGAGCGCCCCCACCGGGCTCATATACGGATTAAGCAAACGGTGGAAGACGGCCTTCATACCATATCTCGAATCCCCATGCCAAGCGGCTACTAACGCTCGTGGATGGGGCTGTATATGGGGTGGTGGTGGCTGGGGTCAAAAGACCCCTGTTTAAAGGTGGTTAGCCCGCAATTCTCCCCGGCTTTGCTGGGGCGCAGGATTGGGCGGCCGCGGCACGGCAGAGCCGTGCGGCTCAGGCGCGGAAACCAGGCCTGATGCCGCCCTGCTGTTTTTTCTTGCGGATGACATAGGCCAGCTTGCGCGCCGCCAGCCGCTTTATTGCCATATCGCCATAGGCCGGGTCGGCCACCATAATGACCTCGGTCGCGGTTTTGGGATCAATGGCGGTAACGCGCAAAATCTTGCCCACGCGCTGAAACTCGAACAACACCTCTGAGAGGGTGTCAGCCAGGTCTTTGGGTAATCCACTTTTACCAACCCCCTGCACGGGGCGTTGACCGGGGCGTTTGGCCATGGGTTCAAACACTTTCTTATGGTTTCTTATGGTTAACGACGGGCGCACCCGCACACCACCAAAGATAGCCAACTGTCTGCCATTGGCAAAATGATAAGTTTTTGGTTGGCTTTATCGCCATCGGCTTTATCCTAGTGGCCTGTAAAGCGAACCCGATAATTAATGTGAACCGGAATACAACACCGTGACCCAGACACCACCGCTAACCGGGGCCTACCCCCACGCGCGGCCAAGGCGCAATCGCCAGCTTGAGTGGACGCGCAGGCTGGTCCGTGAAAACCACCTCAGCGTGGACGATCTGGTGTGGCCTTTGTTTGTGACCGAAGGCGAAGGCAAGGCCGAGGCCGTTCCATCCATGCCCGGTGTCGAGCGCCGCTCGGTGGATGGTGTTATCAAGCAGGCGGGCGAAGCGGTTCAGTTGGGCCTTCCGGCCATCGCTATTTTCCCGCACACCGAAGAAGCCCTTAAAACACCCGATGCGCGCGAGGCATTTAATGGCGACAATCTGGTTTGCCGCACGGTGCGCGCGATCAAGCATGCACACCCCGACCTTGGCATTGTCTGCGATGTCGCGCTCGACCCCTACAATGCCGACGGTCATGACGGTCTGCTTCGTGATGGTAAAATCCTTAACGATGAAACGGTCGAGCTGTTGTGCCGACAGGCCATTGTTCAGGCCGAGGCAGGTTGTGACATCGTCGCGCCGTCGGACATGATGGACGGGCGCGTCGGCGCCATTCGCACGGCACTGGACGGTGCCGGTTTTGAAAACGTGATGATACTTTCTTACGGTGCCAAGTATGCGTCCGCCTTTTATGGCCCATTCCGCGATGCGGTGGGTTCCGGTGCCGCACTGAAGGGCGATAAGAAAACCTATCAGATGGATCCGGCCAATGCCGATGAAGCCATGCGCGAAGTGGCCATGGATATTGCCGAAGGTGCTGACATGATCATGGTTAAGCCGGGCGGGCCCTATCTCGACATCATACACCGCATCAAGACGACGTTTGCCGTGCCGACATTCGCTTACCAGGTGTCGGGCGAATACGCCATGTTGCAGGCAGCGGCGGCCAACGGCTGGCTCGACCACGACATGGCCATGATGGAAAGCCTGCTGGCGTTCAAGCGCGCCGGGGCTGATGGCGTGTTTACCTATTTTGCACCGCATGCCGCACGCCTGCTGCAAGCCTGAGCAAACATCATCAGGCAATAAAAAACGGCGCCCTTTTTGAAAGGCGCCGTTATTCATTTTTACCGCAACACGGTTGTGGTTATTCGCTTTCGCCCTTGGTGAAATCGAGCAGGCGATCCACATCCAGCACCACCATCAGATTGCCATCGAGGCGGTGAACACCGCTGGCAACTTCGCGCCACACCGGGTCCAGCGTGCTGGGGTTACCCTCATAGCCAACCTGGCCGAGGCTGATGACATCGCCCACGCTGTCCACCAGCAGGGTATACAGCT
>CBFCYL010000072.1:0-9289 GCA_965602455.1 uncultured Thalassospiraceae bacterium | reverse complement strand
GCACAATCAGTTCGGCGCACAGGGTCAGATTTCTCATTTCCAGCAAATCGCTGGTAACGCGGAAGTTGCCGTAATATTCCTGCACTTCGTTTTGCAGCAGCTCAATGCGGCTTTTGGCGCGTTGCAGGCGCTTTGTGGTGCGCACAATGCCCACATAATCCCACATGAAGCGGCGCACCTCGTCCCAGTTGTGGGAAATAACAATTTCTTCATCGGAATCCGTAACCCGGCTTTCATCCCATGGCGGTGGTGAAGGCGGTGGGGCGGGTGGTGCTTTGGCGCCATCAAGGTGGGCGCGAATGTCATCGGCGGCGGCGCTTGAATACACCAGGCACTCGAGCAAAGAGTTGGATGCCATGCGGTTGGCGCCGTGCAGCCCCGTGTAAGTGACCTCACCAATGGCATAGAGGCCGCGAATGTCGGTTTGCCCCTGCTGGTTTACCATCACGCCGCCGCAGGTGTAGTGCGCCGCCGGCACAACGGGCAACGGTTCCTTGGTCATGTCATAACCGAAGCTTAAACACTTGGCGTAAATGGTGGGGAAGTGCTCCTGTATGAAATCTGCCGGTTTGTGGCTGATGTCGATGTAAACGCAGTCTTCACCCTTGCGCTTCATTTCGTAATCAATGGCGCGGGCCACAATGTCGCGCGGCGCCAGCTCACCGCGTTTGTCGAAGCGATCCATGAAGCTGGTGCCATCGGCCAGCGTCAACTTGCCGCCCTCGCCGCGCACGGCTTCGGAAATCAAAAATGACTTGGCTTTGGGATGATAAAGGCAGGTTGGGTGGAACTGGGTGAATTCCATGTTGGCGACCCGGCAACCGGCGCGCCACGCCATGGCAATGCCGTCGCCGGTGCAAATATCGGGGTTTGACGTATAAAGATAAACCTTGCTCACCCCGCCGGTGGCCAGCACCACGAAGGGTGCAGCGAACGCCCGCACATGACCCGCCTTCGTATCCAGCGCGTAAAGCCCGGTTACGCGCTTGGGCCCGACGTCGGGTTGTTCGCAATAAAGGTCAACGGCGTTGTGGTGCTCAAACACGGTTATGTTTTCGGCTTCACGCACCCGCGCTTCCAGCGTTTGTTCGATGGCCTTACCGGTGGCATCGGCGGCATGCACCACGCGGCGGTGGCTGTGGCCGCCTTCGCGCGTCAGGTGGAATTCATCACCCTCGCGGGTGAACTCGACGCCATAGCCGGTCAGCTTATCAATGGCGGCGCGGCCGTTTTCGACCACGAAGCGCACCACGCTTTCATCGCAAAGCCCGGCTCCGGCATCCAGCGTGTCGGCGATGTGCGATTCAACGCTGTCGTGTTCGTCCAGCACGGCGGCAATGCCGCCCTGGGCGTAGTAGGTGTTGCTTTCATGGAGCGCACTTTTGGTGACGATGGCCACGCGCGCAAACGCCGCCAGTTCCAGCGCCAGGTTCAGGCCCGATGCACCGCTGCCGACGATTAATACGTCAAAGCTGGTTTCTTCCTGTGTCACGCTATTACCTTAGCCCGCTTGCCAGTCGAGGCCAATATCCACGGCCGGTGCCGACTGGGTAAGGCGGCCCACGGAAACGCCGTCGACGCCGCATTCGGCTATGGCGCGCACGGTCTCCAGGGTCACGCCGCCGGAGGCCTCGGTTTTGGCCCGGCCATCAATAAGCGCCACTGCCCCCTTGAGCATTTCAGGCGCCATATTATCGAGCAGGATTTCCTCAGCCCCGGCTTCAACCGCCTCGGTTACTTGTTCGAGGGTGTCGCATTCAACCTCAATGGGCGAAAGCCCCGCCTTTTTGGCCCGGCTGACGGCTTCGGTAACGGAACCGGCAACGGCAATGTGGTTGTCTTTTATCAGCACCGCATCATCAAGGCGCATGCGGTGGTTTTTGGCTCCGCCGCAGGCAACGGCATATTTCTCAACCGCGCGCAGGCCGGGCAGGGTCTTGCGGGTATCAAGAATTACCGCGCCGGTGCCGGCAACGGCTTTCACATACACACCGGCCATCGTGGCAATGCCGCAAAGGTGCTGCAACAAGTTGAGCGCCACCCGTTCACCGGCCAGCAATGCGTGGGCCGGGCCTTCAATGCGCGCCAGTTCAGTTCCAGCTTTGATGGAATCACCATCGTTGACGGTGGGCGTCCACGTTACGTCGTCGCTGAGCGCAAAGAACGTTCGCCCCGCCAACGCCAGCCCGGCGACGGTCATGGCTTCGCGGGCCATGAACACACCGGTAAAACGTTCGCTTTCGGGAACGGTGGCGTAGGTGGTGATGTCGCCGCCTAGTCCCAAGTCCTCGTCCAGCGCATCGTTGATGACGCGCTCGACCGCTTCAACGGTTAAACCAGCGGGAATGTCGGGTTGCATGCTATTCAGCCGCGGCAGCGGTTTTCTGGGCGGGCGGCGAAAGCTCCAGCATACGCTCAAGCGGCTTAAGGGCGGAAACGCGCAGGTCTTCCGGCAATTCAACGTAAGGTGTCTCGTTGGCCATGCACAGATACAGCTTTTCCATGGTGTTCAGCGCCATGAACGGGCATTGCGCGCAGTTGCATGAACCGTCGGCGCCGGGGGCCGGGTAAAAGGTTTTATAGGGCGCATTTTTTTGCATCTGGTGAATGATGTTTTGTTCGGTGGCGACGACAAACTCGCTCGCCTCGCTGGTTTGCACGAAGTTGAGGATGGAGCCCGTCGAGCCAATGTGGTCGGCGACCTCCAAAATACCCTCCGGGCATTCGGGGTGCGCGGCAATTTTTGCACCGGGGTGACGGTCGCGCAGACGGGTGATCTCGCGGGCCGAAAACTGTTCGTGCACGATGCAGGTGCCGGGCCACAGGGTCATGTTGCGCCCGGTCTTGCGGTTGAGGTAGGCACCGAGGTGGCGGTCCGGGCCGAACAGTATGTTCTGGCCCGCGGGCAGCGAATTGAGAATGTGTTCGGCGTTGGACGATGTGACGATGATATCCGACATCGCTTTTACCTCGGCGGATGAATTGATGTAGTTGATGCACACCGTATCGGGGTCTTCCGCCAGGTGTTTGGCCTTAAACGCGGCGTAGGCATCGGGCTGGCAGCTGTCTTCCAGCGAACAACCGGCCAGCGCGTCGGGCAGCACGACCTTTTTTTGCGGGTTTAAAATCTTGGCAACCTCGGCCATGAAACGCACACCGCAAAAGACAATCATGTCGGCGTCGGTTTCGGCGGCCTTGCGTGAAAGATCCAGCGAGTCACCAACAAAATCGGCAAGGTCTTGTATTTCGCCGTCCTGGTAATAGTGCGCCAGAATAACGGCGTTCTTTTCACGGCGCAGGCGCGCAATCTCCGCCTCCAGGTCGAGAAGGGGGTCGATGCTTTCGATAGTGGCGGCACCGGCGCCAGCGGTGTAGACGGTTTGGGTGGTCATGGCTTTTTTTCTTATGTTTTTTGTGTGTGCTCAAGAGGCTTGCGTGCAGGCATTTTACATGGCCAGACATGGTCATGAAACCCCCCGTAAACAAGGGGCCAGAATGGAATAAAAGCGCAGGAAATCAACAAAAATAGGCGGTTGTGCGGGTTTTAATGCGGCGCGGCTTCAGGCTGGCATCAAAATTAGCGGCCCCGAGCGGCCATGCCCACCGGGCAGCTTGCTGGAATTGTTATAATACGATAAGGTCAATGCTTGAGTCAGGGCGTAAACTTCTTGCCGCTAGAACGCGATGAAACGTCTGGTTGTCCGGGGGGGGGGGGCTTGAAACGTGGCCAGCAATTATCTCGACCAGACCCGCTCCCTTGATGAGCTCGATGAGCTGTTTGAAACTGATCGCATAGCGGCGGCGAAAGCTGCGGCTCATGTTTTCAATCACGAAGTGGCTACGGCGCTCTCCAATATCGACAGCATTCACCAGGTCGCCGGTGCCCGCATCATGGCGGACAGTCAGGTTGCCTCTGCCAAGCTCATGACCGATGCTGAAATCATGGCCGTGAAAATGCTGGCCAAGGCCGAGACGGCCGTCATCGAAATCCAGCAAAAGAGCAGTGACGCCGCCGTGAGCCCCGATGCCCTGCACGACATGGTCGCCGAAGTTAACCGTAATGTTTCGAAAAGTATTTCCATGGACGCCAAGAACACCATCAAGGAAATAAATGACGGGGCTGCCGATGCGATTGACCAGCTAAAGAAAAACGCCGCAACGGCAATTGATGAGATCAGGGCCGTGGCTGACGATATTGCGGCCAATATCGAGAAAAACGCCGAACGTGCACACGCAAAGCTTACCAAGGAACAGCACGGAAAGCGCACCCCGGAGCAGACCGAACAAAATGCCAATGAGGCGGCCGGGGTGGTTCTTGAAAAAGCCAGGGCCGCGTCTCAGGCGTTGCGCGCAGCGACCGATCAGGCCATCGCCAGGTTGAACGCCACCACCGATGCTGCCGCCGAAAGTATCCGCAAAAGCGTCAGCGAAGCCGCAAGCCGGATCGAAGCGGCTCGCGAAAAGGCGTTGGCGCTAATGAGCAACCTTACAAAAATATAAGCGCAAAATTATAAGCGCAAAATTATAAGCGCAAAATTGCAGGATTATCGCGCCCGGGCTGGCCGCGGTTTAATCTTTGGGCGCGAAGGCGGCAATGCCGGTCTGGGCGCGGCCTAAAATGAGGGCGTGGATATCGTGCGTGCCCTCATAGGTGTTGACCGCTTCCAGATTCATGACGTGGCGGATGATATGGAATTCATCTGAGATGCCGTTACCGCCCAGCATGTCTCGTGCGGTGCGCGCAATGTCCAGCGCCTTGCCCGCCGAATTGCGCTTGGTCAGCGAAATGGCTTCCGGTGCACCGTTGCCTTCATCCATAAGCCGGCCGAGACGCAGGCACGCGTGCAGCCCCAGCGTAATTTCGGTCTGCATGTCGGCCAGTTTTTTCTGCACCAGCTGGTTGGCCGCCAGCGGGTGGCCGAACTGCACGCGGTCGAGCACATAGTCGCGCGCCGTAAACCAGCAGAACTCCGCCGCCCCCAGTGCGCCCCAGCTGATGCCGTAGCGCGCCTTGTTCAAACACCCGAACGGGCCTTTCAAGCCCTCAACATTGGGTAAAATATTTTCTTCCGGCACGAACACGTCTTCCATGACGATTTCGCCGGTGATCGAGGCGCGCAGCGAAAACTTGCCCTCGATCTTCGGCGTAGAAAGGCCCTTCATGTCGCGTTCCAGAATAAAACCGCGAATTGTGCCATCGAGCTTCGCCCACACGACCATGACGTCGGCGATGGGCGAATTGGTAATCCACGTTTTGTTGCCATTAAGCGTGTAGCCGCCATCCACTTTTTCAGCCCGCGCCTTCATGGCGCCGGGGTCGGAACCGGCGTCGGGTTCGGTCAGGCCGAAACAGCCAATCAATTCGCCGGTTGCCAGCTTGGGCAGGTATTTTTCCTTTTGCGCATCGGTGCCGTAGGCATAGATGGGATGCATGACCAGCGATGACTGCACGCTCATGGCCGAGCGATAGCCGCTGTCGACGCGTTCCACCTCGCGCGCAATCAGGCCATAGGCCACGTGGCTGGCGCCAGAGCCACCGTATTGCTCGGGCAGGGTGGCGCCAAGCAGGCCCATGGCGCCCATTTCGCGCATGATGTCGGGATCGAACGTTTCGTTGCGGTTGGCTTCGAGCACCCGGCCCATCAGTTTGTCTTGGGCATAGGCACGCGCGGCGTCCATTACCAGGCGCTCTTCCTCGTTGAGGGCACCGGCCAGGTCCAGCGGGTCTTGCCAGTTAAAGGTGGGGCGTTTGTTCATGGCCAAAAGGGGTATCACCCTGGCCAGTCGCGGTCAAAAAAATCTGGTGCGTATCAATTATTATAAGGGGGGAAGATGTCTGCTTTTTGGGCGGCCGTTTTTTGACGGGCTGCAATCTGGCCGTTCTGGTCACGGCGGCCATAGGCGCCGTTTGTTTTTTCGGCGGTGCGCCACGATACATAGGTATCGGTGGCAACGGTGGACACCACAACATAGACCAGGTCAGCCGCCGTCTTGCGGGTCTGGAAATTGGCTTCCATGCGCACGCCCTCGCCACCCCACCAGGTATAGGTGCAGTTTTGCGCCAGTTCGGTTACCGGCCTAGTGCAGGTGGTTTCCAGGGGCCGTCCGTAAAAGTTGGCGAGGTTCTTAATTTCCCCGTCCACATCGCCGATGGCGATAATCCTGTCGTGGCGCATACGCCAGATGCGGTCCGATTGGCGCACGATAACCTTGTCACCAACGTGGGTGCGGTGTTCTTCGGCCGCAGACCACGCCATCAGGTGCCCGTCATCGGTAGGAAAGGAAATAACCTTGATGCCGTTGTTGTCGGGGGTTGTTTTCATTTCCGAATGCAGCGAACGCACCATCTCGGGCGTCATGCCAAAGCGCACGCCCGCGAGGTCAAATTGATTATTGATTCGTGATTTTTTGCCGGGAACTTCCTGCGAGACCAAATCGGCCGAGTTGATGTATTCAACTTTGGTGGCTAAAAGCTGCCAATACAATACCCCAAGGGTAAGGGCGGTCAGGCTTATCAATGGCAACAGGTAACGCCGGGGTTCCTTCTGCGGCTGGTTGGCAGCATAGGTATAGGCCGCACGGTTTGTTGGTTTGGGTTGCTGTTTCATAAGCCTTGATTTGCCTGACCGGTGTCTCCCCTTGGTATTGCCCTATCAGCGAGGGCGCCCAATTGGATTGTGAAACCCTCATATAGGGGTTCCGTCCGGCTTTGACGAAAGCTTTATTTGTCAGCAACTTGCATGGAAAATAGATAAAATTATAGCGACCGGAAGTCGCGAAAATTAAACGCTTATTTGCTTATTTGAAGGGATCCGTTCCGGGCCAGCCCGCTAGGCCAGTGGGAGCGGGCGGGTTTAAAAGCGGGTCCAGCCCGGAACGAAAGTGGTGGCCGCCCGGGCGTTATTGCCGGGCGGCGTATATATCAATGGGGCGTCCGGCACGCAGGACCCGGCCCATCAGACGGGTGTCGGTAACCATCGTCGTCAGGGTGCCGCTTTTTATTTGCCCGGTGTTGTCGCCCCTGATTGGAGCGGATACACGACTGGCGATATCAACCCGGATATCACTGGGCAGCCACCATGAATAGTTGCACGCCAGAACACCATCGGTGACGCGCCTGTCACATGAAGTGATCGAGGGTGAGCCGTAACGCTTGATGATGGCGTCGATGGCGTCTTCATTGGCGTTGCCTTCAAAGGCGGTGCTCATGCGGGTGCGATAGGCAAGCTGCTTTTCCGGGCCACCATACCAGACGGTGAAAGTGGCGCCGGATTCCTCAAAACTAAGCGCAATGTTACCCTTGGCGTTGACGCTGACAACGCCATCGGGGCGTTTTGCGCGGTGGCTTTGCAAGGTGGCGCCAAGCTTAAGGGGGCCTAACTGAAAACCGCTATTGCGTTCCTTGTTGATCTCAATAAAAAACGAGGTCAATTCGGTGGAAAGGACGGTGCGGTTCTGGGTGGCGATAAGGGCCGCCAGCATGATAATGGCAAACAGGCACAGTGCGACAAGAATGGAAATATCGGCGTTGTGCTCGCTCTTTCCATCTATTCGGTAGTTGTTGATGTCTCGTTTGTGCGGGTAAGCCATAATCTTTCTCAACCTGACCTGTCGGGTTTGCTCAATCGTTGGCTTCGATTCTAGCGCCCCGGGCACCCTCTGAATGTGTCGGCAGTCACAGCCTGAATACGGTAAGGTTTTGTTAATAAATACAAAATCAGGCTCCCCATGCGTCATACATACGCCACGTGACGAAGGGAATAACGGCTTTTAAACAAGCGGTTATTTACTGTTCGCGCTGTTTTCCGGGCTTATCCCCAAGCCAACCTGTGCTAGGTTGCGGCTGATATTAAAGTCACCAGGGAGCCAGCACACATGACGGCAGAATCTTCGACGTCAACGCAAAACCAGAACAACCATCAAAGCCGGAATAACAAAACAACCACTGGAGTCAAAGTGCTTAACGTCTTTCTTATTGCCGCCTTGTGTTACGTTGCCTTCACGGCAGTTATGTTCGTTTCCCAGCGCAGCTTTATGTATGCCCCCAGCGACCTGACCCGGACCCCGGCAAATGTCGGCGTGGCGGAAATGCGCGAAGTCACCTTGAAAACTGAAGACGGCCTGAACCTTGTGGCGTGGTATGCGCCGCCCAAAGATGCCGCCAAAGCAGTGGTTTTGGTGTTTCACGGCAACGCCGGCAACATCGCCGACCGGGCCTTCAAGGCACGCCTTTTCCTGGACCAGGGTTTTGGCGTAATGCTGGCGGAATACAGGGGTTTTGGCGGAAATCCCGGCAGCCCCACCGAACCGGGCCTGTTGATGGATGGCCGCGCCGCTCTGGCCTTTTTGTCGGCCGAGGGAAAATCGGGCAAAGCCCTTGTGCTGTATGGTGAATCGCTGGGCACCGGCGTTGCCGTGGTAATGGCCATGGAAGAAGCCTTCTTTGGCCGCCCTGTGGGCGCCATGGTTCTGGAGGCGCCGTTTACCTCTGCCGCTGACGTCGCGAAAAGCCATTACCCGTTTTTGCCCGCGCGCCTGATGTTGAAGGATAAATTTAAATCCGAACCCCTGATCTCGGCCGTGCGCACACCGCTGTTCATGGTTCATGGTGAACAAGATCAGACGACCCCGGTACGTTTTGGCAAGAAACTGTTTGCCGCCGCGCGCAAGCCGAAAACGGCAATGTGGATTGACGGTGCCGGTCATAATGACCTTTTTGAGCACGGCGCCGGCGAAGCCATTATCGCCTTCCTCAATAAGGCTGATTAAGCCCCCCCGAAGGCGGGCTGAGCAGGGGAGGGCAAGCGCCACGCGGGGCGATTCTTTCGCCTCCCGGACCCCACAATCCGTTTGCAAGGCAGACTGGCCATCGTTAGTGGCCGTGTCGATGTCGCGGCATTTCCTTTGTAACTATCTGTAAAATATGAATAAAAATGAATATCCCGTTAGCACCATTAAGTGCTGGCAAGGGGGTGGGATAAATTCGTAATATATTAACCATAAGCGCCCCAGCCTATAATCACTCTTGATTGGTGAGTAGGCCAACGAGGGCGCGAAGAAAGACACAAAATAAGCACCCACCGGCAGCTATCGGTGGTGATGTTAGGGCTTAAGGACAAATATTTCGATGGCGCAATTCGCCAGATCTATCGGCTCGTCTCCGCAACCAACGGTACCCACCGGCACGTTTCCGTCCGGCGGGCGCAATGTTGCGTCTGTCAGTTCGGGTCAAATTGATGAAACCTCAACCTTTGGCGCGGTGGTTACGGAAGACAGCTTCCGGTTTGCC
>CBFCYL010000071.1:0-9305 GCA_965602455.1 uncultured Thalassospiraceae bacterium | reverse complement strand
ACCATGCGGTTGATGATCTTGAAATAGCCGCCACCGGCGAGCTTCTTGAACTTGACCAGTGCGAAGTCAGGCTCGATGCCGGTGGTGTCGCAATCCATAACCAGACCGATGGTGCCGGTGGGGGCAATGACCGTGGTCTGGGCGTTGCGGTAGCCGTGTTGCTGGCCGAGTTCGAGCGCCGTATCCCAGGCTTCGCGCGCTGCCACCACAAGGGCGCCATCGGGGTTCTGGTCGCCGTCCAGCGGCACCGGCAGCACCGCCAGTGCTTCGTAGCCGGTGGCTTCTGAATGGGCGGCGCGACGATGGTTGCGCATGATGCGCAACATGGCATCGGCGTTTTTGGCATGACCGGGGAAAGCGCCCAGCTGGCCCGCCATTTCCGCCGACGTGGCGTAGGAAACGCCGGTCATCAGCGCTGAAATGGCGCCACAGATGGCGCGACCTTCGTCGGAATCATAAGCGTGACCACCGGCCATCAAATAACCGCCGATGTTGGCAAAGCCGAGGCCGAGCGTGCGGAACTCATAGGACCGCTTGGCAATTTCGGCGGAAGGGAATTGCGCCATCAACACCGATATTTCCAGCGTGATGGTCCACAGGCGAACGGCGTGTTCAAACGCCGGCACATCCAGCGATGCGTCCGGCTTCTGGAAGGCATACAGGTTCAGCGATGCCAGATTGCACGCCGTGTCATCAAGGAACATGTATTCCGAACACGGGTTGGACGCATTGATGCGGCCGCTTTCGGGGCAGGTGTGCCATTCGTTGATGGTGGTATCAAACTGGATGCCGGGGTCAGCCGAAGCCCAGGCGGCAGCACCGATTTGCTCCCACAGGTCGCGCGCCTTAATGCGGCGGTTGACCTTGCCATTGGTGCGGCTGATCAGTTCCCATTCACCATCTTGCAGCACGCGCTCAAGGAAATCATTGGTAATGCGAACGGTGTTGTTGGAGTTCTGGCCCGAAACGGTCATGTAGGCTTCTGAATCCCAGTCGGTGTCGTAGGTCGGGAATTCAATTTCGTTGTAGCCCTGCTTGGCAAACTGGATAACCCGCTGGACATAGCTTTCAGGCACCATCGTGCGGCGTGCCGCCATGATGGCCTTTTTCAAGGCGCTGTTCTGTTTCGGATCAAAGCGGGCTTCGTCGTCGCCGTCTGCGCCGCCGTGGCATGCTTCCATAACGGCGACCATATGCTTCTTGGCCATTTTCGAACCGGTGACCAGGGCGGCAACTTTTTGCTCTTCCTTGACCTTCCAGTTGACGAAATTTTCGATATCGGGGTGATCGACATCCACCACCACCATTTTGGCGGCGCGCCGTGTGGTGCCACCGGATTTGATGGCGCCAGCGGCACGGTCGCCGATTTTGAGGAAACTCATCAGGCCGGAAGACTGGCCGCCACCGGATAGCGGCTCGTTTTCACCGCGCAGGTTGGAAAAATTGGTGCCGGTGCCGGAACCATACTTGAACAGGCGCGCTTCACGCACCCACAGGTCCATGATGCCGCCGTCGCCCACCAGATCGTCGCTGATGGACTGGATAAAACAGGCGTGCGGTTGCGGGTGTTCGTAAGCCGACTTGGATTTCACCAGCTTGCCGGTCTCAAAATCCACGTATTGGTGGCCCTGCGCCGGGCCGTCGATGCCATAGGCCCAATGAAGGCCGGTGTTGAACCACTGTGGCGAGTTGGGCGCGCCCATCTGGCGGCACAACATGAAACGCATTTCATCAAAGTAGGCGTGGGCGTCGGATTCCGAATCGAAATAGCCGCCCTTCCAGCCCCAATAGGTCCAGGTGCCGGCCAGGCGGTTGAACACCTGTTTGGCGCTGGTTTCGGGGCCGCTGCGTTTGGCAGCCGTTTTTTTCTTCAGCTTGTCCTTGTCGGGGGCCTGGCGCCACAGCCATTCGGGAACATTGCCTTCCTTGACCGGGGTCAGGGCGGTGGGCACACCGGCCTTGCGGAAATACTTCTGGGCGATGACGTCACACGCCACCTGCGACCATGCGGCCGGGACTTCCATTTCGTCGAGCTTGAAGACGATGGAGCCGTCCGGATTCCTGATTTCGCTAACGGCGGTGCGGAATTCGATGTTTTCGTAGGGGGATTGCCCTTTTTTCGTGAAATGACGTTTGATTCGCATTGCTTTTCCCAGCCCCTTTGGCTTCTTGTTGTCGAACAGTGTTTTTTTTCGTAGGTCTCCAGGCGTGAAGCGCCCGGAACCCCCCTATGCCCCGCCTTTTTTTCTTAATTCAGCGAATACGAACCCCTTGCCCCCAGTTCTTGGGAGGGACACCATATTTCGCTAAAACCATGCGCGAGACCCACAAGATGTAGCTAAAATCAGACGGCCCCGCAAGCACCATTGTTGAGTTTGTTTATCGACCATCACGAAGGCTTAGCCATAAAAGTCAATTAAAACAGCATGATACACAATTTTCTAACATTGTGCCCTGAGGTCATTTTGCACGCTCGGCCATATTGAAGGTAACGCCTGCACAACATAGAGTAGGTCGCTCAAAGCAAAGGTTTTAACGCGTTTTCTGCCCTCAGGGGTACAAAACGCCGGGTGCGCACCGTGCCGTTCAGGGGTCGCGGGCGGGCGCAAAAGCAGGGGGAATCGGCGGCGCTTTTTTGACCATATGCAGAAGGTGTTGTTGCTGGTGCCGGTGGCTGCGTTTTCCATCACCCCTTTCCCAAACGCGCCGCAAATGCGATAACGTTGGCACTGGCATTTTGCTTGAGAAGGAACCCCGCGCCATGACGTCCATCGGAACCCTGCTTTATACCTGGCTCAAGGGTCAAAAGGTCGGTGCCGACGAGTTTGGCAATCGGTATTATCGCGCCAGTAAGAACCATAGTGATGGCCGCGAGCGCCGCTGGGTTCTTTACAACGGCCGCGTTGAGGCCTCGAAGGTGCCGCCGGAATGGCACGCCTGGTTGCACCACACCACTGAGCACCCCTTGTCTGAAGCCGCCGCCCAGCCGCACGACTGGCAGCGCAGCCACCGCCCCAACCTGACCGGCACCAAAAACGCCTATCGTCCGCAGGCCGATGCCGGGAACCGGGCGTGGTCGCCGAACGAATAACTTTTTGGCCGGCAACCCCTGAACCCGCAAACGGTGCACAAATGCTGATCAACAACGAAGAAACCCGCAACACCCTGATCGGCGCCCTTGTGGTGGGTGCTTTAAGCGCCGCCATGGCACTTTCCTATGGTGGCAAAACGCTCAGCGCCAAGGCGCAGGTGGGCTCCTACCAGGTTGAGGCGGTGTTCAACCAGGTCGATGGCCTGTTTACGGGCGACGATGTGCGCATGAGCGGCATCCGTGTCGGCACCGTTGGGCCGCAGGTGCTGGATACAAACTTTCGCGTTCATATGTCGCTGTTGATCGACAACGGGATTGAGCTGCCGCTGGATACTTCTGCTGCCATTCACACCGACGGTTTGTTCGGCGCCAAGTTCGTGGTGCTGGAACCGGGCGGCGAGCTGGACGCCATCCAGCCCGGCGGCTCTATTGATTATACGCAAGATGCGGTTATCGTCAGCGAACTGCTGGAACTGATCATTGCCGAGGGCCACCAAAAGATGAACCGCACCGATGCCAGCCCCCAAGGAGGGCAATAATCATGGGACGTAACGCCCTTGAAACCATCATGGGCGCCGCCGTATTGGTGGTCGCCGGGTTTTTTGTTTATTTCGCCGCCAACACCGCCGAGATCAAGGCGGTCACGGGCTATGAAGTAAGCGCGCGCTTTTACAAAATCGGCGGGCTGGCCAAGGGTTCCGATGTGCGCATCAGCGGCATCAAGGTCGGCACCGTGACCGACAGCCGCCTCGATACCCAGACGTTCGATGCCGTGGTCACGCTTTCCATTCGCCCCGATATCAAGCTGCCGACTGACACCCAGGCGACCATCGCATCCAGCGGCCTGATGGGCGATAAATACATCGCTCTGCAACCGGGTCAGGAAACGGCCGCCATCGCCCCCGGCGGTGCCATAGAAAAAACAAAAGATTTCCGTTCACTGGAAGACCAGGTAGGAGAAATTATTTTCCTCGCCACCGGTGGCGACAACGACAAGAACAGCAAACCCGGCCCATAAGAACAAGAACGTCATGAAAACCCTTATCCGCACAAGTTTGCCGACGTTGGCCTTATGGCTCGCGTTTGCCGGCCCGGCGCCAGCCATGGCCGAGCCCTATGAAATTGCCGTGCTGCAAGGCCTCGACAAGGTGACGGCGCGGGTCTCGAGTATTGAGGTGGCGTTGGGCGAAACGGTGCGTTTCGGCACGCTGGAAATTATTGCCCGCCATTGCGACAAGCGCCCGCCCGAGGAAACGCCCGAGGCGGCGGCGTTTGTTGATATTTGGGAAGTACAGCCGGGCGAGGCGGCGAAGTCCATCTTTCGCGGCTGGATGTTTGCGTCCAGCCCGGCGCTGCACGCGCTGGAACACCCGGTTTACGATGTCTGGATGCTGGACTGCAAGGGCAAGATAGAAGAAGCCCCAGAAACAGAAGTGCCCAGCGCGACTGCACCTAACTGAGGAAAAAACAAGGAGCAGGGTTATGACGTTTGAAATGTGGATTGCCTTTGCCGTTACTCCCTGTGTGTTGCTGGCAATACCAGGGCCGACCGTGCTGTTGGTTGTGAGTTACGCCTTTGGGGGCGGTCGTCGCACCGGCCTGGCGACGGTACCAGGGGTAACACTTGGTGACCTTACGGCTATGACTGTATCCCTAATGGGTGCGGGCGCGGTGCTGGCCGCTTCGGCAACGCTTTTTACAATTTTAAAATTATGCGGCGCGGCTTATTTGGTGTGGATGGGAATCCAGCTTTGGAGAACCAATGATGGGCTTGGGAAAATAAACAAAAGTGTTGCAACGCCAAAAATGGGAAAGCTTTTTATAAATTCATACGTTGTTACGGCATTAAACCCCAAAAGCATTATATTTTTCGTTGCTTTCGTGCCGCAATTTGTAGATCCCGCGGCCCCGGCATTGCAGCAGTTTGTCATTCTTGAAGCTACTTTTGTATTTCTGGCAATGGCTAATACCGCATTATGGGTCTTGCTGGCGGGTAAAATGAAAACATTATTTTCCAGCCGGGTGGCAACCGTGCGGGCAAATCGTGTGGGTGGCAGCTTTTTAATTGGCGCCGGGGTGCTTACCGCAACCACGGGCAATGCAGGGTGAAGCACTAGGCAGGGCGCGCACGTTTAAGCGCCCGCCATCACTGTTTCCAGCATCTCACGAAGCAATTCATCATCCACATCGGTGGCGAAGGTGCCATCTACGCCCATGGCGCGTTCCAGACGCTCGAGGTATTCACGGCCCGAGATTTCAATGGCGCCGAAGGATTTCAAATGCTCGGTCAGGAACTGGGTATCGAGCAGGGCATAGCCGCCAAGGCGAAGCCTTGCCACCAGATGCACCAGCGCCACCTTTGAAGCGTTGGCCCGGGTGGAAAACATGCTTTCGCCGAAAAAAGCGCCGCGCAGGGAAATGCCGTAAAGCCCGCCCACCAGTTCGCCTTCGTGCCAGCATTCGACCGAATGGGCCAAGCCCATTTCGTGCATTTCGGTGTAGGCGCGGATAATTTCATCGTTAATCCACGTCTCGTTGTGGCCCGGGCGTGGGCGGGCGCACTGGTCGATAACGGCGTTGAAATCGCGGTTGGCCGTGACCTCAAAGTCACCACGGCGAACAACTTTTTTAAGTGATCGCGCAACGTGGAACTGATCGAGCGGCATAACACCGCGCAATTTAGGGTCAACCCAGAAGATGGTCGGGTCGTCGCGGCTTTCAGACATGGGAAACACACCCGCCGCATAGGCACGCACCAGTATTTCCGGGGAAAGTTTATGCGGGCCGGGAATGGGTCGAGACATGGTGCGTTGTCCTGATTGGCGGGCAGGGTTTAGCCGGGCAGCGCCTCAGCTCTCATCCATGAACTTTTCAAGCCAGTGGATGTCATACTCACCGTTAATAACATCGGCATTGGAAGCCAGGATGCGGTGTAGCGGCAGGGTGGTTTTCAGGCCATCGATGACGTATTCGTCCAGTGCACGGCGCAAGCGCATCAAGCATTCGTTGCGGTTGGTGCCGTGTACAATCAACTTGGCGATCATGCTGTCGTAATGGGGCGGCACGGTATAGCCGCTGTACATGCCGGAATCCACCCGCACACCCAAGCCGCCCGGCGAATGGTAAAGGCCCACCTTGCCCGGGCACGGCATGAAGGTTACGGGGTCTTCGGCGTTGATGCGGCATTCAATGGCGTGGCCGGAAAATTTGACGTCGTCTTGCGTGTAACCGAGCGGCGCGCCGTTGGCGATGCGCAACATTTCACGCACCAAGTCGAGGCCGGTAATCATTTCGGTGACCGGGTGCTCGACCTGCAGGCGCGTGTTCATTTCGATGAAATAAAACGCACCGTCTTCATACAGGAACTCAATGGTACCGGCGCTGCGATAGCCGATTTTTTTCACCGCTTCGGCGGCAATGGTGCCGATTTCATCGCGCTGGGTGCGGTTCAATGCCGGTGATGGCGCTTCTTCAAGCACCTTCTGGTGGCGGCGTTGCAACGAGCAGTCGCGCTCACCCAGATGTACAACGTTTCCGTGGTGGTCGGCCAGCACCTGTATTTCAATATGCCGGGGTTTTAACAGGAACTTTTCGATATAGACCTCGGCGTTGCCAAAAACAGATTCCGCTTCGGAGCGCGCGGTCGTCAGGGCAAGCTCAAGTTCGGCCTCGTTGTTGGCCACTTTCATGCCGCGCCCGCCGCCACCGGCAGTGGCCTTGATGATGACCGGGTAGCCGATATCCTTGGCAATTTTCTTGGCGTCATTGAAGTTATCGACGCCGCCATCGGAACCGGGCACCACGGGAATGCCCGCCTTCTTGACCGCGTCCTTGGCAGCAATTTTGTCGCCCATCAGGCGTATGTGGTCGGACGAGGGGCCAATGAACACGAAGTCGTGCTCTTCAACCATTTGCGCGAATTCGGCGTTTTCCGAAAGGAAGCCGTAGCCGGGGTGAATGGCATCGGCGTTGGAAATGGTGGCCGCCGAAAGGATGGCCGAAATGTTGAGGTAGCTGTCTTTCGCCGCGGGCGGGCCGATACACACGGCTTCGTCGGCAAGACGCACGTGCATGGCGCTTTCATCGGCGGTGGAATGAACGGCGACGGTGCGAATGCCCATTTCACGGCACGCACGCTGAATGCGCAACGCAATTTCACCCCGGTTCGCTATGAGGACTTTATCAAACATGTGGTTTCCAGCTTGTCCTGATCTGAGGAATGCTTATTCGATAATCAACAACGGTTCGCCGAATTCTACCGGCGCGCCATTTTCGATCAGGATTTTTGTAACGGTGCCGCCCTTGGGCGCCTTAATCTGGTTAAACACCTTCATGGCTTCAACCAACAACACCACCTGGCCTTCGCTGATGGCATCACCAACCTTGATAATCGGCGGCGCACCCGGTTCAGACGCCGTATACACAACGCCGACCATGGGTGACGTTATAACGCCGGGGTGATCGGCATGACTGACCGCAGCCGGTGCCGCTTCCGTCGTGGCGGCTGCTGCGGCGGGGGCGGGTGCCGTAACGTGCGAAACCTGCGTTCCGCCCTTCGATACCCGGATGCTGACATCACCTTCGCCGTATTCAATTTCGGCAAGGCCCGTGTCATCGAGCAGTTTGGCCAGCTTTTTGATCAGCTTGTCATCAACGTCAATTTTTTTAGTCATAAAAGTTCCGTCTCAATGTTTTTTTGAAGGTTCAAGAATACGGTTTGCCGCCTCCAGCGCCATTTCGTAACCAAAGCCACCAAAACCGCATATCATGCCGACGGCTACTTTGGAAACATAAGAATGGTGGCGGAACTCCTCGCGCTGGTGAATGTTCGAAAGGTGCACTTCCACCACCGGCACGTCGGTTGCCTTGAGGGCATCCAGCAGCGCCACCGAAGTGTGGGTATAGGCTCCGGCATTGATAACCATGATAGCAAACTTTCCCGGTGCTTCCTGCACCCAATCGACCATTTCGCCTTCTGTGTTGGTCTGGCGGAAATCAATTTCCATGCCGAGCCCGGTGGCCCGCGCGCGGCACCTGGCCTCAATATCGGCCAGCGTTTCGGCCCCGTAAACCTCGGGCTCGCGGCTGCCCAGCAGGTTGAGGTTGGGCCCGTTGATGATTAAGACGCGGTGGGTCATGGCATTCCAGGCTGGTTGGCGATTCGTTATATCCTGCGGTTTATAGCACGGCCCCGCTGGATGTGGAAAGTCGGTGCAACAGGGGCTTTCAGAGAGCTTTGCCCTGCTTTTAAAAGGCTTTCGCCTGTGATAAGCCTTGAGGAACAGCGGGAGACCACCCCCAAGACCCACAAGAACAAGGAGACCCCAAACGGGGCGCCAGCCATGAAACTGACCATAAACGGCGAAAGCCGAGACATTTCAGAAGCCACCACGCTGGGCGAGCTGCTGGGCCAGATCGGCCTCGATGCGGCCAAGGTGGCCATCGAGCGCAACCTCGAGATCGTGCCCCGGTCCACCTATGGCGAGACCCGGCTGGTCGAGGGCGACAAGCTGGAAATCGTCAATTTTATCGGCGGCGGCAGCGGCACCAACAGCGGCGGCGATGCCTTCACGGTGGCCGGCAAAACCTATTGGTCGCGCCTGCTGGTCGGCACCGGCAAATACAAGGATTTCGAGGAAACCAAAAAGGCGATTGAGGCCTCGGGGGCGGAAATCGTCACCGTGGCGGTGCGCCGGGTCAATGTATCGGATCCAAACGAGCCCATGTTGGTCGATTACGTTGACCCCAAGACCTATACCTACCTTCCCAACACGGCGGGCTGTTATTCGGCCGACGAGGCCGTGCGCACGTTGCGCCTGGCGCGCGAGGCCGGTGGCTGGGATCTGGTCAAGCTGGAGGTGCTGGGCGACCAGAAGACGCTATACCCCAACATGCCCGAAACGGTAGCGGCGGCAAAGACGCTCATCAGCGAAGGCTTCAAGGTGATGGTTTACTGCACCGATGACCCCATCCAGGCCAAGGTGCTCGAAGATTTGGGCTGTGTTGCCATCATGCCGCTGGCCGCCCCCATCGGTTCGGGCCTCGGCGTACAGAATCCGGTGGGCATCCGCATGATTATCGAACAAACAAAGGTGCCGGTGCTGGTCGATGCCGGTGTTGGCACGGCGTCAGACGCCGCGGTCGCCATGGAGCTGGGTTGCGATGGCGTGTTGATGAACACGGCCATTGCCGAAGCACAAGACCCGGTGAAAAT
>CBFCYL010000070.1:0-9804 GCA_965602455.1 uncultured Thalassospiraceae bacterium | reverse complement strand
AAGTGCATGCCCAGCGTGAGGGCCGGGCCGCCTCCGTAGCCGGTGATCTGGCCGATGGTCCCGGCGCGCATGGCACCCAGACAGCGCTCGACATGGATGACCTCCTCCGGCGCGGCGGTCATTTTGTAGACCGTGGGGTCGCCATCGAAGTCTCCGATGACGTCCACCACGCCCGTGCCGTCGCCCACGGTATCGACCAGCCGCGTGAATAGTTTGTCTGCCATGCTCTCTCCTCAGAACTTTCGTTCGTAGACTTCGATGCCTTGGAAGTGGACGTGGAAATTGCTGCACCGCGTCGAGAAGTCGTCGTGCGCCAGCACGCGCAACTTCCAGCGTTTCGACAATGGGCATGGCTTTCCTGGTCGTTTTAACGCCAATAACCATTTCGAGGTCAAACTTCATGCCCCGCGGGCGGTTGGAAAGCGAGGCCACGGTGCGATCAAGCATGGGAAACATGTTGGGGCGGATTTTTGGTTCACCGGAAACAAACAGGGAATCGGAATTTAACACCACCCGCATCAGGCGGCCCGGTTGCACAATTTCCACTTTTTCAATTTGTACGGCGGTGGCAAAAATGCCCGTAATCTGCTGCTGGAATTGCTGTGATGCCAGGACATCGCCGTCCTTGGACTGGAAGTTCTGCAGTTCAGCCGATGGCGGCACGATGGTGGTGAACGCGCTGGAAAGGCTGTCCATAACCTTTTTGGACTTTGATTCCTCAAGCGTTGAAATGGTCACCAACAAAATGAAGAAGGCGAGGACGACCAGATACAGCCCCAGAAACAAGGCTATGGTTTGGTCGCCGCGGCCACCTTCGGGCTCGGCGGAAATGGCGTCAAAATCGTCCATGTGGACTAATCAAAACTCGCCAAAAGGTCATCAATTTCGGACTGGCTTCTGCCTTGTCCCTTGAGCTGCGGACCCTCTAAAAGGTGCGCTTCGCTCACGCTTCCATCCTCCATCTTCGTATCCGGCGCTTCGGCCTTGTTATTGCTTTCCGGCTTTTCAAAGGTTACCCCAAAAACTGCTACCAATTTATCAATACGGCTTTCAATGTGGTGCAGCGTACCGACAACCTTGCTGATACGCTGGCCTGTAATATCCTGAAACGTGCAGGCTTCGTATATTTTGGTTGTTGCATCCATCAACTTTTGTTCGTTGTCGCCATCTAGGGATGCCATGACATTTTCAAGTGTATCACAGGCGTCCATGATGTTGTGGGTGGCGTCAGCCGTCGCTTCGACAATGGCATCAAGCTCATTGGCAGCCTTGGGCAGGAATTCATCCTTCACTTCATCGGGGCGGATTTGAGAAATTTCGTCCTTGGCGGCGTGAATAACCTCGGCAAGGTTTTCCAGTTCGGCAAACAAGATGGTCTCAACCCTGGTGGGGCGCCGCTTGCGGGCGCGTTTGGCCGCACTGACCGCCCGCTTGACGGCCGCGCCGGGGCGCTTGGCGGTCTTGCGCTTGGCTGTTTTACGCTTGGGGGTGGCGCGCTTTGCGGTTTTACGCTTGGGGGTGGCGCGCTTTGCGGTTTTACGCTTTGGCGCCGCTTTCTTTTTTACTTTTGTCTTGGATTTTGCCTTGGGTTTCGTCTTGGCACCCGATGGGCGACGTTTGACCTTGGCCGCGCTCGATGCCTTTTTCTGGCGTGACGTGCTCGCGGCGCGTGGTTTCTTGGCGCTGCCCTTGCGGGTCTTGGCCGATTTTGCCTTGCCCCCGGCCATCTACGGGTTCCTTAAAATTCGCCGAGCACGCTGACCATTTTGGCCTTCAGGGTTTCAGCGTTAAACGGCTTAACAATGTAGTTGGAAACACCGGCTTCTTTGGCGGCGATAACGTTTTCGGACTTGGATTCAGCCGTCACCATAATAAACGGGATAGCCTTCAGTTCATCAGCAGCACGAACGTGGCGCAGCAATTCGATGCCGGTCATGGGCTCCATATTCCAGTCAGAAATAATCAACCCAAAGTCGCTTTTCTCTTTGAGAATTTCCAAAGCGGCAGTGCCGTCGATTGCCTCCTCGACGTTTTCGAAACCCAACTGCTTGAGAAGGTTTCGCATAATCCGGAGCATGGTCTTGTAATCGTCCACAATCAGGACATTCATACTCTTGTCGACTGCCATTTATTTATCTCCAACTTTAGATTTGAGGCCCGTCAGGGCTATATAGGTATCAATCGCAGGTATATTAGGTAAAACAGCCAGCGCTGGTTCGCAACCTTTTAAAAACAACCCCCTAGCCCCCCATGGGCTGGATTTGGGCAAGATGGCCTATTTGGCTCCCTTTGTAGCGCCCATCGTGCCATGGCCGGGCCTAGCCGCCCTTTTGCGCCAACTCAGCTCCAGGGCGCGGCAATTCGCGCAAACGCGAGAGTTCTACGGTCATTTCCCGGGCCTTGACCGGGTTCATCTTGGCCATAACCGGGGCCAGAGACCGTTCTTTCATGCGCTCGGCGACCATCAGCAGGGTGGGCATATCCAGCTCTTCAAATATTCGTGCGGCATCCTTCGGCTTCATGTTTTCGTAGATTTTGACCAGCGATTCCAGCTTTGAGCCCTGCTGGGTATCATAGGTCTTGATCAGGCCATCAAGGGTAGTTTTGAGGGTCTGGAAGTCATTTATCTTGGAATCGATGCGTGCTTCTGCGGCCTGAAGCATAGCTTGGCGCGTTTCAAGTTCGCGAGCCCGGGCGTTCAGCTCCTCGCGACGCTCGGCAAGTTTCTGCAAAAGATCGATTTCCGTTTGGGTCAGCAGCGTCGGGTCATCGGAAAGCATGCGCGCGGCAATGGCGGCGCGATCTTCCGACGGCACATCAAGCGGCTCCGCCGCCATCAGGGGGTCCGGTGCAGCCGCGTCCATTGGGGCGGGCATCTCGGCCGTCGGTGGAGCGTCAGCAGGCGGGGTTTGCTGCTGCGCTTGTGCGCTGGCAACACTCAACTCACCGTTTAACAGCACGTCGACACCAACCCAGATATCACTGACGCGCACGGTTAACATCAAAACCGAAACAAAAATAACTACCGGCAACAGACGCACCCGAAAAAAGGCGCGGCGCAACAGGCCCGGTTTCTTTTTTGACTTTTTATTTCGTTTTTTACCCATGGTGCCCACTCAATTAACCGGCAGCGCCGAGAACCTTCATCAGCACACGCTCGGCATCCGATTGTGGATCATGGGCGCGCTCATGCACGGATGGTTGTTGTGGGCGGGCATTTAACGAACCTGCCATGCTATCGACCAGGCTGTCAGGATTATCCCCGTTTACACCGATAGGTGACACTGGCTCATGACCGGTACGCGGCGCACCTCTTCCAACGTTGACGCGCTCCATCAGTTCGTCGGCGCTGGCACCGCCACGCTGGATCAGATAAACCAAATCATCCTTCAGCACCTCGGCCTTATGGACATCATCTTTCAGGGATTCGGTTGATATTTTTAATTTCTTGATCCCGGCATCGGCGCGCACGGTTGCCTCGGCAAAGGTTTTGGCAAGCGCCTCAAGTTCCGACTTATCTTTGCGCAATTGCGTCAGGCGACCGTTCAGCCTCATGGCATAAACGATGGTTAAAACCAACAACACAGCAATAATGACATCAAGCACCAAAGCGACAGTCATAATATATTCCCTTCCTTCTTTACCTTCGTTCCGTGGGGTGAGATGGCGCCCAGCCCCGGGCCCGTTGTTGTTGTTTTTATTATTCTTTTGGTTTTTCGTATTTACCGTCGATGCGAATAGCAATTTGGTCGGCCTTGCGGCCCATTTTGCCAACATACATGGGCACATCCCCGCAACGCAGCAGCACCTGGCTATCGGGCGTTGCCGTCAACGAAAGATGTGAGTTTACATTTAAGCCAAAAACATCGCCCAGACGCATATACTGCTGGTCAAGCACCGCGTTTAATTCAACCTCGGTCAGCCAAAGCTCTTCCGCCAAATGCGTTTCCCAGATGGAATCACGGCCAAATTTTTCGCCCATGAACGATTGCAGCAGCAATTCACGAACCGGCTCCAGCGTCGCATATGGCAAAAGCAGTTCCATCTGCCCGCCGCGGTCTTCCATATCAATCCTCAGGCGGGCCACGATGGCGGCGTTCGAAGGCCGGGAAATGGTGGCAAAGCGCGGGTTGGTTTCGATGCGGTCAAACCGGAAGGTAACCGGCGACAACGGCTCGAACGAGCCCGACAGATCCGACAGCATGACGTGAACCATCCTTTCCACCAACGAACGCTCAATGGTGGTGTAGGGGCGACCTTCAATACGCATGGCCGCCGTGCCACGGCGACCGCCGAGCAGCACGTCAACGATGGAATAAATCAACGATGAATCAACCGTCAGCAGGCCGAAGTTATCCCATTCTTCGGCCTTGAACACGCCCAGCATGGCCGGCAGTGGGATGGAGTTCAGGTAATCGCCAAAACGGATGGAAGTAATATTATCGAGCGAAACCTCGACGTTATCAGACGTAAAATTACGCAAGGATGTGGACATCAGGCGCACCAGACGGTCAAACACAACCTCGAGCATCGGCAGGCGTTCGTACGACACCAGGGCTGAGTTGAGAATGGCCTGAATGCCCGATTTATGCTCAACCTCGTCAAGGTCTTCATCAAAACCGAGCAGTGAATCAATTTCATCCTGGTTCAGGACACGGATGGAATCACGACCGCTGGATGCTCCGGAATCGCCACCGCCACTGTCGTCGCCGCTGTCGAGCATGGATGCCCATTCAGCAGCTAGATCATCTTGTTCGCCATCGCCACCGTCGCCACCATCACCGCCGCCCATGGCGGACTCCCAGGCTGCTGCCATGGCGTCTTGGTCGACATCATCTCCGGGTGCGGTCATTTTTTTTCTTCTTCATCTTGCCGGGTGCAGCCAAAAAGCTACTGGACCAGCATTTCCTTAAACAACACATCGTTAACCGTTGCTGGAGCAACGGCGACATTAACGCGCTTCAATAATTCTTCTCGCAGTCGGTACATTCCGGCGGAGCCCTTAAGGTCTTCAATGCGCAATTCACGCAGGTAAACCTGAAAATTATCAACAATACGCGGCATCAGGGATTCCACTTTGATTACATCCTCTGGGGTCTCAAGTTCCAGGCTGACCCTTATTTTCAAGTAGGTAGACTTGCGGCTTGCGGTATTGATGTTGACCAGCATTTCCGGCAAATCAAAAAAGACCGCGTCTCCTGAAATCAGCGCCTGTGCTTCCTCTTCCAAAGCCGTGTCTTCGCCACCGGTGACCATGTTGATCAAGGGGCTGAGGTATCCGAGGAAGTAAGCTGCCGTGGTGCCGCCCAATACCAAGAACAAGACGGCGGCAATAACAATCAACAGCCGCTTTCGTCCACTCTTTTGGGAATCACCTTCCTCACCCTCGCCTTCTCCACCCTCACCGTCTTCGTCGAGGCCTTCGGCGTCTTCATCCAGTTCATCGTTGAGTTCGTCGTCGGCCATGCCTTCTCCATAATATCGTGTCAACGCGTCCCGAAAACCCCAGACCCTTAACCGGGTCGACCCCGAGCCATCGCCTGCGCCTGACCGCGCCAAAACTCATCTTACACGTTAGGCGCTGATGGTTAACAAGTGGTTGAGGCGCCCCAGAAGAAGGCCAAATAAGGTAATTTTATCGGGGGTTTGGCAGCCCCTGCCGGGCCCCGCCCGGGCGCGCGGGAGGCAAATTTCCGCCGCCCGGCCCGCCCTGGCGGCAACTTCTGCCGGGGAAAGACTGCCCCGGCGGCGCCCACGGGCGCCACCCCAGCCCCCTTTGAAACAGCATATACCTTTGTTTTTATTGATTTTTTTATGCTGAACTGAATTGGCATGGTCCGTGCAAACCAAACCACAAGGCCGGAACAAGGCCATGGCCAAAGGCCCAAAAAAGACCCCGCCAAAGGCGGAATGAACGACAACGGAACGCGATCGGAAACCTAAGTCATGGAATCAACATCAATCATTGCGCTTTCGCGCCAATCCGCCCTCAGGCGGGAAATGAGCGCCATTGCCAACAATATCGCCAATATGGACACCACCGGCTTCAAGAGCGAAAGGGTAATGTTCGTCGATCAGCTCACGCGATCGCGCTCGGACATGTCCATCGCCGACCAGCGCCACGCTTACGTGCAAGATTTCGCCAGCTATCGGGACGTATCCGAAGGCAGCTTCGAAAAAACCAACAACCCTCTTAATGTCGCCATTCATGGCCAGGGCTACCTGGTGGTGCAAACCGAAAGCGGTGAGCGCTACACGCGCAACGGCAACATGCGCATGGATAACGGCGGCCAGTTGGTCACTTCCCAGGGTGACCCGGTGCTAACGGACGCCGGTGCGCCGGTATTCTTTGCCCCCGAAGACACCCAGATCACCATCGCCAGCGATGGCACCATTTCAACTGAAAACGGTGCGCTTGGTCGCCTGCGGGTGGTTGAGTTCGATAACATGCTGAACCTCGAGCGCACGGCGGGCGGATACTACGCAACCGACCAGGCGGCGCAGAATGTGCAATCACCGCAAGTGTCACAGGGCATGCTGGAAAGTTCCAATGTCCAGCCAATTATGGAAATGACCCGCATGATCGATGTGTCGCGCCAATACCAGGCGACACAAAAGATGATCGACCGCGAAGACGAACGCATGCGCGTCATGATCCGCGACATGGCATCCATGCAGTCAAACTAGTCACGCACAATTGAATAAAACGAACCGGTAAAACCGGTCAACACCACGATGAAAAGAAAAGGACGGGAACCATGAGGTCTTTATCCATTGCCGCAACGGGCATGATTGCCCAGCAACGAAACGTTGAAGTTGTATCGAACAACCTCGCCAACATGAACACCACCGGCTATATGCGCCGCCGCACGGAATTTCATGACCTGCTTTACCAAAACCTACGCCGTGTCGGTTCGACCTCGTCGGACGCTGGAACCATTGTTCCCTCGGGCGTCCAGCTTGGCCTGGGTGTGAAGCTGGCTGCGGTTTACCGCATCCACGAACAGGGCAACCTCAACCCCACCGACAACGCCTTCGATATGGCATTGCAGGGCAAGGGGTTCTTCCAGATACAAATGCCAAACGGCGACACCGGCTACACCCGCGATGGCACGTTCCAGCTTAATGCAAATGGCCAGATCGTAACCCACGATGGTTATCCGGTTCTGCCCAACATCACGGTGCCGAACAATGCCATCGATGTTTCCATTAATGCTTCCGGTGAAGTTCAGGCAAAGCTGGATGGGCAGGTCAATTACCAAAATGTTGGCCAGATCCAGACCGCTGTGTTTGCTAATGACACCGGCCTGGAATCCATCGGCTCGAACCTCTACCTGGAAACCCCGGCATCGGGCAACCCGGCCACCGCTGCACCGGGATCGGCCGGTTATGGAACCGTTTTGCAGGGCTTCCTCGAAACATCGAACGTTAATCCGGTGGAGGAAATCTCCAACCTGATTTCAGCCCAGCGTGCTTATGAAATGAACTCCAAGGTCATTTCGACCTCGGACGAAATGATGGGCGTGTTGTCCAACATGCGTTAAGGGGACCGTGATGCATAACATCATTAACGTTCGGCAGGCATTCCTGATCATTCTGGGGGCACTTTTGGGCCTCGCCCTGGTGGTGCCACTTGCCGCATTCGCAAAAGAGACAAAAGCGAGCGCGGAACCGGAAGCAGAAGTAATTGTGCCGCAGGCTTCGGTTTTGAACAGTTACGTCATTGTCGATGGCAATACGGTCAAGCTGGGAGATATCTTTACCCCGGCCGGGCCAAACGCCGAACACACCGTTGCCTATGCGCCGAAACCCGGCCAAAGGGCTGTGTTTGACTCCGCCTGGGTTTCGCAGGTGGCGCGCGCCTATCGCCTGAACTGGCGACCAACATCGCAAAGCACCCGCGTGGTGGTGGAACGTGCCGCCAACCTGGTGGACAACGATACGCTTCGCGCCATGTTGCTGGAAAGCCTGGCTGCCAAGGGCGCCGACCCCGACGCACGCGTGGTGTTGGGGAACGCCAATCTGCGCCTGTATATGCCAACCGGTATTGACCCGCAGCTGAGCGTAAAGCAGGTCACCCACGACCCCCTGAGCGGGCGTTTTAACGCCAGTCTTTCATGGGTAGGCGCCACCGGCGGAGAAACCATACGCCTTTCCGGGCGTCTGGAAGCCATGAGCGAAGTGCCGGTGCTGTCAAAGCGCGTTATGCGCGGCGACACAATCCGCAGCGATAATATCCAGTGGTTAACCCTGCCGACGGCGCGGTTGCAGCGTTCCGTGGTGCTGGAAGTCGGCGACCTGATCGGCAAAAGCGCCAAGCGCACCCTGGCCGCCAATCGGCCGGTACGCGCCACCGATGTGCGCCGTCCGTTGCTGGTGAATAAAGGCTCCAGCGTTACCATGGTCCTGCAAACACCCCTGATGCAACTAACGGTCAAGGGGCGCGCCCTGGAAGCCGGATCAAGGGGCGACATTATCCGCATTTCCAACGTTCAAACCAACACCGTGATCGAGGCCGAGATCACGGGTGCCGGCATGGCGCGCGTTGATGCGCCCGCCAACCTGGCCATGAAATAAGGAGAACGGCCATGAACGCCAAGACTGAAACAAAAATGAAAACGAAAACAAAAGCCAGGCCAACGGCAAAAGCCAAGGCCATAACAAAAGCCAGGGCATCTTTTTCCATGCTCAAGACGGTTGTGGCAATGGGCGCACTGGCAGGGCTTTTGGCAGGCTGCGAAACCACGACGCGCCTTTCCGAGGTTGGCGATGGGCCCAAGCTGTCGCAGATCACCAACCCCAAATCCATGACCGCCTACCGGCCGATTTCCCTGCCGATGCCATCGGCTGAGCCGGCTGAAAGCAACCCCAATTCGCTATGGCGGGCGGGTGCCAAGGCTTTCTTCAAGGACCATCGGGCAAAGGATATCGGTGATATCCTAACCGTTACGGTATCGCTTAACGACAGCGCATCGCTGGCCAACAATACCGGGCGAAACCGCAACGACAGCGAAAGCGCCAACGTAACCGCGCTGTTGGGTTATGAAACCAAGTTTGCCAAAAACAACCTGCCGGTTGGTTTCGACCCTACGGCAGCGGCCTCGTTCGGTAACTCGCACAAGACTTCAGGTGATGGCTCTATTGACCGCAGTGAGCAGGTCAGCCTGACGTTTGCCGCCGTGGTCACCCAGATTCTGCCCAATGGCGCGCTGGTCATTCTCGGCCGCCAGGAAGTGCAGGTAAACGCAGAACTCCGTGAGTTGATGGTAACCGGCGTCGTCCGGCCAGAGGACATCGAGTCCAACAACACCATCACCCACGAAAAAATTGCCGAGATGCGCGTCGCCTATGGTGGTCGCGGTACGCTCAGCAATCTCCAGCAACCTCGCTGGGGAACTCAGCTCTGGGACATCTTGTTCCCGTTCTGAGCCTTCGATCGTTCCCGTTCGGAAGTGGGGGTTTCCGTCCCCGCTTCCACCCAAACTCGGGCCAGCGTTTATGCGTTGGCCCCTTTTTGGTTTAATAATTTAAGTGCGCGGCATAAGCCGCGGGGCTCAGTCGCCCAGTGAGGTGCGTGCCTAACGCGTGTGACCACACGCCGCGCCTTATGGCGCGTGTTTATTAACTAAAAAGATAATAAAAAAACCAGCGCTCTTTTCAAGCGACGCATTCGGTTCCTTAGGGCAATAGGTCATCTTTTAGATGGCAAGTAGACGTGGCGCAAACATGCTACGAACGTCTGCTTTTGACGGTGGCCTCAACTGATCGACGCAACACTTTACTCTCAGAACAGGAGAAGGAGTG
>CBFCYL010000069.1:0-10027 GCA_965602455.1 uncultured Thalassospiraceae bacterium | reverse complement strand
GGCCTTGAAGCCGCGCTTGGGCAGGTCGCTAACCGCACATTGCAACAGCCACAGGATAAGCGGGTTGATGGAGTTCATCTTGGAACGGTATTCAAAGCACGCCACGCCATCGCCAATGTCCCATATGGCGGCGGATTTATTACTCATGACCGGCTTGGCACCGCGCTTGATATCGGCCAGCAGTAAAACGCCATCGTCGCGCTTGACCGGCACATAATTGCCGCCGTCAAATTGCTCCAGCACACCCTTTGCGTTGCGATAGAACTTGCCCCCGCCAACGGCAGCAAGAATGGGCGGCACTTTAATGCCCATAAACTCAAGCTTGGTCGCAAACCACGACGGCCCCAGTTTGTCGATCAGTTCAAACGGCCCCCATTTCCAGGCGTAACCGAGGCGCATGGCGCGGTCGATGGATTCAACATCATCGGCAATTTCACCGACCAGAGACGCCGCATAAGCCAGCGTTCCGGCCAGCACGTTGGCAGCAAAGCGGCCTTCGGCGCTGGGGTGATCAAACAATGCGCGCAGGCCACCTTTTTTGGATGCCTTGGCGGCGGCAGGCTGCGGGCGTTTGGCGGGCGTGTAATCGCCTGTTTGTAAATCAATTACTTCCTTTATTTTTTTACCGCCCTCTGTGTTGAGCCGGTAAAAGCCGCCCTTGCCTTTGCGCCCGGTGTAGCCATCGGCAATCATTTTCGCCATCAGGTCGGGCGCCTTCGGCAACTTGCGAAAGGCGTCGCTCTCGGGCAGTGAGGCTTCCATGTTTTCAAGGATGTGCGGCATCAGGTCGAGGCCAACCAAATCCAGCAGACCGAAAACCCCGGTCTTGGGCACGCCCATCGGGCGGCTGAGCACGGCGTCGGCTTCCTCGACACCAATCCCTAAGTAGACGGCTTCGGTTGTTGCCGCGTGCAGCCAGTAGGTGCCGATGCGGTTGGCAATGAAGCCCGGCGTGTCCTTGCACACCACGATGGACTTGCCCATGGCGCGGTCGGCAAAGTCCAGCACCGGCTGGACGGTGGTTTTATCGGTGTCCGGCCCGGTGATGATTTCCAGCAACCGCATGTAACGTGGCGGGTTGAAAAAGTGGGTGATGATAAAACGATGCTTCAGGCTATCGGCCATACCGGTGATCAATTCATGAAGCGGCAGGGTCGAGGTGTTGGAACTGAGCACGGCACCGGGTTTGAGGTAAGGCATGACGCGGGCGTACAGGTCTTCTTTTATTTTCGGGTTCTCAATAACCGCCTCGATAACCCAGTCGCAATCTTTAATAAGCTCAAGGTCGTCTTCGGTGTTGCCCGGTGTCACGCGCTTTGCAAAACGCTTGTGCATGAACGCGGCGGGTTGCGCCTTGATCAGCTTTCCCACCGCGCCTTTGGCGATTGCGCTTCTGTCGGCAGCACCATCCGGAACGATATCGAGCAACACCACATCCGCGCCCGCGTTGGCGGCCTGTGCGGCAATGCCCGCACCCATGACGCCAGCGCCAATGACGCAGACTTTTTTCACGGTTGGTTCAGCCATTAAACGGCCTCCAGCACGGTGGCGATGCCTTGCCCGCCGCCGATGCATTGTGTCGCCAGCGCCCAGCGTCCGCCGTCGCGTTTGAGAATTTGTGCCGCCTTGCCGGTAATGCGTGCACCCGTGGCACCCAGCGGGTGGCCGAGCGCAATGGCGCCGCCATCCAAATTGATTTTGCTGACATCAAGGCCGAGGTCGCGAATGGAAGCCAGCGACTGGCTGGCAAACGCCTCGTTTAACTCGATGACGTCAAGGTCGTCGACGGTGATGCCGGCGCGGGCAAGCGCCTTCTGGCTGGACGCTACCGGGCCGATGCCCATAATTTCCGGGTCGCACCCCGAAACACCAAAGGCGCGCACAATGGCCAGCGGTTCCAGCCCGTTCTTTTCGGCAAAGTCTGCCGTCGTGACCAGTACGGCGGATGCGCCGTCGGTCAGCGGTGATGCGGTACCGGCGGTGACCGATCCGGTTTCATCAAACGCCGGTTTCAGTCCGGCCAGTGTGCTGGCATCGGTTTCGGGGCGCAGGCAACCATCGGCATTAACAACGCCGGTGTCGGTTTTGATGGGCACAATCTCGGCGGCCAGGCGGCCTTCACTTTGGGCGCGGGCGGCTTTTTGCTGGCTGGTGACGGCGAAGGCGTCTTGTTCCTCGCGCGTCAGGCCATATTTCTTCGCCACGTTTTCCGCCGTTTCGCCCATGCCCATGTAGGCGCCGGGCATGCGTTCGGCCAGACCCGGATGGGGCAGGGGGTTGAAGCCGGTCATGGGCACGCGGCTCATGCTTTCAACACCGGCACATATATAAGCCTCGCCGGCACCCATCTGCATGGCACCGGCCGCCATGTGAATGCCCTGCATGGAAGAACCGCAAAAGCGGTTGACCGTAACGCCCGCCACCGAAATGGGCAGGTCGGCCAAAAAGCCCACAAGGCGCGCAATGTTGAAGCCCTGTTCGCCCTCGGGAAAGGCGCAACCCATAATCAGGTCTTCAACGGCGGCGGGGTCGATGGAACTGCGTTCCATAAGCGCGCGTACCACCTGTGCGGCGATGTCATCGGCCCGCGTCTTGGCCAGTGCCCCCTTGTAGGCCAGCGTAAAGGGAGACCGGGCGTAACCGGCGATAACGATGGTTTGATTGCTCATGCGGATGCTCCAGCTTTTTGTTTTTCCTCGGCAACCAGTTCTTTCTTGGAAAGCTTGCCGATCAGTGTTTTGGGAAGGGCGTCGCGAATTTCCAGCGCCGCCGGGCGTTCAAGTGGGTTGAGGTGGTCGTTGGCAAAAGCCATCAGGTCGTCAACACCGGCGCTTGCCCCCGGGCGCAATTTAACGAACGCTTTGGGTGCTTCGCCGCGGTATTCATCGGCAATGGCGATAACAATGGCTTCTTCCACATCCGGGTGCTGGTAAAGGGCTTCTTCAACGGTGCGTGGGTATATTTTATATCCCGAGCAGATGATGACGTCTTTCAGGCGGTCGGTCAGGAACGTATAGCCTTCATCATCCATGTGGCCGACGTCGCCGGTTCTCAACCAGCCATCGACCAGTGTTGCGGCGGTCTCATCGGGGTTTTTCCAGTATCCGGCCATGACCTGCGGCCCCCTGACCGCGACTTCGCCGCGATCACCCAGTGGCACGGTTTTGGAGAAATCATCAAGGTCGCGAATTTCAATGTTGGTGCCCGGAAACGGCAGGCCGATGGAACCCGGCTTGTTGACGCCGCGCACCGGGTTGCAATGCGTTACCGGCGAAGCTTCGGAAAGGCCGTAACCTTCCACCACCACGCAACCGGTCAGTTTTTCAAAGTTCCGTTTGACCTCAACGGGCAGGGCCGCGCCGCCGGAAACGCAGTAGCGGATGGAGGTCAGGTCGAAACTGGAAAGTTTTGGATGGTTGTTGATGGCGTTATAAATGGTCGGTACGGCGGGAAACACGGTCGGGCGTTTCTTGTTGATGACCTTGAGTACGGTTGCCAGTTCGAAGCGCGGCAGCAAAATCAGTTCCGATCCGGTTTCCAGCCCCATGTTCATGGCTACCGTCATGGCAAACACATGAAAGAATGGCAACACACACAGGAATTTTTCTTCGCCCGGCTTGACGTCACCAATCCACAACACTGCTTGTTTGGCATTGGATGCCACGTTGGCATGGGTCAGCATGGCGCCCTTGGGTATGCCCGTGGTGCCGCCGGTGTATTGCAGGATGGCGATATCCTTCAACGGGTTGATGGTTGCCGGGGCGGGGTCTGCTGCGTTGTCACACAGTTGTTCGAACGCAATGTGGATTTTATCGAAATGCGGGTGGGCAATCTCGGCCCGTTTGAACAGGCGGTAGAGGGTGCTTTTGACCGTCGGCAAGGCGTCTGCCAGCGAGCAGACGACAACCACAACGTTGGTGCCGTCCAGTGCCTCGATAACCTTGTCGTAAAGCATTTTGACATCAAGCGTAATGAGGATGGCAACATCGCTGTCTTCGACCTGGTGGCGGGTTTCATCGGCCGTGTACAGCGGGTTGAAGTTGACCACCGTGGCGCCGATTTTAAGTATCGCGAAATAACACGCCACATAGTAGGGAGAGTTCGGCAGACACAGGCCAATGCGGTCGCATTTTTTAACCCCCATGTCCTGAAGGCCGCGCGCGACATGGTTAATCATGTCGCCGACCTCGCCATAGGTCATTTTCGATCCTAAGAAATCAAGGCATGGCTTCTCAGGCCCGCGGGCAATGGAATCTTCAATGATGCTGATGGCGGACCGGTCAACCGGGGCAAAATCGAGATCCAGCTCCGGCGGGTAAGCCTTCGCCCACGGCGGATTGGAAGCGGCTATGGTGTCGGTCATGATAAGGCCCCCACTTCAGGAGCTTGCGCGGCCCCTGTCCGGTTAATGAAATCCAGCACAATGCCGTGCGTCGCGCCCGTATCTTCATAAACGATACCATGGCGCTGGGCGCCTATCCAATGAATGGATTTATCGTCACCAACAATCAAATCATAAACCTTATTCACGCTTTCCGGCTCAACCGTGGGGTCGCCGTCAGACTGGATCAGGCAAGTGGGAACCTCGACTTTTCCCAGTTTTTTAAGCATTTCGGCAATCAGTTCGCGCAACTGGTGAATGGCCGCCACCGGAATAGACTGGTAGTTGACCTCAGGGTGCTCCGGGGTGCCATCGAGGAACGGCAGCATGCCGTCCGCGCTGGGCAGCCAGCTGGCAATCTGGTTCAGGCCATGGACAAACGGCACCAGCGCGATCTTGCCGTCGGTAAAGACAACCGGTGTGCATACCGCCGCTACCGCAACCAGTTTTTCCGGTTTTTCAGAAGCCAGCAACAACCCCAGCGCACCGCCGGTTGAAAAACCGACCACCACAACCTTGTCGCAAAAGGCCGCCAGAATATTGTAACTGCGGCGAACGGATTCCATCCAGTCCAGCCATGTTCGGCCTTTCAGGTCATGGGGCGAAGTACCGTGCCCGGCTAGGCGCACGCCCAGAACGGCAAGACCTTGTTTGCTGGCCTTTTCACCAAAGGCGCGCATCTCGGCGGGCGACGCCAGCAGGCCGTGAATCAACAGCACCCCGGTTTCGACTTTTTGTTCGCCCAACAACAGGTAAGGTTCGCCGCCAAGGGTTGCGGTTTCCTTGTCGTTAATTTCTCCGTAACTGGGAAGGTTGTATAGGTTTTTGTTAAGCTCAAAACGCCGAAGTTCATCATCAAACTGGAAAGATGCCAGTTCGCCGGGCGTAACATCGTGAACGTGGCCCATGGCCGCTTCCACGGTTTCGCGAACTTCTAACAGCGGCTCGACTTCATTGGCATACACCATGACCGGGTTTTCCAGCCGCACTTCATCAAAACCGAACTCCTCGCACAGCTTGTCGAGAAAGCGGTAATGATTTTGTGTGCGGCCGATTAACCCGGCGCTTTGGCAGGTATCAAGAAAACGAATTAGTTCCGGGCACTCGTCATATATCAACTTGCTATAACTTTCCGGGTTCAGCAGGCTTTCGTGCAAGTGAATGCCAGGTGTGGCCTGCAGGTTCTTGAGCGCAAGATAAAGAATCTTGTGAAAGGCGTGAACGTCAATGCTCATTTCGCCGCGTTTAATCAGGCAGGTAATGACGTGCGATGCCAGATGGCTGAGGTTTACCGTAATACCCTTGTACATGGTGGCCATGTATTCATCGCGTATGCGCAGGGATTCATCGTTGATGCACCGCGCCAGCAATCGTTCGGCCATGTCTTCGGCGCGATCCTTCAGACTGAATAACTCATTCAGTGAATAAATCTTGAGGAAATAGCGCGTCAGGATCAGCTTTTCCCACCAGCGCCACTTTTTTTCCGACTTTACGGCCTTAGAGAAGCGGATATCCATATCGGTATCACGAAAAAGAAGGTTGCCTTCAATCAGCATTTCTTCGGCAAACTTGCCCGAAAGCCGTTTGGCGAAAAGCCCGGCAGTGCGACTGAGCAGGTTTTCCTGAATGCGAATGGGGTAAAACGTAATATTGGCCGGAACAATAAGGGTCGGCTCATGCGCTCTTTTCAGCAGTTCGTATTCATCTTTCAGCCCCAACGCTTCAACCCAGCGCTTGATGCGCGTCCAGTCTTTGTTTTTTTCGAGATCAAGAATGCGACGCTTGAACATATCCAGCGTTAGCGCCAATACCGCCGCACCGCGATGGTGCTTGCGCCGTTCCAGTGAAGACCGTGAAAAAACGCTGTAATCGCCTTCGCTGTTTAGCACACGGCGATCTTTGACCATGCCGCCCTCGGGGAAAAGAATAACCTTTCGTCCGCGCAGAATTTCCGCCGCCAGGAAGGGCAGCAGGCCGGGCAGGTTGTTCGGCACGATGCCGATTTCTTTCATGAAGTCGGCCACGCCCTCACTGCCATCAAACAACGCACTGTCGGCGACGGATCGGCAATGGGCTCCCGTTTTACGGTAGATGATGTAGGGCGGAATAATGGTTTCAAAGCGTGCAAAGTGATTGAACAGGAAGATGTGGCCATTTTGTATCATGCCATTATCTTCGTGGACCTTGATTTTAAGGCCAAGACGCTTGCGCACCGCATGGACGGACTTCGCCACCCATGAATATGAGTTGTCGTTAATGGTCAGGGATTCAAGATCGATATTAAGCATGCGGCACCCTTGGCGCCCCCTGTTTTCTGTTGCAGGTCAACAGTTTGGATATGGTAATTGTACGCGACAATGTCATCCCCCCCATAAAACAAACGGTGATTGGCCGCCGGGTCGGGGCTGGCGTGTCGGTTTCAAGTCGGCACAGGATGATATAATGATTGAATAACAAATGGTTACAGCGTTAAGTTAACGCCTGGGCAAGATCATGCATCGGCTGGGATATTAAGGCTGGACTATAAAGCTGAGCGCCAATGCGGCAATATCACCATAACGCCGCCACAGCCCTGATGGATAATCATAGAGGCGTGATAGACGGCGACAACAAGCGGGGCTTTTGGAATGGGTTCAACGGCAGTTCAGCCAGTGGTTTTGTCCAGCACCCTGGGCAAAAAATGGTGGCATATACCCGACGGTCTGTGGCGTCGCCGGGCCAGCGTGCGCGATCGTCGCCTGGATTTAACCATCCGACGCCATATCTTGCCATTGCTCAAACAGGTAGAAGCCTTGCAGCGCAAGGACTACCCCAATGCACCCCTGTTCCTGAAGGGTAAGACGGCTGCCGAAATAGCCCAAAACCCGATGACGTTGGAAATTGCGCTTTACATGTATGAGGCAGCCATGTCCAAGGGGCTCATCTGTTACGTGCCCGGCAAGCATGCACAAAGGGTGTCCATCCACCGTGGTGGCGCGTTGGAGCTTTCCGTCGGCAGTTGCGGCATTTCGCCCAATGATGTGGTTCGAAAATACTTCGGGATTATAGCTGCCGATATACTGGTTAAGTCCGGTCATGACCCCAAGGATTTAGGCGTCTATTTATCCAGCACCCTGCAATGCAAGGTCGGCAACCTGAACCGACTTCGTACCTTATGCCTTTTAAACAGGGATGCCATTGCCGAGTTACGCTCGGCCCTGGGTAGCCTTGATCTGGTCATGGAAAAAGATAAAAAATGGCTGGCCATCCTTGGCAGGGCCGACGTAAAACATTTTATCCGCCCATTAAATGATGCCATGCGCCGCAATTTTCCGGAAATGCTCGACTGGTCGGAAGCGTTGCTCGAAGCTTTTGTCGAAAATCTTAAAAACGAAGTGCAGATCCGTGCTATTGGCCCTTCAATTGCTGCGATTACGAATCCTGAAATCGTAAAGGCGATTGGAAGCTGGCCAACGGCGGTTGACGAAAGCGGCCGGCTGGTTTGCCGCATTCAGCAAATCAAGGACATGCTTGGCGAAGAGTTGTTTGAAAGCTTTATCCAGGGAAGCCCGGCGCTGGTGAAAGACCTCGGCACATGGCCGCAACAAAAAATTGAAGTTTACAAGCCGTACCTTGCCTTCATGACCGGCCCGGCGCTTGAGGTGATGAGCAGGATGGAAGACCACCACCGGCTGGCGGTGCTGGCCGGTTTGGTGGACAAGTTTGACGCCGTTGTCATTCGAAAGTCATTGAAAACCAAGGATGGGCTGTTGATGTTGCGCGGCCTGGTCGATGAAATAACGGCCATGAATCACAACACGCCGCAAACCGCCGTCAAGATCAAGAAGTTAATCGCCGGCACCTATTTCGACGCCTTGTTCGCCTCTTATATGAAACAAGACGGCATATAGCCCTTAAGCCAGCCGCGACAATTCGCTTATTGCGCCAGCCGCGACAATTCGCGGCGCGCAGCATCAAACTGGCGGAAGCCGATAACGCCGGTAGCCAGCGTTTTTTCAAAATAATTGCGCGCCATCTGGGTGTTGCCGTTCATTAACGCGCGCTTGCCGAGGAAGAAATAGCCAACGCAGCGCCGCGCCTGCAAGGCGTCAGCATTGCCGTTCTCGATGGCGGCGATGACATTGCTTTCGGCCATGGTGCCCAGGAAGTACCGCACCACCACCCCCGGCCATGCATCCAGGTTTTCGCGCGCGCTTTGGCGGGCCAGCGCCCCCGTTGCGTCTTCGCCGCCTTCGGCGCGGGCAACGTAAAGCCAAAGATAGGTATAAAGCTTCAGGCTTGGGTCGGCGATGTTAAGGGTGGCGTTGAAATCGCGAACCGCTTTTCGGTTTTCACCGGTATAAAGGTTCAGGTAAGCACGGCTGAACAGCGCCCCCGTATGGTTCGCCTGAGCGCGCAGCGTGCGTGAATAATCTTTTAGGGCACCTTCGTCATCACCCATTTTTTCCTTGACCCAGCCGCGTGCGAACCACGCTTCAGCGTAGTTGGGCTCCAGTTCAATGGCCGAAGAGAAATCCTGCGCCGCCTGGTTATATAGCCCCTTGTCGAGACTGACCCAACCGCGCTCAACGTAGGCTTCGGTGGAATCCAGCGCAGCGAGCTGGATAACCCGCGGCGCAATCTGTGGCGCAGCTTTTGGCGGCGTCGGTTGCGTCTGCGTTGCGGTGAGTTTGGACGCGGACGTTGGCATCGATACGGGCGCGGACACGGGCGCGGCGTCAACGCGGGCAACCGGTTGGGCATCGGGTACCGGGGCACCATCATCGGTGACCTTTGGCATGATGCGGGTTTTTGGCGCAGGCACAGGCGTTGTCTCGGCTTTGGGCTCTGGCGCGGGTGCGGGCTCAGGCGTGGGTGCGGGTTCCGGCTCGGGTGCTGGCACGGGTTCCGACTCAGGCGCGGGCGTTGCCTCGGCTTTGGGCTCGGGTGCGGGTTCCGGCTCTGGTTGCACTGTCGCCGGTTGTGGCGGTTCCGGGCTCGGCGCTGTCGTCGTTTCAAGCGCCATTTCACCGGGCGCTTTTTCCATCGCCGTCATTTCGCGCCCCGGCGCGGGTTCATCACCACCCATCAACAACACCGCCACTACGCCAAGGACAGCGGTAATGCCGCCACCGATATACCATGGCATCAGGTTACGTCCGAACGTCAGGTCATCACCGGTATCAAAGTCGACCGATTCCAGCGTCGGCACTTCACCGCGCTTGCGTTCGCGGTCAGATTTTTTCAGGGCTTCGAGAATAAATGACATATCCCTTATTCCCCCGGTCCGGGTGCGTTAAGCCGCGGTGTGCCCGGTGTCGTGCTTGCGCCGGTCAGCGCCAACAGGGTTTCAGAACCGACAATGCCGTCCACGCTCAGGCCATTGGCCGCCTGAAAGGTGCGCACCCGGTATTCCATGTCGGGGCCGAAATAGCGCGCAGATGCGCCAGCGCCCGGTGTTGGCGCAAGGCCCGCGCCGGTTAACAGGCTATCCAGCGCCATCACATCGTCGCCCTGATCGTTGACGGCCATGGCGCGGCCGAAGCTTTTAGCGCGCTTCCACAGCAGCAGGTAATCGCCCGACCAGCGTGCCGCCAGGGTGGCACTATCCATGGTTTCGCTGCCATCGTTGAGCAACACCGTCGACAGGATTTTTCCTTCGTCGCG
>CBFCYL010000068.1:0-10379 GCA_965602455.1 uncultured Thalassospiraceae bacterium | reverse complement strand
ACCCTTGCCTGATGTTCTCGTAATTCAATATCTTTGCGCTGGGTGATGTCCACATGAGTACCAACAAGGCGAACGGCTTCACCATTCTCATGAACCAGAAATGCCCGTGAAAGAAGAGATACCCACGAGCCATCCTTATGGCGCATATCAAATTCTGTTTCAAAAGAATCTGCGTCACCAGAAATGTAATCTTGCACTTCCTTGAGGACCCGATCCTTGTCACGGGGGCTGACCATGCTTGCCCAAGTGTCCAATACCGGCTCCATTTCATCCGTCTCATAGCCCTGCATCTGGCATAGGCGCGGCGAGAAGTAGACTTCATTTGTCTTGAGGTTCCAGTCCCAAAGTCCATCGTTGGCACCGCGCATTGCCAAGGAGAATCGTTCCTCACTTTTTAAAAGTGCCCGTTCAGCGCGCTTGTATTCGGTGATGTCCTCAAGTTCGCCAACAATGTGTAACTCGTCGTTGATGGTAACAACACGACTATTAACTTTTACTTTGAACGGCGTGCCATCTTTTTTTTGTAGAAGAACTTCAAAGTTACGAACACTTCCGGTCTCTTTGAGTGCCTCTACATATAAGGCGCGTTCGTCTGGATTTACATAAAAGTTAGGAGCAACATTACCAATAAGTTCGTCTGGTTTATAGCCTGAAACCGAATAAGTTGCCGGATTTGCGTATGCAATTTTTCCATCTGAAACACGCGTAATTACGATGATATTTTGAGAAGCTTCTGCGATGGCTCTAAAGCGGGCTTCATTAAGTTGAGCCTCTTTCTTTCGTTCTTCCACATCGACGAGGGCATTCTTAAGATTGTTTTCAGTCGCTTCCTGGAAAATGTCTCGTTTTATTAGAATGTATGCAGGACCAGCAATGGCAATTGCGGAAAAGATGACACTGGTGAAAATGAATTCCCATCTGAGGTTAGTGTCCTCTGGCGTTGCTACCTCAATTTGGCTGAATAGCAAAGAAATTAAATCTTCAACTAAAAATTCCCAGATATAGGCAACCAGAAAGACTGCGGGGATAATAGTCAGTAGCTTGATGAGGAGTTCTATTTGTCTATTCATTTATCATTTTCATTAGTTTATATGTTGAAGACCTAGCGTACAAAAAACGTTTCTAACTATAAATTATTACACGATGAATTATTCCCGTATAATTATACAATAGCACCAACATCCCGCAAATGCCTGCTGTTGGCTATTAGCGGACGTTCCAGAGGGCTGGCATTTAGGGTCGCTTCTGACCCAAAGGAGACGTTGATAGGATGGAGATATTAGAAATCTTTCTAATATCTAGCGAAGTGAGAGTAGCCACTGCTCAGCTGATACGCAGTCCTTAAAAATACCATGATTTTTGTTACCAAGAAAATTGGTTAATTCGACAAAGAGTTTTCCAAAAGTATATCTGGCTGGTTTATCGCCAGAAACAATAGCGATGTTGCCTGTTCTCGGGTCACGTATTGGAACTTCTTTGCTAATCTCACGAAGATCATCAAAGCTAATGTTTAGGATAGTGGCATTGCTGTAATCGACAACAGTATCGTAGGAAGGATCAAAGCCTTCGACTTGTTGCATCGCTTCCCATTCTGCATATATAGCAGTCTTACTCAGCTCATCCCTGCGCTTGACATACAGAAAACGTTTCTCATGATCAATATTGTATGAGACATCGCCCAGAGCGCTATTGTTCATCATCATCTCCATCAAGCTGCATTTATATAACACAATAATGCATTGTTTGTTTATCGACCCTATATCTCCTCAAGAACCTCCTTGATGATTTGAAGAAGCTCCGGCACCTGCAGCGGCTTGGTAATGTAGCCCCTGAATCCGGCGTTGCGCCCTCTTTTGATATCGGCTTTCGTCGCCTGCGCCGTTACGGCGATTACCGGGATGGCGCTGGTGTCTTCATTGACCTTCAAACGCTCCAGCGCTTCATAGCCATCCATGCCGGGCAGGTTGATGTCCAGCAGGATGAGGTCGGGGCTTTCGGCTTCGGCCATCTCCAGGCCCAGCTCGGCGTTGTGGGTCGAGATCAGGTCAATGCTGGGTATTCTTGCCATGACGCCTTCCATCAGGCGTAGGTTGGCCGGATTATCCTCGATGTAAAGAACCGTGTAGCGCTGGCCATCCGAACCGATGGCCGTGTCTAGGGCCGAGGTGTCATCCTTGGGCGATAAAACCTCGGGGTTTTTTTCTGCATCCTGCTTGGCCAGCGGTATCTCGATCCAGAACGTGGAACCCTTACCCACTTCGCTCTCAAAACCGATTTCGCCTTTCATCAGGTGGATCATTTCGCGGGTAATGGTAAGGCCAATACCGGTGCCCTCAATCTCTGATGTTTCATGGCCCAAGCGGTTGAAGGGCTCAAAAAGTCCTGCATGCTTATCCTCAGGAATACCGGGCCCGGTATCCGTGATCGCAATATGTACGCGTCCGTCGCCCTCTAGGCGGGTCATAATGGAGAGTGATCCGCCCTCGTTGTTATACTTAACACCATTGGAAAGCAGGTTTAAAAGCACCTGCTTGATGCGTGTGTGGTCGGCCAGCACCTCAACCTCGGGGCACTTCTCAGTGTTGGCGTTGACGGTAATGTTTCTTTTGTCGGCTATGGCTCGCACCATGACGCTGCATTCGTCGAGCAGCTCAGGCAAGGATACGTTCTCAATACTGAGGGACATCTTGCCAGCCTCAATCTTGGCCAGCTCCAGAACCTGGTCGATCAGTTCCAGAAGATGGTTGCCACCTTTGATGATCTGCTCGGTGCTATCTTTTTGCTCTTCTGTCAGTGGCGTTGAGGGATTGAACTGCATCAATTGCGTAAAGCCCAAAATAGCATTCAGGGGTGTGCGCAGCTCGTGGCTCATGGACGACAGGAAGTCTGATTTGGCCTGGTTGGCGGTTTCGGCATCTTCCTTGGCTTTTTGCAGCGCTACTTCTGCCTCTTTTCTGTTGGTCACGTCACGCACAACGCCGAGCATGTTTTGCGGATTTCCCTGACTGTCTCGAACAACATCACCCCTTTCGTGAAGCCAGCGACAGGTGCCGTCGGGCCAGACAACACGGTGCTCGATGTCATATTCCACTGCTTTTTCAACGCAGTTGTTAACGGCATCGACTACCATCTGGCGATCATCGGGGTGAATGGCGGCAAGGAAGTTGTCGTAGGATGTTTCCATGGCACCTCCTTCGCCGCCGAACAGGGGGGCAATGCGATCCGACCAGAGCAGATCGCCGGTAATAATATTCCAGTCCCATGTGCCGATATTGGCGAAGTTCATGCTTTTTTCATGACGGTCATCTGACCGTCGCAGGGATTCTTCCGCATGCTTTAATTCTGTGATATCGGTACGAATGGCAACATACTGAAATGGCTTTCCATCATTTCCTACGAACGGAACGATGGTGGCCTCAACCCAATAAAACCCACCTCCCTTTTTCAGGTTTTTAATTTCACCATGCCAAGTTTTGCCATTGGCAATGGTTTTCCATAAATTATTGTAAAACTCTGTTGAGTGATCGCCGCTTTTAACAATGCGGTGGTTTTGGCCGATCAATTCATCACGAGAAAAACCGCTGATCTCGCAAAACTTGTCATTGATATATGTGATGTTTCCCTTGACGTCGGTAATACTAACAATGGCGTGATGATCAAGCGCAGACTTTTGAAAATCCAACTCCTTGATGTTCTCTTCCAGCTTTTTCTCTGCCAGCTTTTCCTTGGTAATATTGGATATGAAGGCAAAGGCCCCCGCTGGCTCACCGTTGTCGTCATATATGCTCGTTGCGTTGACTTTGGTAAAAACAGGATTGCCGCTTTTTGTAACGAAGGTAACCTCATATTGACGTTGTTCCGTATCCTTGATTTTGGATGTCATCTGTTCATGTAGGGCGCGACTTTCTTCATCTGCAAACTCTGGTGGACGTCTGCCGATTAGCTCATCTCGGCTGAGTTCCAACATGTTACAGAATGAATTATTTACCTCAAGAATTCGCCCATCTATGTCGACAAGCCAGTAGCCTTCCAGGGTGGAATTGATGCTGTTGGAGTATTTCTTTTCGCTCTCAACGAGTCGTTTCTCGACTTCCTTTCGCTTCGTGATGTCGCGGACCATGGCGACAAACAGGTATCCACCATCATTCGGTAACAGGCTGATGCGGACTTCCATGGGGAAGACGGTGCCGTCTTTGCGTCGATGGGCACTTTCCAGCGTCAACGGATATTTAGAGGGATCGGCTTCGCCTAAATCCCAGGTTTCGCGAAGGTTTTCGAAATCTATGGCAGCATCGAGTTGCTGCACGTTCATAGATGTCAGTTCCGTACGATCATAACCTGTTTGCTCACAGGCCACCTGGTTGACATCACTGATGCTCCCATAGCGGTCATGAATATATATAGCGTCGCCCGCATTTTCGACCATGGCGCGAAAACGCCGCGCGCTTTCCTGAAGCGCTATATTTAAATCATTATTTTCGGGTGTTGTGGACGCCATATTACCTATAAACCAATTTATCAGAACGCCCTTAGTAGTTGTAGGGGTACAATCGTATTACTTCAAGTGGGGCTGGGCTAAAGGCGTAAGCCTGCATTTTCCGATATCCTGATCCATTTGGAAAACGTCCGCTTATGGCTGAGGCTGTTGAAAAACTCTTTGGAGAGAGGCTGGCAAGAAATTTCTTGCGCACTGAACGACAACATGCAGCCTTGATAAGGAGGATCGAGCAAAACAACACTAAACGCCTTCCTCGCGACGCTAAATGCCGTGTAGGCTACCTCTGTGGTGAAGCGCCGACTACAAAAGAAATTTGAGCAATTTCACGCAAAGTCCAACAGTCGAGTTTTTCAACAGCCTCGGCTATTAGCGGAAGCCTGGAGTGCCGCTGTTAATAGTCCGCTCTTGATCCCATTACCTAATACCCATCAGTGTGCCGACCACGAACGAGTAATACCCTCTTTGGGGTGGTCGTTTATCTGATGTGGTCATTCCCCAAGGTTTGCACCTTTACGAGCCCCACCCTCGCGCACGCGCGCGTCATGGGGTCTTACTTTGGGTGCAAACCAATTCGTAAAAAGTGGTCGATGGCTCGTAAAATGGAAACAACAGGGCAAACCTGTCGTGCTAAGGATGACCCAACGCCTAAGGCACTTGTTTTCCAATAATTATGGCTGAGATGGAAGCTGTAATGTCCTCTTGCATTCATCCATGTTCGCCCCTGCTTATTGGACAATTATTGGACAAAAGAATAGCCCGCACTGTTCAGTAGCGGGCTAAGTCATTGTAAGTAATGGCGACCCCTACGGGATTCGAACCCGTGTTGCCGCCGTGAAAGGGCGGTGTCCTAGGCCTCTAGACGAAGGGGTCAGCGGGCATTTCTGCCAAAGGCGGGCTCTTCGTAACCGCTTAAGCGGCGAAAATCAAGCCTTCCCTTCCCTTCCTTTTCCCCGCTCCGCCCGGCCAAACGGCCACAGCCCACCCTATCCGCCTCTGCCCACCCACCCGGGTGGCCCAAGGGCGGCAACGGCCATGTATATACTCACCCAGACAAACAGCCCATATCCGGGGATAATCATCAAGAAGGAGGCGTTTTTCATGCTTAAAGGCAAGGTTCTCATTGCCCAGGGCGGTGGCCCAACGGCCGTCATCAACCAGTCCTTGGTCGGCGCGGTGCTCGAATCGCGCAAGTTTTCCGGCATCGAGCACGTTTATGGCGCGCGACATGGCGTTTCCGGCATCGTCAATGAAGACTTCCTCGACCTGACCCAGGAAACCGAGGCCAACCTCGAGGCCGTTGCCGCGACGCCGTGCTCAGCACTCGGCTCAACCCGCGACAAGCCCGACCAGAAATACTGCGAGGAAATCTCGCGTGTGCTCAAGGCGCATGATATCGGCACCTTCTTTTACATCGGTGGTAACGATTCATCCGACGCCGCGCGCATTGTCGCCGAGCACGCCCAGAAAACCGGCCACGACCTGACCTGCATCCACATTCCCAAAACCATCGACAACGACCTGATGGTCAACGATCACACGCCCGGCTTCCCTTCGGCCGCCAAGTTCGTGGCCTCGGCCTTTGCCGGCATCAACCAGGACAACGCGGCGCTTAAGGGTGTTTACGTCGGCGTCGTCATGGGCCGCCATGCCGGTTTCCTGACCGCCGCTGCCGCCGGTGCCACCAACTATGCAGACGATGGCCCGCACCTGATTTACCTGCCCGAAAGCACGTTCGACACCAAGAAATTCCTGTCCGACGTCAAGAAGGTCTATGACAAGCATGGCCGTTGCATCATCGCCGTTTCCGAAGGCATCCACGATGCCAAGGGCACACCGATCATCGCCAAGCTGATGAAGAACATCGAAAAAGACGCCCACGGCAACATCCAGCTTTCCGGCACCGGAGCGTTGGCCGACCTTTTGTGCGACCAGATCAAGGACAAGACCGGCATCAAGCGCGTGCGCGGCGACACCTTCGGCTACTTGCAGCGTTCGTTCCTCGGTTGCGTTTCCGACGTCGACCAGAAGGAAGCTCGCGAAGTCGGCGAAAAAGCGGTTCAGTTCGCGCACTACTCCGGCAAGGCACACGGCACCGTGACCATTCACCGGGTCGGTAACTACGCCGTAGAATACAAGCTTTCCAAAATTTCCGATGTTGCCGCCAAGACCCAAGTCATGGCGCCGAACATGATTAACAAGGATGGCAACGGCGTGACGACCAAGTTCATGGAATACATTACCCCGTTGCTGGGCTCGAACATGCCGACCACGGCGCGCCTCGACCCGAGCAATAAGGTGAAGAAGATTTTGAAAAAATAATCAGCTTTATGCCTGAAGCAACAAAAGCCGCTGCTCAAATATGAGTGGCGGCTTTTATTATTTCTCGCTGCGATGAATACTGTAAAAATCAGCAAGCTTTCGCAGTTCTTCGGGTGTTGCATCGTCCTTAAGTCTATTTGCCCTTCGACTTATAAGCATTACATTACCGGGCACATACCCGCGTGAGTTGTCAATTCTATCTAATGAAGGGATGTAATCTTGTGGCCCACCTAAAGATAAAGGAACGCCGAGCACAGGACACACTTTTGGAATTTCAGGAATATCAGATAATACAATTGTGAACTCTAGATTTCGTCTTTTGGCATTCCCTCGCGCAGTGCGAAGCCAAGCTTTCAAGGGATTTTTTCGTTCATTATTTTTTGGATGAACACTCATCTAGCTATTTCTTCCATATCCAACTTTCATAACTCTATCTAAAAAAATATCCTACCAAGCGGGCACCGCATCCTCGACGATCAACTGTGCTGAGCGCCTGCCCTGCCATTCGTTGACCCGCAACTTGCCCGCCACATGAAAGGGCTTGCCGCCGTGCGCCAGCAGGCCGGGGCCGAGGTCGCTGTCCTGGGCGCGAAAGGCAATACCGGTCAGCCTTGCGCCCGCTTCATTGGCCATCACCAGACGCACATGGCTCTGATCGGCGCCGACCGCACGTGCCTCGACGAAACGCACGTCCTTAACCGCAAAGCGCGGCTCGGCGTTGCCGATACCGAAGGGCGACAGTTTTTCCAGTGCCTCTACCATGGCCAAATTGGCGCCACCGAGCGACAGCATGGCATCGAGGTACAGGCCCGGCGGTGGTGGGTTTTCGCCCAGCGCCGTTTGCATACGCGCCGTGATGAACGCTTCCAACTCGGCAAGCTTATCTGCATTCACCGAAAAGCCCGCCGCCATGGCGTGGCCACCGCCCTTAAGGGTGAGGCCTTCGTGGTTGGCGGCAATGACGGCGCTGCCCATGTCGGCGCCCGCCACCGAGCGCGCCGAGCCGGTGCCGACACCGTCTTTTAGGCTGACCACGGCGGCCGGGCGGTTGAAACGTTCCTTCAGGCGCGAGGCGACAATGCCGACCACACCGGGGTGCCAGCCCTCGCCCGCCGCCAGTATAAACGCCGGTGGTGTGGCGTCCGCCGCCATGGCGATTTTTCCCTCGACCTGCAACAGGGCTGCTTCCAGCACCCGGGCTTCTATGTCCTGGCGTTCGCGGTTGAGGTCGTGCAACTGGCGGGCAATTTTTTCGGCTTCTGCCCCATCTCGGGTGGTCAACAGGCGCGAACCAAGGCTGGATTCCCCCACCCGACCACCGGCGTTGATGCGCGGCCCCAGCACGAAGCCAAGATGATAGGCCGTTGGCGCTTCGTTAATGCCGGTTACATCTGATAAGGCGCGCAGGCCAAGGTTGCGGCGTTTCGCCAGAACCTTGAGGCCCTGGTGCACCAGCGCGCGGTTCACACCGGTCAGCGCGACCACATCACACACCGTGCCCAGCGCCACTATATCGAGCCAGTTCATCAAGTCAGGCTCAGAACGCTCGGTTTTGTACCAACCAGCATCGCGCAACACCCGGTTGACCGCCACCGCCACCAGGAACGCCACGCCGACCGCCGCCATATGGGCGCACGCATGGGTCGTGGTGGTGCTTTCATCCAGCCGCTTGGGGTTGACCACGGCCACCGCCTTGGGCAACCGCGTTTCTGCCTCGTGGTGGTCGATGACAATGACGTCGAGCCCGGCATCGGTTGCTTTTTCCAGCGGCTCAAACGCGGCGGTTCCGCAATCGACCGTAACGACCAAAGCCGCACCATCGGCTTTCAGTTTCAACAGGGCGTCGGTGTTGGGGCCGTAGCCTTCTTTCTGGCGGTCGGGAATGTAAACCACAACCGTGGCGCCCGCCGCCTCGAGGAACGATTTCAACAAGGCACTCGAGGTGGCGCCATCAACATCGTAATCGCCGAACACGGCAATTTTTTCACCGTTCATAACGGCCTGTGCAAGGCGCGGTGCCGCCTTGTCCATGTCTTTCAGGAGGTCCGGGTCGGGCAGTTCGGTTTTAAGTTTTGGGCTCAAAAAGCCTTCGGCTTCATCAAGGCCAATGGCGCGTGCTGAAAGCGCACGACCAACGGCCTCGGGCACGTTCAGGCGTTGCGCCAGCGCCATGGCATCGCGGGTGTCGGCCTTGCGCTCGATCCAGTGGCGCCCGGTAAGCGACGTGCGGCCTTCCAGCAGGTCGGCTGCGGCAAGTTCGGGGGCGGGAACGCCCGCATTGGCGGTTCCCGGCATGGATAATTCCTAAAAGGTCTCGATGCGGATCATGCACGGTTTCTCGGTCACGGTATCCAGTGCTTCGATGGATTCCAGCGCCGCCAGCATGCCCGCTTCCGGGGTTTCGTGGGTGGTAATGACAACCGGCACCGCTTCGCCGGGATCGCGCATCCGTTGCAGCAGGCTTTCCATGGAAACCTCATGGTCGCGCAGCGCAGTGGCCACATCGGCAAACACGCCGGGCTGGTCAACCAGCATCAGGCGCACATAATAACAACCCGAGCGTTCGCCAATAGGCCGGGTTTTCAGCTTTTTCAACTGGGCGGCCGGAACCGCAAACGTCGGCAAGCTGATGCCGCGCGCGATATCGCAGATATCGGCAACCACAGCAGACGCCGTCGGCCCCTCGCCGGCGCCGCGGCCTTCCTGCATGATGGTGTCTACATAGTCGCCATCGGCAACCACGGCGTTAAACACGCCCTCGACCGTTGAAACCGGCGCACCATGGGGCACCATGCACGGGTGTACGCGCTGTTCAATGTCACCGTTGGCACGCGAGGCAATACCCAGCAGCTTGATTTTATAACCCAGCTCACCGGCGAACTGGATATCCATGGCATTGATGTGGCGAATGCCTTCAATGTGCACGGCGTCGAAGTTTACTTCCGAGCCGAAGGAAACCGCCGCCAGAATGGCCAGCTTGTGCGCCGCGTCCACGCCATCGATGTCAAAGCCGGGGTCGGCTTCCGCATAGCCCAGTTTCTGGGCATCAGCCAGCACGTCTTCAAAGCCGCGGCCGGTTTCACGCATGGTGGTCAGGATGTAATTACACGTGCCGTTCAAAATGCCGTAAACGCGTGAAAGCTCATTGCCCGCAAGACCCTCGCGCAGCGTCTTGATGATGGGGATACCGCCAGCTACTGCCGCTTCATAGTTTAACGACACGCCCTTTTCCTCGGCCAGACGCGCCAGTGCCGTGCCGTGATGGGCGATCAGTGCCTTGTTGGCTGTCACCACATGGCGTCCGGCGCCCAGGGCAGCTTCGACCGCATCCTTGGCAACCCCTTCGGAGCCGCCAATCAGTTCGACAACCACGTCGCAGTCGGCCTCAACAGCCATTTCGACGGCATCGGAAAACCACTGATAGGCCGAAAGGTCAACGCCACGGTCTTTGTTATGGTCGCGCGCCGAGACCGCCGTAATAACAACCGGGCGGCCACAGCGTAGCGCCAGCACATCCCCATGGCCCTGCAACACCTTGACGGTGCCAACACCGACGGTACCG
>CBFCYL010000067.1:0-10838 GCA_965602455.1 uncultured Thalassospiraceae bacterium | reverse complement strand
TTTGCTTTTTGCCACGGTTTTATTCGCCCTAAGCCCTGACCGCCATCTTGATCGGCCCTTTGGCGTGACCGTGGATGAACTGGTCGACGTGGGCGTTGCCGGAATTGTCGATATCTGCCACCGGCCCGGCCCAGATGATTTTGCCTTCATACAACATGGCGATGCGGTTGGCGATTTTGCGTGCCGATGCCATGTCGTGGGTGATGGAAAGCGCCGTCGCGCCCATTTCGCGCGTTACTTTTACGATCAGGTCGTTGATGACATCGGCCATGATGGGGTCGAGCCCGGTGGTCGGCTCATCAAAAAATATGATTTCCGGATCATCGGCAATGGCGCGGGCCAGGCCAACGCGTTTTTGCATGCCGCCGGAAAGCTCGGCCGGGTAAAGGTCTGCGACTTCCGCGCCAAGGCCCACCTGCGCCAGTTTCTGGATGGCGACTTCCTTGGCCGCCGCCCGCCCATGCGTTTTTTCCGCCAGCAGGCCGAAGGCCACGTTATGCCAAACGGGAAGGGAATCAAAAAGAGCGCCGCCCTGAAACAGCATGCCGAATTTTTTGCTCACCCGTTCGCGGTCTGAGGTGCCCATGGTCGTCACTTCTTCGCCATCAACGGTGATGGAGCCGGCGCTGGGCTTCAACAGGCCGAGGATGCATTTTAACATGACCGACTTGCCGGTGCCGGAACCGCCGATGACAACCACGCTTTCGCCCTTGGCCACTTCAAGGTCGATGCTTTCCAGCACCACCTTGGGGCCGAAGTTTTTGCGCACGCCGCTTAACTTTATTTTTGGCTCATTGCTCATTTATCAAACCCGTCATTGGGTAAAGAAGATTTCGGTAAGGATGTAATCAAACGAAAGGATCAATATGCACGCCGAAACCACCGCGTTGGTGGTTGCCGTGCCGACACCGGCGGCACCGCCGCGCGAATGGTAACCGTGGTAACAGCCCATCAGGGTGACGATGAAGCCAAACACGGCGGCCTTCACCAGGCCCGAGGTTACGTCTTCAAAGGTCAGGAAGTTCCATGTGTTCTGTAAATAGTTGGCCGGGTTGAAGCCGAGCTTGTAAACCGCCACCAGGTAGCCACCGAACACGCCGATGATATCGGCCACCAGCACCAGAAACGGAAACGTAATCAGCCCGGCAATGATGCGCGGCGCGACAAGATATTTCATCGGGTTGGTCGACAGCGTGGTCAGGGCATCTATTTGTTCGGTGACGCGCATGGTGCCGATTTCGGCGGCCAGCGACGCACCGATGCGCCCGGCCACCATCAGTCCGGCCAGCACCGGGCCAAGCTCACGGGTGATGGACAACACCACCACGTTGGCGATGGCACCTTCGGCAGAAAAACGCGAAAACCCGGTATAGCTTTGCAGCGCCAGCACCATGCCGGCAAACACTGCCGTCAGGCCGACCACGGGCAGCGAGTAATAACCTATGTCGATGATTTGGCGGCCAATAATGCGCGGGTAAAACGGCGGCGTAACGGCGCTTGAAAGCGCAGACGCCGTGAACGACGCCAGCTTGCCGGTGGTCTGCAAAAACGACAGGCTTACGCGGCCGATGCGGCGAAGGGGGGCGAGGAGGGCGTTCATAAGGCCACGCTCATAATATCACCCTATGGTAGCGCGGCCCAAGCCGGGTCAGCATTTCATAGGCGATGGTTTCACCACGTGCGGCAACGTCGTCAACGGGGTTATTGGGGCCGATCAGGTCAACCAGCGCACCGGCATGGGCAAGGGCCTCGGGAACGTCGGTAACGTCGATGGTGATGAGGTCCATAGACACGCGTCCCACAAAAGGTGCCCGGTGTTCGCCGATAAAGGCAACACCCCGGTTGCTCAACGAGCGATTGAAACCGTCTGCGTACCCCGCCGCGATGGTGGCGATTTTGCTTAGGCACCGCGCTTGATGGGTCGCACCATAGCCAACGGTTTGGGGTGAGTCAATTTGCCGCACCTGAAGGATTTTCGCTTGCAGGCGAACGACTTGGCGCATTGGATTGGGTTTATCCGGGCTGTTTGGTATTGGGTTGATGCCGAACAGGGCGGCGCCCGGGCGCACCATGTCAAACGCGTATTCAGGGCCTAAAAACACACCCGATGAATTAGCCAGCGATGTGCGCAGGCCTGAAAGTTGCGCCGACAGTTCCGCCAGCACGCTTTGAAAGCGCGCCAGCTGTTCGGTGTTTTTGGGGTTGTCCGGTTCTTCGGAAACCGCAAGGTGGCTCATGACGGTGGCGAGGTTCAGCCCCGCCAGCAGGTTCGGTGTGGCGGCAACGCGGGTGACTTCGTCAGACCCGAGACCGAGGCGCGACATGCCGGTATCGATGTGCAGCGTTGCCGGGTGCGCCGTCTCGCTGGCCCGGCAATACACACCCCAGGCCTCGACATCGTCCAGTGAATTGAGGATGGGCGTCAGCGCGTTCGCAGTCAGGTCGCGTTCGCAGCCGTCCATGAAGCCACTGAGGATATGGATTTCCGGCCCACTGCCTAAAACGGCGCGCAAGGTAATGCCTTCGTCGATGGTGGCGACGAAAAAAACCTCGCACCCCTCTTTGTGCAACGCCGGGCCTGCCACGTCGGCGCCGACGCCATAACCGTTTGCCTTGATGACGGCAGCGGTTTCGACCAGTGTTTTGTCTTTGATCAGGCGCCAGTTGGCGGCGATGGCGGCGGAATCAATGGTCACGATGGCGCTGGCGCGCCTTGCTTCCGGGGTGTTGGGGGGCGTATCGGACATGCTTGCGACCCGCCTTAGTCGTGGTAATCGCCGTGCTGGCGGTCGAGGTCGGCAAAGCGGGTGAACTCGCCAAAGAACGCCAACTTGATATCGCCGATGGGGCCGTGGCGCTGCTTGGAAACGATGACGTCGGCCATGTTGCGAACTTTTTCAAGGTTGTCGTGCCAGCGCGCTTCGCGTTCGGCAAACTTGATATCGTCTTCGTCGCCGCGATGAGATGGTTTCTTGCGTTCCATGTAGTATTCCTCGCGGTAGATAAACATAACCACGTCGGCGTCCTGCTCAATGGAGCCCGATTCACGCAAATCCGAAAGCTGCGGGCGCGGCGGGTCGCGCTGTTCCACGGCACGCGACAACTGCGAAAGGGCCAGCACCGGCACCTCCAGTTCCTTGGCCAGCGTTTTCAGGCCACGGGTAATTTCCGAAACTTCCTGCACACGGCCATGGTTACTGGCCTTGGCGGAGCCGGAAATCAATTGCAGGTAATCGACCACCACCAAGCCCAGGTTGTGCTGGCGCTTGAGGCGGCGTGCACGGGTGCGCAGTGCGCTGACGGTCAAGGCGGGGGTGTCGTCGATAAACAGGGGCAGGCGGTGCAGTTCCTGACTGGCGACCACGAGGCGGTTAAATTCTTCATTGCCCAGGTTGCCCTTGCGAAGCGCATCGGACGATATTTCCACCTGTTCGGAAAGGATACGCGCCGCCAGTTGTTCGGCTGACATTTCCAGCGAGAAAAAGCCGACCACGGCGCCTTCTTCACCTTGAGACTTGTGGTGCGAATAAGCGGCGTTGAAAGCAATGTTGGTGGCCAATGCCGTTTTGCCCATGGAAGGGCGCCCGGCAAGGATGAGCAAATCAGATGAATGAAGGCCACCCAAAATCTGGTCAACGTCCTTAAGCCCCGTGGTTACGCCCGCCAAGGCGCCTTCGCGCTGGTGTGCGGCTTGCGCGATTTCGATGGTGCTGAGCACGGCGGAACGAAAATCCTTGAAACCGCCTTCGTAATTGCCTTCGGTGGCAAGCTCATAAAGCTGTTGTTCGGCCATTTCGATTTGTTGGGTTCCGGTAACGTCGACGCCGGGATCAAACGCCTCGTTGACCATGTCTTCGCCCAGCGTGATCAGCTCGCGCTTGAGGTGCAGGTCGTAGATGATGCGCCCGTATTCACCGGCGTTGATAATGGTGATGGCGCTGGCTGCCAGTTCGGCGAGATAGGCCGGGCCGCCGATGGCGACCAGCTGTTCGTCGTTTTCAAAAAAACGAGAAAGCGAAACCGGGTCTGCGGTCTGACCGCGCTCGAGCAGCGTCATGCAGGCGTCAAAAATGCGCCCGTGTTCGGGAATGGTGAAGTGTTCGGGCCGCAGGAACTCTGAAAACCGTTCGAACGCGCGGTTATCGGTCAGCAGGGCGCCGAGCAGGGATTTCTCCGCCTCAATATTGTGGGGCAGGGTGCGATAGGCCGGAAGGTTGTCCTGACCCCTGCCGTGAACGTCATCAGGCCCATTGGGCCCATTGGGTCCAGTGGGGCCATCGGGAACGTCGCTCAGGCGAATGGTGTTGTCGGTACTCATGATTTGCCCACACTACGCCTTTGGGTCACTAAAGGCTCTCAGTCCAAGCCTGTGGATAGGAAGGAACACGAGGAAAAATCATACCCCGATTCGCAAATTTACTGTTGCTTCCGGGGGTTGCAGCGAGAACGGTGTGGCGGCACAGCCAAAAAGAAACCGGCGCAACCTGGGTTCAGGATACGCCGGTTAAAAAGGTCAGGCAGGAAGGTCTTTAAAAAGCGGGCTTTATTCAGCCTTGGTTGCTTCGGCCTCGTCGCCTTCGGGGGCGGCTTCAGCTTCAGCTTCGACGGGGGCTTCCTCGCCATCGGCGTGGGCAATTTCCTCAGCCGCTACTTCAAGTACGCTTTCTTCAAACACTTCGGCCAGTTCGGGCACGTGTTCGTCTTCAGCCTTGGCAGCCTCGTCCTCGCCAAGCACGGCCTTGCCGGTTTTGGTCTGGATTTTGGCTTCCTCGTCAGTGCGCGCAACGTTGGCGCTGACGGAGACGCTGACTTCCGGGTGCAGGTCAACATTGATATCAAACACACCCAGCGTCTTGATGGGCGCTGCCAGGGCAACCTGCGAACGGCTAACGGTGTAGCCCGCTTCGCTTAGCGAGACGGCGATGTCACGCGCGTTGACCGAACCGTAAAGCTGGCCCGCTTCACCCGCCTGGCGGATGAGGATAACGCTGGCGCCGGCCATTTTGGCAGCGACAGCATCGGCTTCGCTTTTGCGCTTGAGGTTATCGGCCTCGAGCTGGGCGCGCTGGCCATCAAAAACTTTTTTGTTATCTTCCGTTGCGCGCAAGGCTTTCTTTTTCGGCAACAGAAAATTGCGAGCGAAACCAGACTTGACCTTGACGACATCGCCCATCTGACCAAGTTTTTCGACGCGTTCGAGTAAAATGACTTCCATTTTAGTTCCTCCTGACCCGTATAGGGCTTAATCCGTCTTTTCAAGTCGCCGGCGAAGGCCGACCCATTGTTCTGTTATTCCGATCCCGGCGATCACCAGGGTAAACCAACCCGTGGCCAACGTCGCGATATACACGGCGGCGAGCATCATCCCCGGAAAGCGAAGCATGCCAGCCATAACATGCACCACCGAAAGCCCGAGGAAGAAGTAGGGCACCATCAACACCACAACGATATTGCGGCAGACGTAACCCAGTTCACCTGGGGCCATCAAACCCAAAGCGGCAAACGCCACCAGGGCCCACGATGGCCAGTCCGGGAGCGTAAGCTCCCCCATTCTCGGGCTGGGCCTCAGGTTATTGCTACCCTTGGCCAGCAACCCCTGGGCGAAGGTCGCGTTGACGCCCAGCATCAAAATCCAAAACGCGCCAATCGCACCGGGAAAAATTTCCCCTAACATGGCGATGGCGTCTGCCTTCACGGCGGCATCCTGCTTGGGGGCGATTACTTCGAACATCCCCGTCAGGTATTCGGTGACTGCCATGTGCAGGCCATCACCTGAAAACAGCGCCGCCGCTGCTACATAACATCCGGCCAGCACCGCCAGCCAAACTAAAATTCCGCCCGCCGGATACCAGCCCCGGTCGGGAAAGACCTCGTTCGCCGCCGCACCCGCATCATACGAACGCGGCCGCTGGGGCAGACCGGGGACATCGGCCTCGCGGCCCGGCAGGGGTTCTGCCACATCCTTGCCCGCCCGGGCCAAGCCTGCGTCGGTAATGCGTGTGGCAAACCATACCACCACCAGCGCCGGCAATCCGTTCAACGCCAAAAACATCAACCCTGCCCAGGGTGAGCCCGCTATCAGGACCAGAACCGTTCCGGTCGCGACCGCAAGCACCGATGCATTGACGCCCATTCCAAGGCCCACAGCCAGCATTGGCAGCGGAACCATATAGACCAGGAAAAAAATGCCGTAGGCCTGTCCTGACATGAAGGCGATAAAGACGAGCGCCGCGATTAAACCCGCGCTCACACCTAACATGGCTTGTTTCGGCTGCATCTTAACCGGCCATGCCTTACCCCCGATAACGCGGGCCTAAGGCAACTTTCCTATTTCACAACATACGGCAAGAGGCCGAGGAACCGGGCGCGCTTGATCGCCTTCGCCAGTTCGCGTTGCTTCTTGGTTGAAACGGCGGTGATGCGCGAAGGCACGATCTTGCCACGTTCGGAAACGTAGCGACCCATTAACCGGATGTCGCGGAAATCAATCTTCGGGGCTTTTGAGCCCGTAAACGGGCAGGACTTGCGCCCGCGGAAAAATGGTCTGCGGCTCATGCTTCATCTCCCTTGCTCTCGACGGCCGGCTTGGCAGCCTCAACTGGCTTGGCATCGCTGCTCGGACGATCAGAACCGCTACGGGGCGGGCGATCATCATGGCCACCCCGACGGGGGCGGTCATCACGGCTAGAGCGAACCTGCATCATGACGCTGGGCTCAAGGTCCAGTTCATCGGTGCGTATGGTCAGATGACGCAACAGGTCTTCGTTGAGGTGCATCTGGCGTTCCATTTCATGAATGGCCGGTGCCGGTGCATCAATGGTGAGTTGAAGGTAATGGCCTTTGCGGTTTTTCTTGATCCGATAAGCAAGGGAGCGAAGCCCCCAATACTCGTTCTTGGCGACCTTGCCGCCATTATCGTTAATCACCGCAGTAAACTGCTCGCCCAGGCCTTCGGCCTGCTGTTGGGATAGGTCTTGGCGCGCAATCAGCACGCTTTCATAATAAGGCATATATAGTCTCCTTCCGGATTCTCAACCCAACCGTCCAATGCCTTGGGGTGCGGCGGGCATAGCCGGGGCCAAAAATCCCCGGCAAGGAGTTGAAGGCGCGAAATATACGCACCATCAGCCAAAAAGCAAGGGGTTTCGAGGCGTTGCGGGTGGTTTGCGTGGGATTTGCGTGGGATTTAAAGGGATCGGCGGTATTGGCGGCGAAAACCCGGCTTCAGGCCTGCCCGGAAGGGCCATCGGAAGGATTATCCGAGGGATCATCCGGCTTGGAAGGCTTGTTGTTTTTACCCGCCTTGTAGATGAATTCGTACATCGCCCAGACACTGACGACGAAAAAAACGCCAACCGCGATGGTGAAATATATATGCATGGGCTAACCCTACCAGTTCTGTGCCGCTTCGCCCAGCCCGCCCAACCTCGCCGGGTGGCGCCAATGCGCTTGACTCTCCATCCCGGCGGTGTGTATCCCTCCGGTGCCTTTCAAAACTTCAAGGATTCCCCCATATGACCCGCGCACTGGTTTTCCCCGGACAAGGCTCGCAGGCCGTCGGCATGGGTAAGGCACTTTATGATGCCTCTCCTGCCGCCCGCGCCGTTTTTGATGAAGTCGATGAAGCGCTGGGCGAAAAGCTTTCCACCCTGATTTTTGATGGCCCCGAAGACCGCCTCATGTTGACCGAAAACACCCAACCAGCCCTGATGGCGACCTCGCTGGCGGCGATGGCGGCGTTGGGCGAAAAGGGTTTTGCGCTTCCCGACGATGCGGCCTTCGTGGCCGGGCATTCGCTGGGTGAATATTCGGCGCTGGCGGCTGCCGGTGCCCTTTCCATTAGCGACGCCGCCAGGCTTCTGCGGCTTCGCGGCGAGGCCATGCAAAGCGCGGTACCGGTGGGCGAGGGCGCCATGGCGGCGCTGCTGGGGCTGGACTGGGACGCGGCGACCAAGGTTTGCGAAGACGCACTCGCATCCGTTTTAGAAGGTGAGGTCTGCCAGCCCGCCAACGACAACGCCCCGGGCCAGGTGGTGATTTCCGGCACCATGGCCGCCGTTGAACGTGCCGCCGAACTGGCCAAGGCGGCAGGCGCCAAGCGCGCCATCATGCTGCCGGTTTCGGCACCTTTTCATTCAACCCTGATGCAACCCGCCGCCGACGCCATGGCCGAAGCGCTGGCGGGCGCCAACATCAAGGCCCCGGTGGTGGCGGTGGTGGCCAACGTTACCGCCAGCCCGACCACGGACCCGGCGGAAATCAAGGAACTGCTGGTCAAGCAGGTGACCGGCACGGTGCGCTGGCGCGAGTGTGTGCTGGCCATGAAGCAGGCCGGTGTTACCACTTTGGTGGAAGTGGGTGCCGGCAAGGTGCTTTCCGGGCTGGCCAAGCGCATCGACAGCGATCTTAGTGGTGTGGCGCTGGGCACGCCGGAAGCCATTAGCGAATTTTGTGACGCCTTAGCCAACGAGTTGTAAGCTGGTGCCAGCGAATCAAGAGGGAGTTACCCATGTTTGATTTAAGTGGAAAACGGGCCCTGGTAACGGGCGCTTCCGGCGGCATCGGCGGTGCCATTGCGCGCGCCCTGCACACAGCCGGGGCCGAGGTTTGCCTTTCCGGCACCCGCGAAGACGCGCTTAAGGCGCTGGCCGGTGAGCTGGGCGAACGTGTTCACGTAACCCCGGCACGCCTTGGCGAGGCGGGGGCGGCAGAAAAACTGATCGCCGATGCACAGGCGGCCATGGGCGGGCTTGATATATTGATCAACAACGCCGGCCTGACACGCGACACGCTGGCCTTGCGCATGAAGGACGAAGACTGGCAAACGGTGCTGGATGTCAACCTGACCTCGGCGTTCCAGCTGATCCGCGCTTCGCTCAAGGGCATGATGAAGGCGCGCTATGGTCGCGTGATTTCCATTACCTCGGTGGTCGGCGCAACCGGCAACGCGGGCCAGGCCAATTATGCGGCTTCCAAGGCGGGGCTGGTCGGTATGAGCAAATCCCTGGCCCAGGAAGTCGGCTCGCGCGGCATCACGCTCAATTGCGTGGCCCCGGGCTTTATTGTCACGCCGATGACCGATGCCCTTAATGATGGCCAAAAACAAGCCATCACCGCCAACATTCCCGCCGGTACCCTGGGCCAGCCCGAAGATGTGGCCGCCGCCGTGGTCTATCTGGCCAGCGACGAGGCGGCCTATGTCAGCGGCCAGACGCTGCACGTTAACGGCGGGATGGCGATGTTCTAGCCACCGTTACCTGGCACCTCAAAAGGGCCTGAAAATGAGGAAAACTGGGGATAAAAGCAGCACTTTGGCCACTGGCCTTGACTTTCAAAGTGTGTTACGAACACCCTGATATTGCCCCCGGGCGGTACCATCAAGAGTTCAGATTTCAGCGGTTCGCCAGTGGCCTGCAAACCACCGGATCGCTTCAACAGACGCCATATATTTCTTAAGTATCAACAACTTTTATCCAAGGAAACGAGAACATGAGTGATGTCGCAGAGCGCGTAAAAAAGATTGTCATTGAGCACCTGGGTGTTGACGAATCCAAGGTTGTAGAAGATGCCAGCTTCATTGACGACCTTGGCGCCGATAGCCTGGACACCGTTGAACTGGTCATGGCTTTCGAAGAAGAGTTCGGAACCGAAATTCCCGATGACGCTGCTGAGAAAATCTTGACCATCAAGAACGCCATAGAGTACATCACCGCCAACTCAAAATAATCTGCATAATCTTTTTTGCAGATTTTTTGGTGCCTCCTTTAGGCACTCTTTTCCGAGGTCCTCCCTATGAGACGAGTGGTTGTCACCGGTATTGGAATGGTTTCGCCACTCGGCAATGGTGTGAAAACCACGTGGGACCGCCTGATTGCCGGGCAATCTGGCATCAGCACCATTGATAATTTCGATGTCAGCGATATTGCCGCCAAGATCGCCGGGCAGGTGCCGTTGGGCACTGGCGATGGCGAATTCAGCTTCGATGCTTATGTAACGCCTAAAGAACGTCGCCGTATGGACGATTTTATTGTCTATGGCATTGCGGCGGCGGAAGAGGCCATTGCCGATTCCGGATGGGAACCCAAAACCGACGACGATGCTTTCAACACCGGCGTGTTGATCGGTTCGGGCATCGGCGGCCTGAAAACCATTTCCGATGGCGCCCTGACCGTCGATGGCGAAGGCGGCGGTGGGCCCCGGCGCTTAACACCTTTCTTTATTCCAGCCAGCCTGATTAACCTGATTTCCGGTCAGGTATCCATCAAGCACGGTTACAAAGGCCCCAACCACGCGGTGGTGACGGCGTGTTCAACTGGCGCGCATGCCATTGGCGATGCCGCGCGGCTGATTCAATGGGAAGACGCCGATGTCATGGTTGCCGGCGGCGCCGAGGCTGCCGTCTGCCGGTTGGGTCTGGCCGGTTTTGCATCAGCCAAGGCACTGAACACCACTTATAACGACCGCCCGACAGAAGCATCTCGGCCATGGGATAAAGACCGCGATGGTTTCGTCATGGGCGAGGGCGCCGGTGTGGTGGTGCTGGAAGAATATGAGCACGCAAAAAAGCGCGGTGCCAAGATTTACGCGGAAATTGTCGGCTACGGCCTTTCCGGCGATGCCTATCACATTACGGCACCGACGCCCGATGGCGATGGTGCCTACCGTTGCATGCGCTCGGCCATGAAACGCGCGGGTCTAGACCCTGAAGACATTGATTACGTCAACGCCCACGGCACCTCGACCATGGCCGATGTCATCGAACTGGGCGCGGTCAAGCGCGCCTTTGGAAACGCGGTGAACGATATTTCCATGTCATCGACCAAGTCGGCCATCGGTCA
>CBFCYL010000066.1:0-10936 GCA_965602455.1 uncultured Thalassospiraceae bacterium | reverse complement strand
TACGCTGGATGCGGGAACCTCGACTTCCGAACCGTCGCTCGATATCACGCGTGCCACATCGGGGCGCAGTTTCATCAGGGCGCGAATGGCGCCCGTGGTGCCGCGCTTGGCCCGGCTTTCCAAAAAGCGGCCCAGCAAAATCAGCGTCAGCACGGTGGCCGAGGCCTCGAAATACAAATGCCCTTCCATCTCGGCAAGCACACGCCATGTGCTCAGGCTCCACGCCGACATTGTGCCCAGCACCACCAGCAAATCCATGTTGCCGACCCCGGCGCGCAGGGCCTTGAAGGCGGGGGCGTAAAACCGCGCCCCGGAACCAAACTGCACCAGCGAGGCGAGGAACAGTTGCGCCACGGCGGGAATTTCATAGGTGATACCGGCCAGCATCCACACCATCTGCGCAACCAGCGGTATGGTGAGCACGGCGGCGGTGACAAGATTAAGCGTGTCGCGTTTCAGCCTTGCGGCGGCCTTGGCGTCATCGGCAGCACCAAAACCTGCTTCACCTTCGCGAACGGTGGCGCCGTAACCCGCCTTTTCAATGGCGCGGATAATCTCCACCGCGCCGGTGCCCGCACGCAGCGAAACGTGCGCGCTTTCGTCTGCCAGGTTGACGGTAACCTTGCTGACGCCATCCAGTTTTTCGATGGCCTTTTCCACCCTTGAAACACACGACGCACAGGTCATGCCATCAATGGCGAAATCCAGCGTTTGCTCGGGAACGATAAAGCCGGTCTTGACGATGGTGTTGGCAATGGCCGCGGCGTCCACCCTGGTGCCGTCAAACTTAACATCCGCCGTTTCAGCCGCCAGGTTGACCACCGCGCTGGTCACGCCCTCGACCTTGGCCAACTGGCGCTCGATGCGCCCGGCGCACGACGCACAGGTCATGCCCTCGACCGCGAGCGTGATGTGGCCGGGGTCAACCGGGTTAAGGGCTTCGGGTTTCGGATGCGGCTGGCTCATGGGGGTGCCCTCTAAGTTTTGATAAGGTTCCAGTTCAATGTAAGGTATAGCATAAACCTTCCCAAGACTGGAAGGTCAAAGGCTAAATATCACCCTTCCCACCAGGGCCCACAAAGGCCTGAAAACATAGGGCCTGCTTGACGAAACGGGCTGGCTGAGGGCATGGTGGGCGCCGAACCGCATCACCTTAGGCCCCGGAAAATCCAGATGTTCCTGCTCATCGACAATTACGACAGCTTTACCTACAACCTGCTGCACTTCATGGGTGAGCTGGGGGCCGAGGTCGTGGTCAGGCGCAACGATGCCATCACCTCTGCCGAAGCGCTGGCCATGAAGCCGGAAGGCATTGTTTTGTCGCCCGGGCCGTGCGATCCGGCGCAGGCCGGCATCTGCCTTGATTTACTGGGCGCCATTCCCGACACCATGGCGGTGCTCGGCGTTTGCCTCGGCCACCAGTGCATCGGTCAGCATTTCGGCGGTGTCATCACCCGCGCGCCAACACCGGAACACGGCAAGGTGCACGCCATCACGCATACGGGTAAAGGCGTCTTTCAAAACGTGCCCTCGCCCATCAACGCAACGCGCTATCATTCATTGACCGTGGCGCGTGAAGGTTTCCCCGACTGCCTAGAGGTCACCGCCGAAAGCGCCGACGGCGTCATCCAGGGATTACAACACAAAACGCGGCCCATCTTCGGTGTCCAGTTCCACCCCGAAAGCATTGCCTCGGAACACGGTCACGACATCTTGAAAAACTTTATCAACATTTCCACCCAGAAAAAAGCGGCGGCGTAAACCATGAGCAACGAAATACCTACCGCATTAAAACCCATCCTCGACAAGGTCGCCGACGGCAACACGCTTTCACAAGCCGAGGCCGAAGGCGCGTTCGAGATCATCATGTCGGGCGAGGCAACCACGGCACAAATCGCCGGGTTCCTGATGGCGTTGCGCGTGCGCGGCGAAACGGTAGATGAAATAACCGGCGCGGTGAAAATCATGCGCGAGAAAATGCTTACCGTTCACGCGCCGCCGGGCGCGATGGATATTGTCGGCACCGGCGGCGACGGTCAGGGCACCTATAATATATCCACCGCCACGGCCGTCGTGGTCGCGGCCTGCGGCGTGCCGGTGGCGAAACACGGCAACCGCGCGCTTTCTTCCAAGTCCGGCACCGCCGATGCGCTGGGCGCGCTGGGCGTCAACATTGATTGCGATATGTCGCTGGTCAAACGCGCACTTCATGAAGCGGGCATCTGTTTCCTCATGGCGCCACGCCACCACAGCGCCATGAAACACGTTATGCCGGCGCGCATCGAACTGGGCGTGCGCACGCTGTTTAACCTGCTCGGCCCCCTTTCCAACCCCGCAGGCGTAAAACGCCAGATGACCGGCGCGTTCTCGCGCGACTGGATCGTGCCCATGGCCGAGGTGCTGGGCAAACTGGGCAGCGAAGTGGCGTGGGTGGTGCATGGTTCTGATGGTCTTGATGAAATCACCACCACCGGGCCGACTCATGTGGCCGAGCTTAAAGACGGCAAGGTAACCACCTTTGATATTTCGCCCGCCGATGTCGGTTTAAGCGAAGCCAAACCCGCCGACCTGAAGGGTGGCACTCCGCAGGAAAACGCCGAAGCCTTGCGCGCCCTGCTGCGCGGCGAAGAAGGTGCGTACCGCGACATCGTGGTGTTCAACGCGGCCGCTTCTCTTTTGGTGGCGAACAAGGTGGGCGACCTCAAGGCCGGTGCCGCGCAGGCCCAAGCCGCCATTGATGACGGCAAGGCGCTTGAGGTGCTGGAAGACCTCATCAACATCACCAACCAGCCGGTGGGCGACGACATGGATGAAGAAGTGGGTGGATGAGCGACATCCTCGAAAAAATCTGCGCTGACAAGCGCGAGCACATTGCCCGCCAGCAAGCCGCCGTCCCGTTGCTCGCGGTGGTCGATGCCGCCGAAGCGGCGAGTGCGCCACGCGGTTTTATCGCGGCGCTGGAAGCAAAAGTGGCGGCGGGTGAATACGCACTGATTGCCGAAATCAAGAAAGCGTCGCCATCCAAGGGGCTTATTCGTTCCGATTTCCACCCCGCCGAGTTAGCAAAAGCCTACGAAGCCGGCGGTGCGGCGTGTTTGAGCGTGCTGACCGACACACCCCATTTTCAGGGCACCGATGCTTATTTGATGGAAGCGCGCGAAGCGTGCGGTTTGCCGGTGCTACGCAAGGATTTCATGCTCGACCCCTATCAGGTGGTCGAGGCACGCGCTTTGGGTGCCGATTGCATTTTGCTCATCATGGCGGCGCTGGATGACGTTATGGCGCTGGAACTGGAATCCACGGCGCACGCGCTGGGCATGGACGTGCTGGTCGAGGTGCACGACGCCATCGAGCTGGAACGCGCCCTTCACCTGAAATCGCGCCTCATAGGTATCAACAACCGCAACCTCAAAACGCTGGAAATTGACCTCGCCACCACCGAAAAGCTGGCCGCCAAAACAGGCGACGACCGCATGGTGGTTTCCGAAAGCGGGCTTTACGCCCCGGCTGACCTGGGGCGCATGGCGGCAGCGGGCGCGAAATGTTTTCTCATCGGCGAAAGCCTGATGCGCGAGGCTGACGTAACGACGGCCACCCGTGCTATATTAAAACAAGCATAATGGAGCGCGCCTTATATGTCTGAACTCACGCACATCGACGAACACGGCAACGCCCGCATGGTGGATGTTTCGGAAAAAGCCGCCACCGAGCGCACGGCCACGGCCATGGGTTCGGTCATCATGGCGCCCGAGACGTTGCAGCGCATTATGGATGGTGGCGTTAAAAAAGGTGACGTGCTTTCCGTCGCCCAGTTGGCGGGCATCATGGGGGCGAAAAAAACGCCCGAGCTTATTCCCCTTTGCCATCCGCTTTCGCTGTCGTCCGTTATCGTTGAGCTGACGTGCGATGAAAGCCGCAACGCCGTGGACATTACCGCCACTTGCAAGCTTTTTGGCAAAACCGGCGTCGAAATGGAGGCGCTGACCGCCGTCAGCGTGGCCGCGTTGACGGTTTACGATATGTGCAAGGCGATGGACAAGGCCATGCACATCACCAACGTTCGCCTCACCCATAAGGCCGGGGGCAAGTCTGGTGAATACAAGGCGAAATAAAACATGATTCCCGTCGAAGAAGCCAAGGCCAAAATCCTCGCCGCCGTCAAGACCACGGCAGCCGAAACCATATCGGTTTGGGATGGGCTGGGCCGCACCCTCGCCGCTGATGTCGCCGCCACCATCAACCAGCCGCGCATTGATGTTTCTGCCATGGATGGTTATGGCGTTCGCGCCGAAGATGTTGCCTCGGTGCCCGCCACCTTGAACGTCATCGGTGAATCACCGGCCGGTGGTGCGTTCGACGGCAACGTCGGCAAAGGCGAAGCGGTGCGCATATTCACCGGGGCGCCGGTTCCCGCCGGGGCCGACACCATTATCATACAAGAAGTGTGCACCCGCGACGCAGACAGCGTCACCATCAACGAAACAACAACCAAAGGCCGCTTTGTGCGCAAGGCGGGTATGGATTTTGCCACCGGCGATGTGTTGCTGACGGCGGGCAAAACGCTGGGCCCGCGCGAGTTGGCACTGGCTGCGGCCATGAACGTGGCCGAACTGTCGGTGCGCAAAAAACCACGCGTCGCTATTTTGGCCACCGGCAACGAAGTGGTCATGCCCGGCGAGGCACTGGGGCCAACGCAAATCATCAGTTCCAATTCAGTCTTGTTGTGCGCCTACCTTGAAAGCATCGGCTGCGAAGCAGAAAGCATCGGCATTGCGCCGGATGATGCTGGCCAGTTGCGCGCCTGCATAGAGCGCGCGGCGGGCTTTGATATCCTGATCACAATCGGCGGTGCCTCGGTCGGCGACCACGACCTGGTTAACGGTGTGCTGGCCGACCTTGGTATGGATTTAATTTTTTACAAGGTTGCCATGCGACCGGGCAAACCACTGATCTTTGGCAAGTTAGGTGACACGACCGTGTTCGGCCTGCCCGGCAACCCGGTTTCCGTTGGCGTAACGTCGGCGGTGTTTATCCGCCCCGCCATCCAGAAAATGCTCGGCGTTGAAATGAGCGATGAGATTACGCAAGCGGTGCTGGGCGGCGACTTGCGCGAAAACGATGAACGTGAAGATTATTTGCGCGCCCGTTTTTCGTTTGATGACGAAGGCCTGCTGGTTGCCACACCGTTCAGTAAACAAGACAGCGCCATGCTGGCCCGCTTTGCCGAGGCCGATGGGTTAATCATCCGCGCGCCGCGCGCCCCTGCTGCCGACGCCGGCGAGATTGTCGATGTGATGGTGCTTTAAAACCTCAACCGCGGCGACTTGCCCGCAATGGCGGTGTCGAGCAAAATCAATTCATTGGCTGAAAGTGCGCGGCCGCGAAAGCGAATGGCCATGGCCTTGACCTTGCGCTTGGGGTTGTTGCGCCGCACCAGCCCATATTCATATCGGCACACGGCCAGACCCTGCAGGCTTTCGTCAACCTCGCCCTGGGCCTTGGCTACGATGGTGTAATCGTAGGTCACCCCGACGTTGAGGATTTTTTCCACCTCCCAGTCGCGCACGCGAACAATCTTCACATCCTCGAAGTTGCGCGCCAGACGCTCCACCGCCACCAGGCAATGGCGGATCTCGGGTGTGTCTTTGGTGTGCAGGCTCACCGGTGCGTCGCGTGAATCGCACGCCGCCAGCACGGGCAACGCGGCAATGGCGAGCAGCAACGCAGCAAAACGGTGGGAGATTCGCTTCATGGCCATATTATAGGCCGCTTTGGCGTTGAATGCCGGGGAAATGGTGGAATATTATCTTTTAATTACACACCCTTACGCACCCTTTTTTTGACCCTTTCCACCCTTGACGGGCCGGAAGAACCAAAGTAGAACATACATAGACGTTTTGCTTTTGTTCCTTTTGCCCCCTTTGGGAGAAGCCGCCATGCTGACGCAAAAACAATATGACCTGCTGGTGCTGATTGACAGCCGCATCAAGGAAACCGGCGTGCCGCCGTCTTTCGACGAAATGAAGGACGCGCTGGGCCTGAAATCCAAGTCGGGCATTCACCGCCTCATCAGTGGGCTTGAAGAACGCGGTTTCATCCGCCGCCTGCCGCACCGGGCGCGCGCCCTTGAGGTTCTGAAGCTGCCCGAGAACATGCAGGAACCGGGTGATAAACCGATGAAGCCAAAAATGGTGCCCGGCGAGGTGCTGCCGCAAAACGTCATTCGCGGCGACTTCGGGCCGGAGCGCAGCCAACCCATTGGTGAGCCCGGCGAAAGCGTGGAACTGCCCATGTTGGGCCGCATCGCCGCCGGTAACCCCATCGAAGCCATCTCTGACCCGTCGGCCACCGTTGGCGTGCCCGCCGGGTTGTTGGGCCGGGGTGAACATTTTGCGCTTGAGGTGGATGGTGATTCCATGATCGACGCCGGTATTTTCGATGGCGACACCGCCGTCATCGAACGCACGCAGCGCGTCGAAAACGGCACCATCTGTGTGGCGCTGGTCGACAATGAAGAGGTGACCCTCAAATACCTGCGGCGCAAGAACGACACCATCGCCCTGGAGCCCGCCAACCCGGAATATGAAACCCGCATTTTCGGCCCCGACCGCGTTGCGGTGCAGGGCAAATTGGTTGGGATTATTCGTAAGTATTAATTCAGCGCGACTGAATATCCTGACCCATCACCGCCCGATAACCCACGGCCTTTGGCCGCGAACGCCGTTGACCGTTTCGGTCTTGATGCGCCCCTGCCCTTCAATCCAAAATGCGTGCGCCCCTTCGCGCTTTAACGCCGCGGGCGTGACCAGCCGGGTCGTTGGCGGGCACGCGCCGACACCAGCCAGCGCCGGGGCTTTTAACACCACCGCCACGTTTGCCAACGCGCAGTCTTCGGCCAGAGCAGTGGCGGTATTGGCAAAAGCAAAAGTGGTGTTTTGCTTTTGGTAAAGACAACCCAGTGCATCGCAAGTCACGGCGTTGGTGCTGTTTGCGTTTGTTCCCACCGCCTTGGATGACGATGTGGATGATGAAGGCCAGCGCCCGGCTGCCGTATTCAGGCCGGCGCGGCGCAACCACACCTCGCGCTGGAAACTGGCGCGCCTGAGGTTGGAAAGCAGGTAGCCGCCATCATTGTCGTGCACCGCCATCAGGCGGCCATCGCCCGATACCAAAACATCGGGCGCCGTCAGCGCCCATGAACTGGTAAGGCCCGCCACCATCACCACAAACCCGAGGCGGCGAACCGGCCCGCGCCACAGCGCCGCCCACAACCCGCCGAAGGCCAGCAGGGCCAGCCCCCACGCCGGCATGGCGGAAACCGCCCGCACCGCGCCGGGCAACCCGGCCACGGTGTCGGCGCTGGCCATGACCGCCTCGATGCCGAGACTCATGGGTTGCAACACAAGCCCTTCAAGGCCGAACGGCATCAAGGCATAAGCCGCAACGGCCAGCGGCATAACCCACAACGCCGTCACCGGCACCGCCACCAGGTTGGCCGCCAGCCCATAGACCGCGACGCGGTTAAAGTGAAAGGCCGCAAAGCCGGATGTTGCCGTGCCGGCAATCAACGTGGTCAACGCCACGCCAAGTAAATAAAGCGCCACCCTGCCCTGCCACGTTTTCGGTGTTGAAAGTTTACCGCCCTCGCGCACGGCTTCATAAACCGCCACCAGCGCCACCACGGCGGCAAACGAAAGCTGGAAGCTGGCACCGAGCAGGCTTTCGGGCGCCAGCAGCAGGATAACCAGCGCCGCCCACGCCACCGGGCGCATGGAAATGGGCTGGCGGTCGAACAGCACCGCCGCCAGCGCCAGCGCAATCATGATAAAGGCGCGCTGCGTCGGCACCGTGGCACCGGCCAACTGGGCGTAGAAAAACGCACCGGCAATGGCCGCTACGGCGGCCCATTTTTTAATCGGGTAACGCAACGCCAGCACCGGAAACAGGGCAAGGAACGCGCGCACGGCAAAAAACACGATGCCCGCCACCAAGCCGACGTGCAGGCCGGAAATGGCCAGCAGATGCGCGAGGCCACTATCGCGCCTGTGTGGCATTACCGGTTTGGAAATGGCGCCGCGTTCGCCGGTCATCAGCGCCGCGGCAATGGCGCCCGCATCGCCCGACAGGCTTTCACGCACGCGCCCTGCTACCGCTTCACGCAACCGTTCAATGCCCAGCGTCAGTGCCGCCATGCCGGTTGCGCGCATCGCTGGCGTAACGGTAGCGCTGCCATACGAAAAGCCGACGCCGCCGAGGCCGCGAAAATAAGACTGGCGCTGGAAATCAAAGGCGCCGGGAACCGCCGGTGGTGGTGGTGCCATCAGCTCGCCGCGCAGACGAACCCAGTCGCCGGGGCGCATGGCCGGTTGTTTGCCCATCAATTTAATGCGCACGGTCTCGGGCGTGGCGCCCGGTTCAATATTGGAAATGCGCAAGCGACTTAGGGTCACGCGCTGGCCGCTTTCCAGCACCTCAAGACGTGTCACCTCGCCGATAATGGAAACCGGGCCGGTGCGCTCGGTAATGACTGGTGCCGCCACCGCCCAGGTGCGCAGGCCGGCCACCGCAAAGCCCAGCGCCAGCAGGAACACGCCAAGCGCCAATGCCATGGCCAGTTCATGGCGCCTGAGCCGCCACGCTAGCGCCAGCGTTGCCACCGAGAGCGCAAAGCCCGCCCAAAGCGGCGGCTCAACCGTCAGTGAAAAGTAAACCGCGATGCCCGCGCCGACCAGAACCGGGGCCCACAACGCCCAGCGCGGGCGCTCATTCGCCAGCGCACCCACCAAGACACCCGCTAATGACACAATCCCCACAGACATAGGGCGTGGCGGAATCAATCGTTGATCGGTTTCCAACGTGCCCCCCCGAAAGCCCCGTTTGGGCCAACCTTTTGCTGCATTGGCTCAAGGGTTATGCTAAAAACCCCTGCAAGCGCTTAGGGGCAGTTTAGCCCAAAAACCGCCCCGGCTTCACCACGTTTCAATTTTTTTCCAGCAAGGCATTAACCCCACCCATGTCCACGCCCGTCATTACCCGCTTCGCCCCGTCGCCCACCGGTTTCCTGCACATCGGCGGGGCCCGCACGGCGCTGTTTAACTGGCTTTACGCCAAGCACACCGGGGGCCAGTTCCTGTTGCGCATTGAAGATACCGACCGCGCGCGCTCCACGCCCGAGGCCACGGCGGCCATTCTCTCGGGCCTCAAGTGGCTGGGTATGGACTGGGACGGCGACGTTTTCAGCCAGTTCGACCACGCCAACCGCCACGCCGAAGTGGCCGCCACGTTGGTGGAAAACGCCAAGGGCTATAAATGCACCTGCACGCCCGATGAATTGACCGCCATGCGCGAGGCCGCGCGCACTGAGGGCCGGCCGATGCGTTACGACGGGCGCTGCCGCGACAAAAGTGCTGCTGAGCTTGGTGACGCGCCCTATGTGGTGCGCCTGAAAGCCGAGCACAACGGCGAAACCATCATCCAGGACATGATCCAGGGTGAGGTGAAGGTGGACAACGCCGAAATTGACGACTTCGTTCTGTTGCGCGCAGACGGCACGCCGACCTACATGCTGGCCGTGGTGTGCGACGACTTTGACATGAACATCACCCACGTTATTCGCGGCGACGACCACTTGACCAACACGTTTCGCCAGATCCACCTTTACAAGGCCATGGGCTGGCCCTTGCCGGTGTTTGCCCACATGCCGCTGCTGCACGGTGCCGATGGCAAGAAGCTTTCCAAGCGCCACGGCGCGCTCGGCGTGGAAGCCTATGAGGAAATGGGTTTCCTGCCCAAGGCCATCAACAATTACCTGTTGCGCCTTGGTTGGGGTCACGGCGACGACGAGATCATATCCACCGAACAAGCCATCAAATGGTTCGACGTGGTCGACGTGGGCCGGGCGGCGGCGCGTTTCGACATGGACAAGCTGACCCACCTGAACGCCCATTACATTAAAAACAGCGTCGATGGCGAACTGGCGGCGCTGGTGGCGCCGAAACTGGAAGCCGCGCTTGACGGAAAAATGGCCGAGGGCTGGCTGGAACGCGTCCAGGCGGGCATGGCAGACCTCAAGGAACGCGCGAAAACCATCAATGAACTGGTTGAAAACGCCGGTTTTTATGCCCAAATGCGGCCATTGGCGATGAACGAAAAAGCGGCTAAAATCCTCAATGATGAGGCCCGCGAGCGATTAAACGGGTTTCGCGGTGTTTTGGCCGACCAGACCACATGGGGCGGCGAAACGCTGGAAGCAGCCGCCCGCGCCTATGCCGAGGCGGGTGAATTCAAGCTGGGGCAAGTTGCCCAGCCGCTACGCGCCGCGCTGACCGGCTCGAACACGTCGCCGCCCATATTCGCGGTGATGGCGGTTCTGGGTCAGAACGAGGTGCTGGGTCGTATTGACGACGCGCTGAAGGGCTGATTGTAACCCCTGCTCAGGGGTACCATATAAAAAAACGGCGCCGCAGGTTGATTTATAAGCGGCGCTTTAACAGGGGAACCTTATGCCTGATCCAAAGTCTGCCACTCGTACTTTCACCCTGACCGACAACGCCACCGGCAACAGCTGGGAGCTGCCCATTTTGGAAGGCACCGTCGGGCCAGACGTGATCGACATTCGCAAGCTTTATGCCGAAACCGGGTGTTTCACCTACGACCCCGGCTACACATCCACCGGCAGTTGCCAGTCGCAGATCACCTATATTGACGGCGACAAGGGCGAATTGCTGCATCGCGGTTACCCCATCGCGCAACTGGCCGAAAAATCCACCTATATGGAAGTCTGCTATCTGTTGATTTACGGCGAATTGCCGACGCAGGAACAAAAAGACAAGTTCCTCAATCGCATCACCTATCACACAATGCTGCACGAGCAGATCAACTACTTCTTCAGGGGTTTCAGGCGCGATTCACACCCCATGGCCATTATGGTGGGTGT
>CBFCYL010000065.1:0-10998 GCA_965602455.1 uncultured Thalassospiraceae bacterium | reverse complement strand
TGGAAACGCATAGGCCATACATGCCCGGCGGGGCGGGCACATCTATCGCTGTGGATCCAGGGGGCGACCCTGGTTTACGTCAAATGACACCGGCATTATGGGGTGGCCACAATAACGATTAAAAGCCGGCACACTGAGGTGTCGGCGTGTCCGGGCGCTGTTTCTAACATGTCCGGCATCAATCGTTCTTTTTTAACAAGAACATCACCGTTGCGCGCAATTGCGAGGGCGCGATGGGCTTTCGCAACAACGGCAGGTCGTTGGCCTCCGCCACGGCGGCGAGTTCATCGCCGGTATCGCCAGAAACCAGCGCGCCGGGAATGGCCCTGCCCACCGCGCCGCGCACCGCACCAATGGCCCTGACGCCGTTATCATCGCCTTCCAGCCGGTAATCGCTGATCACGGCATCGGGCCTGATCTCGCCGTTGTGGATGGCCGCCAGCGCCTGCTCGGTGGATGCGGACGCATGAACGGTGCGAACCCATTGCGATGTGATGGACACAAGGCCACTACGGCTCAGTTCGTCATCGTCAATGATCAGCAATGCGCCATCCATTTGCCCGATGGGAGACGCCATGTCCAGGATTGGCAGGGCGTCTTCATCGCCAAGGGGCACCTCGACGGAAAACACGCTACCCGTGCCCCGGCGCGATGAAACATGAACCGGGTGGTCGAGGGCGCGCGACAGGCTATCGACAATGGCCAGTCCCAACCCCAGCCCCGTGGGGTGGCCGCTGCCGCCGCGGGAAGCAGTACGGAAAAATTCCTCAAATATTTTATCGGTGTGCTGGACATCGACCCCCCGGCCCGTGTCATGAACCTCAATCAGCAGGGTATCTCCACGGTGCCGGCAACCAACAAGGATTTTTCCATCATCGGTGTAGCGATAGGCGTTGGAGATGAAATTGCGAAGGATACGTTCCAGCATATGCGGATCGCTAAAAACGATGGCCGATGACGGCATCACGACAAGGCGCAATCCCTTATCCGTCGCCATGGACGCAAACTCACTGGCCAGCATGGAAAGAATGTATTGAATGGGGAAGTTTGATTTTTCCGGCTGGGCGGCGCCGCTTTCAAACTTGGAAATATCAAGAACGGCGTTCAGCATATCGCTTAGCGATTTAGCGGAGCGCTCAATGTTGGCAAGGGGTTCGTTGACCTCTTGCGGCAAGGTTTTTTCTTTTAGGGAACTGACGAAAAGGCGCAGCGCGTTCATGGGTTGGCGCAGGTCATGGCTGGCCGCGGCGATAAATATGGTTTTGTCACGGCTGGCCTGCTCGGCGCGGTCAATTTCATGTTGCAACTTGCTGATCAAATCGACATTTTCAAACCGCAGGGCAATGGACTGCTTCAGCGATTTTTGCAAGCGATATCCGTATGAGATATTGGCCAGCAAGGACGCGGAAATTAACCCCGCCAATGCCAGAAAGGCCGGGTCATCCTGACGGGCCAGTATCAGAACCAGGGGCAGGGTATTGGGAACGGCAAAGGCAATAAAAGTTGGCATATACGATGACCAGGCCGAAACCGATGTGGCCAGCATACCGAGGTTGATGACGATCAGAAATATAACGAGGATTGGCTGTCCGGTATCAAGAAACAGCCATGGCACCACGCCCCAAACGATTCCCGAAGCGCCTGTAGAAAATACCGTCATATGGCACAGGTTTTTTAATTCGCCGGGGGCAATGTCGCGTCCGGCGGCCAGCAGGGGGCGGATATGGAAGTAATGGGCAAAGCGCAGCGCGGTGACAGCAATAACGACAACCGCCCAGTAGATTACTGTCTGCGATGGGGTGTAAAACCACAAAAGTCCAGCCATCACCGCAGTGACCAGGATGGATCCGCCGACGACGGTTGAAAACTGGCCGTAAAGAACGCGAATGCGTTCTACCAACACATCGTGGGCTGTCGATGTTCTATCCTGGTTTTGTTGCATGCTCATGAATGGGCCCGATACCGTTTGTGGCCGGCTCCGGTTTCCACTATTGGTCTTTCAGGGCTTTCGCCGCCGCATAGGCCGCCTCGGTGCGGTTGGTGACGCCGAGGATCTTGAAAAGGGCCGAGACATGTCCGCGGACGGTATTTTCCGACAGGCCCAGACGTTCGGCAATGATTTTATTGGGGTGCCCCTGAACCATCAGGTCCAGCACCTCGGTCTGGCGTTGGGTTATGACCAGTTCCCCCATGTCCATGTTGACGGCCTGCTGCTTTGGCGCGGCGGGATTAAGCGCTTCCGGCGGCACGTATATGCCGCCCGCCATGACCAGTTGCAGTGCCTGCACCATAACTTCATTGCTGGCCGATTTGGGCAAAAAGCCCAACGCGCCCATGTCGAGCACGTTGCGCATGGTGGCGGGGTTGTCGTTGGCAGAAAGAATAACCACCGGAACAATAGGGTGGCTTTTGCGCAGCAATCTTAGCGCATCCACGCCGTCGATATCGGGCAGTTTCAAGTCCAGCAGGACCATGTCCGGCGCAACACCGGTTTCGAGAATCCGCCCTGCCGCTTCCCACGTTTCGGCTTCGTCAAAAACGCAATCGCCTTCCAGCTGCTGAAGGACGGCGCTTATTCCCTGTCGAAACAGCGGATGGTCATCAATGATTAATACGCGTATGCCCACAACACCCCCCGTCCGTGCCCGTTTCTAGGCCCAGACACGATAACAGGTTATGGCCCATCCACAGGGATGACAACCCCGCCATAACGCACATTTTTATGGCCAGTCCATTTGTAGGGGTGGGGTCCAAATGTGCGGGTTGGCGGCGGGTGGAATCTGACCTATGGATATTGTGGATAAATGTAAAATTAGCCGGGGGGCACATCGTGATGACCATCAGCAGTAGATTTTTTTTGATCGTTGCTTTGTTTATGTTTGCAGCCATTTCCTTTAATGCCTCCCCGCTGTCGGCAGCGGAATACAGCAAAGCAAAGCTTGAAGGCAAGCCGGATATGGCCAGCCTGGCCTGTGCCAAGGGCGATTTCTGGGACCCTAGAAACGGTGGCGAATGCTGGTCATGCCCATCAGGCACCAACCGCACCATCTTTCCGGTAACCGACGGCAAGGCCTGCGAAAAACCGGCATCGGAATCCCTTCAGCCCGCCACCAAACATTCAGATAACACCCTGGCTTGTCCTTCGGGAAGTTTTTTTGACCCCCGCAATGGGGGTGAATGTTGGTCATGCCCATCGGGCAACAGCCGCTCATTAACGGCGGTAACGGCGGGTGATGCCTGCGTGAAAAGAGTTGGCAGGGTGCAGGGAAGGTCCTATTACCGCTACACTGTCCCTAGCCTCCTTCATTCCTGCAAGTCAGGCTACTTTCCCAGGCCCGGAAAGCCATGGTGCTATAACTGCCTCAGTGGATGGAAGCACGATAGCTCCAAGGGCGTTTACGATAGGGGCGTTTGCTACAAACCCGCATATACGCAAAAGAATAAAGCTACCAAGGTTAGCTCACTTACCGGTGTGAATTGTGGTAGTGGAAAGTTTTTCGATCCTTCTCAGGGTGGCAGCTGCTGGAGCTGCCCGTCGGGCTATAACCGCACGGCCTATGCCGTGACCGACGGCAAGGCTTGTGCAAAAGCCGTAAGCGGATCGTTCACCAAAGCAAAGAAAATAAAGGCGGCCAAGGTTACGGCGTTGGGTTGCGGTGTTTACGGCGATGACAGCTTTCTCGATTTGATCGATGGCGGCACCTGCTGGTCATGCCCAAAATCCAATCCGGTAAGGTCGCTCGCTTCTGTTAAGGACGGTAAAGCATGTGCATCCAAGACCTGCGGCAAGCTGAACGGACGGCCATGCCTTGTGTGGGAGCGGTTCCCGTCTTGTAATAAAGGCTTGCTTGAAGACCCCTTTACGAACAAATGCATCAAACCGAAAGATCTGGCTTGTGAAGCGTTTGTTGGCACACTCGCCGCGTTCAAAAAGATTACTGATGAAGCGAAAAAGGCGAGGAAAGCTCTCAAAGATGAAGCTATGGATGCGATCCCTGGTGCGAAGCTTCTTTTAAGGTTCGTAAAAGATCAGACCGACCAACTCCAGAAAGAGCAGGCTAAGTTGATGGGTAAGATTGACCTGTCACAGGTCACGGATCAGCTCGAAGATCTTGTCAGTAAAAATCCAGAGCAAATCAAGCGTCTGGCAGAAGCTGCCAAAACAGCAGCCGGTGCTCGAGAGAAGATTATGAAAGTTTTCCTCAACCCAGATGTAATATGCTCGGGAAGCGGGAAGAAAATTGCCAATGAGTTAAAGAAACTTGGGTTTGCAAACATGTTTGCACAGTTGGAACAGAGTCCATGGCAAAAATTCAATCCAGTTTCCACCGCATACGCTAGCAACCCCGAACACCAGATGTCTTTTGAGTTCAGTGTTGCGCCACCTTTACCTGAGCCATACGCTGGACTTTCTGTGGGGATGAGTTTTGCGACCGACTTCGAAAATAACCACAGTCTTTCTATGCCATCCATTGGTTATTCAAAATCAATTGGTGGGGACGATGCCGCTATTAATCTGGGAGAAGTCAGCCTAGGTATTGGCTGGAGCTACTATGACGGCCAAACTAATATAGGTAAAAACGATGTCTTCAACTGGGCCACAAGTATTGATTTAAGCGATACCGTTCATATCGGAATTGGTTCTGGCGGATTTAGTGGCATAAGCGTAACGGTATCCGGAGCTGTTTCTGGCGAAGATCTTCTTGGCCTCTTTCCCGGCGATAAAGATATAACCAAAAAGAAAATTAAATTTGAACTTCCGAAACTTCAAATAAAGGCCGGTCAATCTATCGGCGGTGCATTTAATATACCGCTTAAATAATTGAGGCCACCACGTTCGTGTCAGTTGGCGGGATTCTTCATTTTGGTCAATATGGTACTGCGTATGGAAGTGTGCTTGAGGGAAGTAAGGGGACGGTAAAGGTTACGCCCAGCATCACCGCGCTTGTGGACTGGAGCAACGCCAAGCAACCAGTTGCCTTCGGTGGCGTTTCAATTGTGCCCGGTTTACCTGATAAAGAAGTCGGAAGTGGCAGGCCAGCAGGCTTTGATAAAAAGTACCTTCAATTTAACATGGAACAACTGTTCCCGATCGACCTTAGGTAACGATTTTCATAACGATTACCATGGGTCAGGGTGGTGCGGCCTAGTTAAGCCGCGCCACGCCGCCCATGACCGTGGTCATGAGCTGGGCCTGATTTTTGCAACCGGTTTTGGCGTGGATGGCGAGTTCGCGGCGAGGTGCCCAGGCCTTTCGAGCCGTTTCCAGGCGCGGCGGTCCAAACGGGTGGGGCGGTCCATTTGTCGGGTTTTTTCCAAAATAATATTCCATTGTTATCAATGGGTTGTGATGGCTTTCTTAACCATCAATTTGATAAATTGGTGCTGTATTCTGGCCCAAAACGATTATACTGTGACCCAAGGGAAAGGGCCGTAAGGCCTTGAATGGTTTGGGGGATTCCTTTGTATCGCAAGTCAAAATGGGTAACACGGGCTGTGGCAGGCGCCATCGTTTTGACGATGGGCGTCGGCGGTTTTGTTCATCCGGCCTTTGCCAAAGACAAGTTCATCGCTTTGGGCACCAGCTCCAAAAGCGGGGTTTACTATCCCGTGGGTTCCGGCATCTGCGACATGGTGAACGAAGGCCGCGACCAGCACTTGGTGCGCTGCCTGGCGTACCCGACGGGCGGTTCCATTTACAACCTTCAGGCGCTTCGTTCCGGTGAGCTGGATGTCGCCATCACGCGCGCCGATCTGGCGTATCTGGCCGCCAACGGCGAGGGCATTTTCAAGGACGTCGGCCCCATGCGCGACCTGCGCATCGTCGCCTCGCTTTATGAAAACCCGGTGGGGGTTATCGTCAAGAAGGATTCATCTATTGCCACCGTCGACGACTTGCCGGGCAACCGCATCAATATTGGTAATTTAGGATCCGGTAAACGCGATTTTTCAGACCTGTTGTTTAAAGTCATGGGCTGGAAAAAGGGTGACTTTACGGAGGTGACTGAGCTTTCCACATCGAAGATGGGTAGCGCTTTTTGCGATGGCGGTACCGATGTGTTGATACAGGTCATGGGCATTCCAGCTACTTTTTACGACCAGATGATCAACGAATGCAGCGGCCGTTTTGTTCCGTTTTCCATAGATGCCCTTAACCGGATTAAAAATGCCGCGCCATTTTTGGAACAAAACACCATTCCCGGCGGTATGTATTATTCCAACATGGACAAGGTCCAGACCGTGGGCGCCAAGGCGGTTTTGGTTACCATGGCGCGCGTTGACAATGAAACCGTGCAAGACCTTTCATCTGCGCTATACGGAAACATTGAAAAATTAAAGAAAGAGCAACCCGCCATGGGCAGCGTAACCATGCAGGCCATGACCCAGGAAGGCATTTACGTGCCGTTCCATGCTGGCGCCGTCAACTATTTACAGGGCAACAACATTCCTTACCTGCAGCTGGAAAGCCAGACCGTTACGGATACCGTCACGAATAATGAAAAGAAAATAAAATGGTGGTGGCAATGAAACGTGGAAATGGAATCACATCGATTGCACTGGCCGCCTTTCTGCTGCTTTCCGTTTCCGGCTGTGCATCCAATGAATATTCAGCCACCACACCCACCGATAAGCCGCGTGCTGATGCCGTCATCAATGAATCTCGCAAGCTGACGGAAACCGGCGTGCGTGAGATGAAAGGCGGAAACTTCGAGGCCGCTTCTTATCATTTCAACAAAGCCCTGAAGCTGGACATCACCAATTCATCCATTCAGTTCCTGAATGGGCTGGCCTATCACCTGCGCGCATTGGAAGGCGACGTCAGCTATTACCCGCTGGCCGAGCAGGGCTACCAGCTGGCTGCCCAGTTTGATAGCAGCAACTGGCTGGCGCATTACTACACCGGGTTACTTAAACAAGAGCAGCGCGATTTCACGGCGGCGCAGGGTTATTTTTCCGAAGCGTTGCTATATCGCGAAAACGATGCCGATATCCTGTATTCACTGGGTGCATCATCGTACTATGCGCAAGACCCTGAAACCGCCGCCGCCGCCCTGAAAAAGGCGCGTGACATCGACCCCGACGACCCCCGCATTTTGCAGGCCTCGGCCGTGGTGATTGCATCATTGGGCAACGGCGAAGAAGCCGCACAATACGTCACCCGCTTTAAAGAGGTCACCAAAGATGAAGGCAAGGCCACCTTTCTGAAACAACGCCTGCGGTCGTGGGAGCAGGTTTATGATCGCGCACTGACAGATGGCGATGGTATTCAACTGGCCCAGGCGGACATGGACAGCGGCATGGGAATCGGTACCGGTGCCAATGGCGCAAGCGACGAAGTCGTAGAAGAAGACCCCTATAAAATGGTCATTGTTGATGTGGTCATCATCCGCACCGAAGAAGACATCACGTCGTCAAAAGGGGTTAACCTGCTCAATGGCCTGACCCTGCAGTTTGGCTCTGAAAGCCTTTCAACGGGTGGATTTTCCCTTTCACGAACCAGCGTTAAAAGTAAGGATGATCCGGGGTTGAGCAAGACCATCACCCGGGCGCTGAACATTCCATCGATTAATTATTCGCTGAACATCGCCAACACCGGTTCGGAACGCAACGAGATTCTGGCCCGCCCGACACTGGTGGCGCTGGCGGGTGAACAATCCGAGTTTTTCTCCGGCGTGGAAGTTGATGCCGCCGCCGTCGGCGGCAGTGGCGATGGTTCTACCATTTCCGTCAATAAAGAAATTGGCGTCAAGTTGGCGTTGATGCCGGAATTCCTTGAAGACGGGCGGGTCAAGCTTAATGTGGTTGCCGAACGCACCTTCCTGACCACGCCCAATACATCTTCCATCACGTTCGATCTTCGTATTGATACGTCCAAGACCATGGTCAGCGCCAATGTCGTGATGGATTTTGGTGAATCGCTGATCCTCAGTGGCCTCAGCGAAAAGGAAACCGAGCGCGGCCGCGATGGCGTGCCGTTCCTGCAGGATGTTCCCTTCGTACAATACGGGTTTTCAAACCGCACCACGCGCGATTTTCAGAAATCGGTGTTGATATTGCTGACGCCGAGGCCGCCTTCTTATACCTACCAGTCTGATTCCCAGCGCAAGGCAACCCGTGGTCGCCAGAGCCGCTCTGAACGTTCGTTGAGCGAGCTTCAGGCACGCTATAGCGACTGGTTCAAGCCATATCCCAACTGGGCTTCGGTCTTTCACCACATGCAACAAAACACGCTGTATCGCGAATTCCGCACGGGTGATGTCACCATGGAACGCTGGGCCAACATGGAAACCATTAACTCACGCTTGAACCAGGCGCTGGAGTTTCTTTACTACTGATAATATTGGGGCGGGATATCAACCATGGCACAGAAAGAACACAGCAGGCGCGCCCGGCGACGATCTGAGATGTTGGCTGATATTGACAATATCGTGACCCGCATTGATGGCCTTGATGACATGCTGGATATGATGCTCGACATTACCGCCAAGGAAACCGGTTCCGAGCGCGCCAGCCTGTTCCTCAACGACCCCAGAAGCAACGAGCTTTATACCCGCAAGGCTACGGGGCTGGGTGCCGATGAAATTCGCGTTCCCAACGACAAGGGTTTTGTTGGCCTTTCCTTTCAGGGTGGCGAAGGCCTCATCATTAACGATGTCTATGCGGATGCGCGTTTCAACCCCGAGGTGGACAAGGAAACCGGGTTCAAGACCCGCAACATCCTCTGTGTGCCGGTTCGTACGCCGGAGGGCGAAGTCATTGGCGCGGCCCAGGCGATGAACAAGCATGACGGCAACTTTAACGAAGACGACATGGCCTGCCTTGAAGCCATGGCGATGCGGGCAGCCAAGAGCTTGCGCCAGGCTGAGTTTGCCGAGCGCATGGACCCGCCGTTCGTTCGCACCATCAACAACGTGTTTCGCTCCATATTCGGGGGTCGAAAATAATGACCCCACCCGTTGACAGCGCCGCCGCCTTTTTAACCAACGAGCCGGCTTTCAGGCTTTGTCCGGGGCCGGACCTGGCGCGGCTATTGCCGCATGTGTCCATCGAAACCTTTGCGACTGGTGAGGCGCTTCACACCCAGGGCCGTCCGGCTTCAACGCTATACCTGATTATAGATGGCGCTTTTCGGGTTGGCGGTGACAACATGGGCAGTGGGGAAGGGGTCATCCTTGAGGGCGGATTCCTTGGAGAAGAAGCGGTGCTGGGCCTAGAATCCTATGTCGCGACGGCGGTGGCCACCCGGCCGTCGCGGGTGCTGGCCATTCCTTCTGAAGCAACGAAAACACTGTCACGATTAAGCTCGTTTCGAGACCGCATGACGGCTTCGTTCGGCGGGCGTTTCGTTGATGGTGGCAAGTCGCACGATTTTAAGCATTGGGATGTGGCCGGCAAACTCATCGAATCGCCGCGTCTGGTTGTGGGTTGGATGGCAACGCTGCTGGCGCCCATTGCCGTTGTCGCTTACTTTACGGCCAATCCGACCTTGCCCAATGTTCAGGCCATGCACATGCTGGCCCTTATCAGTGCAACAGTAATGATGTGGGTTTTCCGTCTGCTGCCGGATTTCATTCCCGCCCTGTTTGCCATGATGGGGGCCATTCTTTTAGGTATTGCGCCACCGGAAATGGCTCTGGGCGGATTTGCCTCCGATAGTTTCTTCATGGCGCTCAGCATTCTGGGTTTGAGCATAGTGATTTCCGTTTCCGGTTTAAGCTACCGGGTATTGCTATGGCTTTTGCGCGTGGGGCCGGCAAGCAAGTTTTGGTATAATTTTTCCTTGTTGATTACGGGAATGATCCTGACGCCGATTATCCCGACTACCAACGGACGCGCGGCCATTTTAACCCCGTTCCTGACAGACCTATTGGGGGCAATGGACAAGGAATCCGCAACGCAAGAGGCACCGCGCCTTTCCATCAGCCTGGTTTCCGGCATCAGCCTGTTTTCGGCCATCTTCCTGAGCAGCAAATCGGTCAACTTTGTCATTTTCGGTATGTTGCCACCGCAGGAACAATACCTATTTCAATGGCTTTACTGGTTTTATGCGGCATCGGTTTGCGGCGGCGTGCTGTTTGTCCTTTATTGGGTTGCCAACTTGTTGATCTTTCGCACCGAGGGCAACCCCGTCATTCCTAAGGCCGTGGTGCGCGATCAGGCTTCCATGCTGGGGCCGTTGTCGCCGGCGGAATGGGCCGGGGTTATCGGGTTGGTGGCGTTGATAGCCAGCTTCCTGACCGCGGCACTGCACCGCATTGATATCCCGTGGGTGGCGATGGCGATCTTATTCAGCTTGTTGATGTTCGGCTTTTTGGCCAAAAACGACTTTCGCCAACGGATAGACTGGAGCTTCCTGTTTTTTCTCGGCTCGTTAATCGGCATGGTTTCCATCATTCGCCATGTCGGGCTGGATATATGGTTGACCACCAGTCTTTCGTGGATGGGCGATTTCATGGCCGGGGATTTCATGACCTTTGTTCTGGTTGTGGCCGGTGCCATGTTTGTGGTGCGCCTGGCGCTGCCCATTAACGCAACGGTGATTATTTTTGCATCCATTCTTATTCCGACGGCACTGCACATTGGTTTTAACCCGTGGCTGATTGGTTTTATTGTTTTGTTGCTGGCGGAAAGTTTTATCTGGCCATACCAGGCATCGTTTTACGCCCAGTTCGTATCCATGGCCGGGCACGAAGCCCGCACCGATGACAGGCGGGTTGCTGCCATGCATGTCACGTTGTTCGTATGCAAGCTGATCGCCATAGCCGCATCCATACCGTTCTGGAAATCGTTGGGTATTTTGTAATGGGCAAAAATATAAAAATAGCCTTTATGGGCATGTTCTTTTTTGGTCTGCTGGCGGTGGTCATGTGGACCAGTACCCATCGGCCACGCATCATGATCTTGCAAAGTTATTCAAACGATTACGTTTGGACAAAAGAGGTCGGCGTTGGCCTCAGTCGCGTATTGGAAGATAAAAGCTGGATTGATATTCGCTAT
>CBFCYL010000064.1:0-11057 GCA_965602455.1 uncultured Thalassospiraceae bacterium | reverse complement strand
CGCCGCGGCGGGTTGGTGGATATTTTCCCCGCCGGCAGCGCGTTTCCGGTGCGGCTGGATTATTTCGACGACGAGGTGGAAACCATCCGCACCTTTGACGCCGTCGACCAACGCACCACCGGCACGGTGGACGCGCTGGATTTGAAACCGGTCAGTGAAGTGCCCCTGAGTGAGGATGCCATTAGCCGATTCCGCACCGGCTATCGCGAACTGTTTGGTGCCGTGGGCAAGGACGACCTGTTATATGAATCCATCTCGGCGGGGCAACGGCCCATCGGCGTCGAACATTGGCTGGCGTTGTTTTATGATCGCCTTGAAACGCTAACCGATTACCTTTCTGAGCCGGTGGTGGCGTTCGACCACCAGGCCAATGAAGCCATGGCGGCACGCCTTGAACTGATTGATGAATACTATGACGCGCGCCACACCATGGCAGGGACCATGATAAAAAAAGGCGGCAAAAAAACCACCATCACCAGCGACCAGCCGCCCTACAACCCGGTGCCGGTGGACCGGCTTTACCTTTCGGCAGTCGAAGTGGATGCACTAAGCGATAGCCATGCCTGCGTCACCTTCAGCCCCTTTGACGGCCTTGATGAAGGCGAGGGCGTTAATCTGGGTGCGAAGGCCGGGCGTGAGTTTTCCGAAGCTCGCGTCGATCCCAAGCAAAACGTGTTTGAGGTAATGAAGGCGCACAGTGATGCTTTAATTAACGACGGTTATCGCGTTGTCATCGGCGCGTTTTCGCGCGGTTCCGGCGAAAGACTGCAAGCGCTGTTAAGCGAACACGGGCTGGACACACGCTGGGCCGATAACCTTGACGGTGTATCCGGTGAAAATGTTCACATGGCGGTGCTGGGGCTGGAGAACGGCTTTGTGTTGCCGTCTGAAAAACTTGCCGTCATTACCGAGCCTGACATTCTGGGTGAGCGCCTGTCGCGCCCCGGCCCACGACGCCTGCGAGCTGAAAACTTTATCGCCGATGTCTCGACGCTGGGCGAGGGGGATTTCGTGGTTCACACCGAGCACGGCATCGCGCGCTTTGACGGGCTGGTGCGCCTCGAGGTCGGCGGTGCCGACCATGAATGTTTAAAACTGGTTTATGCAGGTAACGACAAGCTGTTCCTGCCGGTGGAAAACATAGATGCTATTTCGCGTTTCGGTTCTGAAGACGCGGGCGCACAACTGGACCGCCTCGGCGGGGCAGCATGGCAGGCACGCAAGGCGGGCATGAAAAAACGCCTGCGCGATATGGCCGCGGAGCTCATCAAGATTGCCGCCACCCGTGAATTGCGCAGCGCAGGTACCATGGTCGCCGATACCGCCGCGTTCGATGAATTCCAGTCGCGCTTCGCCTTTGACGAAACCGAAGACCAGCAACGCGCTATTTTAGACGTTGTTGATGATCTGGCGTCGGGTCGCCCCACCGACCGGCTGGTGTGCGGCGATGTTGGCTTCGGCAAAACGGAAGTCGCCCTGCGCGCCGCGTTTGTGGCCGCCATGTCGGGCCGTCAGGTGGCGCTGGTGGTGCCGACCACGTTGCTGGCGCGTCAGCACTTCAATGTATTTTGCGAACGCTTCAAGGGTTTTCCCGTTCGCATTGGCCAGCTTTCGCGCCTTGTGACGACAAAGCAAATGACCGAAACCAAAGCGGGCATGAACGACGGCACGGTGGATATCGTTATCGGCACCCATGCTTTACTGGCCAAGGATATAAAGTTTCGCGACCTCGGGTTGTTGATTATTGATGAAGAACAGCACTTCGGCGTCAAGCACAAGGAAACCCTGAAAAGCCTGAAGGCGGATGTACACGTATTGACATTAAGCGCCACGCCCATTCCGCGCACGCTGCAGCTTGCATTAAGCGGCGTTCGTGAAATGAGCCTGATCGCCACGCCGCCGGTTGACCGGCTGGCGGTGCGCACCTTTGTGCTGCCGTTTGACCCGGTGGTGGTGCGCGAAGCCATTTTGCGCGAGCGGTTCCGTGGTGGACAGACTTTTTATGTGTGCCCGCGCGTCAGCGACCAGGGGCACTTGCTGAAAGCACTGAAGGAGCTGGTGCCGGAAGTGGCGGTCGCCATGGTCAACGGCCAGATGAACCCGAGGGATCTGGAAGATATTATCGGCGCCTTTTACGACGGCCAGCACGATGTGTTGCTGGCCACCAATATTATCGAAAGCGGCCTCGACCTGCCCAAGGTCAACACCATCATCATTCACCGCGCCGATATGTTTGGCCTTGCCCAGCTTTACCAGTTGCGCGGCAGGGTGGGGCGCTCCAAAACCCGCGCCTATGCCTACCTGACGTTACCGGCCGGCCAGAAGCTGACCGCGACGGCGGAAAAACGCCTGTCGGTTATGCAATCCCTCGACAGTCTCGGCGCCGGGTTCCAACTGGCTAGCCACGACCTCGACATTCGTGGCGCCGGTAACCTGCTGGGTGAGGAACAGTCGGGTCACATTCGCGAGGTCGGCATCGAGCTTTACCAGCAAATGCTGGAAGAAGCCGTGGCCGAAGCGCGCGGTGGGGAATCGCTGGAGCGCGAGGACTGGTCGCCGCAGGTCAGCGTTGGCCTTGAAGTGTTGATTCCAGAACGCTACGTCGCCGATTTGCACCTGCGTATGGATCTATATCGCCGCATTTCGCGCCTTGCAGACGACGCAGAAAGCGAAGCCTTTGCCGCCGAAATGATTGACCGCTTCGGATCATTGCCCGAGGCGGTGGAAAACCTGCTGGCTGTGGTTTCGGTCAAACGCCTGTGTCGCAAGGCACACATCGCCAAGGTGGACGCCGGGCCCAAGGGGGCGGTGGTTGCGTTTCATGAAAACACGTTCCCCAACCCGGCGGGGCTGGTTGCATATATTTCCGACCAGGTCGGCACGGTGAAACTTAAAACCGACCACACACTGGTCATCAAACGGGCGTGGAATGGGCCGCGTGAACGGCTGGCCGGTGTGCGCCGCATGGCGGGCGATCTGGCCAAGGTTGTGGCAGAGTCCACTTAAGCTGCATTGACCGGCAACGCCGCGTCGATCATGCGCACCAGAACATCGGGTGCCTGTGCGCCCTGCACGGCAAACTGGTCATTGATGAGGTAACACGGCACGCCGTTAATGCCCAGACGATGCGCCTTGGCGTTTTCTTCCACCACCCATTCCATATCGGCGCTGGTATCAAGGAAGTCATCAATCAGCATGGCGTCGAGTCCGACTTCACGGCCAAGCTGCGATAGCGTTTCCATGTCGCCGATATCCATGGCGCGAACGAAAAAAGCATCGAACAGCGCCTCGACCATTTCCGTTCCCATGTGGTAATCGCTGGCAAAGCGCACCATGCGATGCGCGCCCACGGTAGAAGGGGTGTGGCCGATGTCATCAAAATTGAAATCGATGGATTCAGACTGGCCGTGTTGTTCCAGCGCGCCGAGCAGGCGGCGTACCCGGTTTTCGGTGCCAAACTTGACCAGCAGATAGGCATCGCGCGTCATGCCTGCTGTGGGCATATCGGGGTTGAGCAAAAACGGTCGCCACTTCAACCGCGCCTCAACCGCCGGGCGCATGGCCAGCGCACGCTTCAGGCGACGCATACCGATATAACACCACGGGCAGATGGGGTCGAAAAAGACGTCGATTTTAACGCTCATGTTCATGGTCCTTATTTTCGCCCATTGGCCGCAGCGCGTCGAGGGGGTAGCATAAGCATCGGCAAACATACGGGAAACGGGGGAATGGTAATGTTGGACAGCCTCAGGGATGGACGGGCGCGCTTTCGCGAAATATTTGACGCCGTGAACCGGGCGCGCGGCGCAAGCCTGCCCGATGCCCGCGATACCGATACGGCGTTGCGCCGGGTTGAACCAGAGGCGGCGGGTGAGGGCGGGGCGGTCAGCCTTGAGCCACTGCCCGCAGGCACCTGGGTGCTGGCGGTGGGTGGTTATCTTTCGGCCTGTATGCGTTTTATCGCGCCGACGTTTGAAGATGGCATAGCGCACCTACAAAGTCAGGGCGCCAACGTGGCCAATGCATGGGTGGCGGGACGGTGCGGCACCAGGCACAATGCAAAAATCGTGCGCGACGCCATCGACAACCTGCCCATGAAGCCGGGTGAGCGCCTGATTGTGGTGGCCCATTCCAAGGGCGTGCTCGATACGCTGCAAATGATTGCTGATTTTCCCGAAACCGCAAAGCGCATCAACGCGCTGGTTTCCTTTGCCAGCCCCATTACCGGCTCGCCACTGGCGACGGATTTGCCCGGCTGGTTTCGCAGCCTGTTGGTGAACCTGCCGTTGCCGACCTGCGGCACCGGCGACAAGCTGGCGCTGCATGATATTGAGCACGATGTTCGCAGGCGGTTCATGGAAACCTTCACCATGCCTGTCCACATCAAGACCTATTGCCTTGCGGCGTGGCCCACGGCGGGTGGAATCTCAACCGCCTTTCGCCTGATGGATAAGGCCCTCACCCGCCAGGACCCGGCGCACGACGGCCAGGTGCTGGTGCGCGACATGGCGCTGCCGGGCGCAACCTTGCTGGCTTACCTCAACGGCGACCACGCGGCGATAGCGCAGCCGGTAAACCGCAATAATTCGCTGGTGGCAAAATTGGCCTCGGGCCTGTTGCGCGACCACAACGCATATCCGCGCGAAGTGCTGATGGAAGCGGTGGTGCGTAACGTGCTTGAGGGGGCATAAAAAAAGGAGCGCTGGCCGAAGCCACACTCCTCTTAATGTAGTTAGGGCCTCTTCCCCCCCGAAAAAGACTATCCTTTTTACCTCAGCAAAAAGCCTTGGGGAATAATCCTGACGGCGTATATTGCCAGATAATATTGAGGGCATAAATATGATGAATAAGGGAGGTTTTCGTGGCTGAACGGCTGATTATCGCCATTTCCGGGGCATCCGGCGCTATTTTTGGCATCCGCGCGCTGGAAGTGCTGAAAGCCGTTCCCGGTGTCGAAACGCACCTTATTGTCTCGCCTTCGGCGCAGATTACCATCGCCGAGGAAACGGACTGGGCACTGGCCGACGTCAAGGCGCTGGCCGATGTGGTTTACAGCCACAAGGATATCGGCGCCGCCCTTTCCAGCGGCTCTTACCAAACGCTGGGCATGCTGGTGGCGCCTTGTTCCATAAAGACGCTCAGCGGCATTGCCCATTGTTATGACGAAAACCTGATTATCCGCGCCGCCGATGTTTGCCTGAAGGAACGCCGCCGGGTGGTGGCCATGTTGCGCGAAACGCCGTTCCACCTTGGCCACATCAAGGTGATGGAACTGGCGACGCAGTCTGGCGTTATTGTCATGCCGCCGGTGCCGGCGTTTTACCATCGTCCCGAAACCATTGACGACATCATCAACCAGACTCTGGGCCGGGCGCTGGATTTATTCGACCTTGCCGACAAAGGCATCGACCCCGGTTTGGTGGAGCGCTGGAAGGGCGGGTAAGGCCATGGAAAAAGGAATACCATGAGCGGTTTCATACTGGCCATTGATCAGGGCACCACGTCTTCGCGGGCCATTGTGTTTGATGACGCCTATACCAATCGCGGCCTCGACCAACAAGAGTTTCAACAACACTTTCCGCGTTCGGGTTGGGTTGAGCACGACCCCGAAGACATTTGGGCGACCACGGTTGCGACCTGCAAAGGCGCCATGGCCAAGGCCGGTGTATCATCCACTGATATTGCCGCCATCGGCATCACCAACCAGCGCGAAACAACCGTGGTGTGGGATCGCGAAACCGGCAAGGCCATCCATAACGCCATTGTCTGGCAGGACCGCCGCACCGCCGACATCTGCGCCGTGTTGAAAGCGGACGGACACGAGCCACGCGTTCACCAGAAAACCGGCCTGCTGCTGGACCCTTATTTTTCCGCCACCAAGGTGGCGTGGATTCTAGACAACGTAGATGGCGCGCGCATGGCCGCCGAACAGGGCAGGCTGGCCTTTGGCACCGTTGACAGTTTTTTGCTGTGGCGGCTTACGGGTGGTCGGGTGCACGCCACCGACGCCACCAACGCCAGCCGGACACTGCTTTACGACATTCACAAAGCGGCATGGGATGAAGGGCTGTTGAGCCTGTTCCGGGTGCCAGCCGAGGTGCTGCCCCGGGTTATGGATTGCGCCGCCGACTTTGGCAGCACCACCCCTGAGCTTTTCGGCACCGCCGTTGCCATTACCGGCATTGCCGGTGACCAACAGGCCGCCACCGTGGGTCAGGCGTGCTTTAAGCCCGGCATGATGAAAACCACCTACGGCACCGGCTGTTTTGCATTGCTGAACACCGGTGATAAGGCGGTGGCATCAAAAAACCGCCTGTTGACGACCATCGCCTACCAGCTTGGCGGCAAGCCGACCTATGCGCTGGAAGGTTCCATCTTCATTGCCGGGGCCGCCGTGCAGTGGTTGCGCGATGGCCTTGGCATTATCGATCACGCCGCACAAACCGGCGAACTGGCCGAAGGGGCCGACATTGAGCAAGATGTATATCTGGTGCCGGCGTTTGTCGGCCTTGGCGCACCGTATTGGGACGCCGAATGCCGTGGTGCGCTTTATGGCCTGACCCGGGGAACCGGCCCGAAGGAGCTGGCCAAGGCGACGCTTGAAAGCGTGTGTTACCAGACCCGCGATCTTCTTGACGCCATGCAGGGCGACTGGAGCGGCCACCACGAAACGGTCTTGCGCGTTGATGGCGGCATGGTGGCATCGGACTGGACGCTGCAACGTTTAGCCGACATTTTGAACGTCGAGGTAGACCGGCCGACCGTTCTGGAGACCACGGCGCTGGGCGCGGCATACCTTGCCGGAATGCACACCGGGTTTTACCCCGGCGCTGATGAATTTGCCAAAAACTGGTCGCTTGATACGCGTTTCAAACCCGCCATGTCGGAACATGAACGCGAACGCAAATACAGCGGCTGGAAAGATGCTGTGCGCCGCACGCTGGTTACTTGAAGCGCAGCCTGAATTCATAGCCGCGGCTTTCCCATTCCTGATCGGAAGTGATTGGAAATCAGCCGGAGCAAAACCGCAGACTTGTTTCTTAAAGTCTCCACATATTCGGTTATGTAAGATTGGTAATAATTTAAGTCTGCCTAGCCTTGCAGATCACATTTTTGTGATTGGATTAACACTGAAAGCGCACCAATATTCTATTATTAAGTGTATACCGACCTGCATACTACCGCACTGCCTGGGGGCGCAAGTTGAGTGAAATTTCATTAGAAAATATATCGATTGAATTCGATCACAGGAACAAACGTACCTTGTTTGCCCATTGGGACATTCTTAATAAAGAGAATGTTATCGGGGCGAATGCTGCCCTGCATGCAATGGATGGTTTTGACCCCACCTACGATACGCTCGTGGATTTTAGGGGAATCAGCAAGGTTGATCTCGACGTCCATGATCTCACGGAGGTTTTAGAAGCCATAAAAAATACTGACAAAAGAACAGGGCTGGCTGCCTTGGTTGTTGGGAATAACTTGGGGCGTTTTGCACTTGCAAAGTTTTTTTGCAGTTTATCCGCAAGGTTTAGTCGTCCCAAGGTACGTTATAAGGCGTTTCGGACTGTTGATGAGGCAGTGGCGTGGCTGGAATCTGATAGATAAACTATCACTGAAGCATTCAACCCAGTTCTCGCTAGGCGGTATTTATGCCTCTAACTCAAAACTGAAGTTTAATATCTAAGATTGAATTTCAATTATAAAGTTTCTAATTCTAAGATAATCAATAATTTATTTATTAGGGGAAGTGCAGATTTATTAAGGAAAACCTAACTCATGGCGGCCCAACTGACTTTTAGTAAAATAAATTACCAGAGCTGGCTGGCTAAGGCGGTGTCCATTTTATCTGGCGTTGCGTTAGCGGTGGCATTGCTATCCATTTGGCTACTTTACGAAACCGCATACAAACAAGAAGCATTGCGCCTGGTCGAGCTTGCAAAAACCCAGGCCATCTTAATTGAATCTGTAGCATCATTTGATATTGAGCATAGCCAAAAAAGCCACCCCGGTGGTGCCTCGGCGGCAACTTTTTATCAACTTGAAGCCGCACATCGTAAATATCCCGGCTTTGGCGAAACCGGAGAGTTCACTTTAGGCACGCTTAAAGATGGAAAAATCATTTTTCTTCTTAGCCACCGCCACTTTGATTTTTTGGAACCAGTTCCTATTCCTTGGGCATCCGATCTCGGTGAGCCAATGCGTCGGGCGTTACGCGGGGAAAGCGGTATTGTCGTAGGTCTGGATTATCGTGGAGAGGTGGTGCTTGCCGCCCACGAACCATTACCCCTATTAAAGGCAGGGATTGTTGCCAAGATTGACCTCAGCGAAATCCGCGCCCCCTTCGTTTACGCCGGATTGCTGAGTCTGGCTGGCGTTTTTGTAATTGTGCTTGTTGGCGCCTTGATATTTCGACGCATCTCCATCCCCTTGCTTGAAAGGGATAAGGCTGTATTGGATTTAAACTTGCTTTCCCAAGCGATTGAGCAAAGCCCTAATATGATTTTTATCACCGCTACCGATGGAACAATTCAATATATTAATTCACGCTTTACCGAAATGACCGGGTATTCCGAAGAGGAGGCCATCGGCCAGACCCCGCGTATACTGAAATCTGGCGATACACCAATTAATATTTATAAGGGATTGTGGGGCAATCTAACTTCTGGTCGCCCATGGCGTAGCGAAATTAAAGACAGACGCAAAGATGGCAGCATTTTCTGGGCATCAATGGTGGCGGCACCTGTAATTAATGATGAAGGTCTGATCACCCATTTTATTGCCATTCATGAGGATATTACACGGCATAAAATTGCCAAGGAACGCACGCGCAAGGCCCGCGTTCAGGCAGAGGTTGCAAACCGCGCTAAAGCAGAAATCATGGCAAATATGAGCCATGAGTTGCGCACCCCCCTCAATGCGATCATCGGCTTTTCAGCCACCATGAAGGATGAGGTTTTTGGCCCGTTGGGTAGCAACAAATACGTTGAATATATTGAGGATATCAATGTATCGGGCATTCACCTTCTCGAAGTCATCAATGATATTTTGGATGTTTCCGCACTTGAATCAGATAAGTTGAAGCTCAATGAAGAAGATGTTGATTTGGTCGAAACGGTGGAGAGTGTGCTGCGCATCATTGGAGCCAAGGCGTCGGAAGGCCAAATCGCGCTCTCGGGCCCCTCTATTGCGGATATACCCTCCTTGTTCGCCGACAAGCAACGTCTCAAACAAATTTTTATGAACCTGCTCAGTAACGCCGTTAAGTTCACACCCAAAGGCGGTATGGTGTCGTGCGATGCGTTCGTGGATAGCAATGGCAGTATAGTGGTTACAGTTACCGATACCGGTATCGGAATGGATGAGGCCGGGCTGGCCAAAGCCTTCGAGCAATTTGGACAAGTTGATGGCTCACTGACTCGCACACATGAAGGCAGTGGTTTGGGATTACCCCTTACCATGGGCCTAGTTGAGGCTCATGGTGGAACCATGTCAGTGGAGAGTGAGCCGGAAAAAGGAACCAAGGTTACGGTCACGTTCCCCTCAGAGCGCGTTGTTTAGGCTAACCTGTAATATTCCCATCTAAATTATCGGTAAATTGAGTATGTGGGTAGGTATGTGGGCACAAGGAATCCCTACCAAATATTCGCCGGGTGCCACGGGCACGCGATTTAATAACCCTCACCGGCGCAGCCATTGTGGAAAACTTCGGCTACCGCCAGCTGAATTCCATATGGCGGGCCATGGGGTTTTTTGAGTATTTGATTGGCCGCCGCCACGCCTGGGGGGTGATGACCCGTCGCGGCTTTAACAAGGTTAACGCGAAACCTTAATCAATAGCGTCGCCGCAGGCATCCAATGCCGAACCGATCGGCTCACCGATTACGGGGATCACCTTCATCACGGACCCGGTAACCCGGCATGGCGCGGCAAGCGCCGCACACCCGGAAAGAATGGCTGAAACCACCATCAAGGCGAACATGTTGCGTATTTTCATGATTTAATTTCCCACAATTGCTTACGGTTGAGCTCAAGGCGGTATTTTATATCAAGGCGCCCATATGGGGCAATGGCAGATAGGGGTGATTCGAACCCTGATGCCCGCAGGGCGAATTGCCAAGAGTCCTGAATGACCCCCCCGGGGGGGCGCCCCCACCTCGGAATAGGGGTCCCACGCGGGTAAACAATCCATTTAGGGTGCGGTTACTTATCCGCCTTCACTTCCGCTTTCCGATTCAAAGCGGGCGTAAAGATCGGTGCGCTAAATGTCTGCTTATAACCCCAGGCGGACATAGACGAACACCGCATTCAAGCTTGAAGCAAGCGCTCGATCGGTAACTCAGACGCATCCGTCTTCGGGCGGGACAGATAGAACTCGGCTAGGAAATTGCCCTCAGCCTCCTTGCCGGCTGGGTCGATACCCTGGTCGCGCAGTTGTTCGAGCACTTGATCCTGCTCATCATCTGAGGCGAACTCGCGTTGAAAGAAGGTTTCGCCATCGAGCTTCTCAGTTACATAGCCCCACTTATCCAGAGACTTCGCAATGGCATCAAACGGGAACATTCGCAGCACGAAGTTAGCAATCCAGGGTTGATGGCCTTCACTTACCGCAGGCAGCAAACGGTCGAAACTCTTCTCGGTCAAATAGCCGACACATCCGGTAGACATCACCATATCTACCGGCGCCAGCTTTTCTTTCGCCAGCGCGGATAGCGGTTCGATTTCGAGATTTACGGCGAGTCCCTCGTCCAGCAGACCTGACTCTACGCCAAAGGCGATGGCATTCTCGGCCTGGTCCAGCCCGATCACCTCAATGTCTTCTGAGTCGTCAATATCGGAAAAGAATTGCTGGTCATATGCGACGACCTCATCCGATGTGGCGTCCGTCATTTTATTTTGGCCCCAATGTTCGTAGAGCTCGTCCATTGAAAGGTCGTGCTTGAGGATTGCCGCGTTGATGCCGTAGGAACAGCCCAAATCCAGAACATGAACCGTGTCGTCCTGGCGTTGTTGTAAGTGGCCGATCAGTTTCTGGAAAATGGGTTTGGCGTTATCTG
>CBFCYL010000063.1:0-11522 GCA_965602455.1 uncultured Thalassospiraceae bacterium | reverse complement strand
CAGGCGCCGGGCGATATAATTGGGATCTTCGCCGCCGGCAATCATGCGCGCAAACCAGTAAAGCGCCGCGTCCGTGTCGGAACCGCGCAGCGATTTATGCAACGCCGATATCAGGTTGTAATGGCCTTCCTGAGATTTGTCATACAGCGGCATGCGCTGTTGAATAATGCGCGCCAGTTCCGCCGTGGCCAGCGGCGCGGCGGTATCCATCGCCAGCAATTCTTCGGCCATGTTCAACAGGTAGCGCCCGTCGCCATCGGCCATGGCACGCATGGCCTGTCGGGCTTGCGGTTCCAACGGCAGTTTTTTTGCCGTTTCCTTCTCGGCGCGGGCCAGCAATTCCTCCAGCGCCGCATCATCCAGCCGGTTAAGCACCAAAACCTGTGTGCGCGACAACAACGCGGCGTTCAGTTCAAACGACGGGTTTTCGGTGGTGGCACCAACCAGTATAACGGTTCCGTCTTCCACATAAGGCAAAAAGCCATCTTGCTGGGCGCGGTTGAAACGGTGGATTTCATCAATGAACAACAACGTGCCCTGCCCGCCCTGGCGGTTGGAACGCGCGCGCTCGAAAATTTTTCGCAAATCGGCAACGCCGGAAAACACCGCCGACAGGAGTTCGAAATGAAAGTCGGTATGTTCGGCCAGCAACCGGGCAATGGTGGTCTTGCCGCTGCCCGGTGGGCCCCACAAAATCAAAGAAGACAACCTGCCCGCCGCCACCATTCGCCCCATCGGGCCGTCTTCGCCCAACAGGTGACCCTGGCCCACAACCTCGGCCAGGGTTCTGGGCCTGAGCCGGTCGGCCAGCGGCCTTGGGGCCTGGCTTTCAAACAGTGTGCTCATTCAACCTCAGCCACCCAGCACCATGCTTATCTCCCGGCCACCGCGCTTGATGGTGATGTTCCAGCGTTTGTTGCTGGCTTCCAGTGCCTTGATAACATCGGCGACCGACAAAATTTTAAATTCGTTGATCTTGACCAGAAAATCTCCCGGCTTGAAGCCAACGCGATGGGCATTGGTGTTGTTAATTAATTTCATGATCATGACCCCGGAAAGGTCGCCGCTGACACCCAGTTCATCGGCCAGCGCCGGTGACATGTTGGCAATTACCGCACCGGCAATCGGTTGCGGCCCCTTGAGCAGGGTTTCGTTGGCCGGGCGATCCTGGGGCGGGGCTTCCAGTGGCAAGAAGAGCTTAACTTCCCGGCCACGGCGCCAGACCACCACCGGCGCCGTTTCGCCGACAGTAAGTGTGGCAATGCGGAAGCGTAAATCCAGCGGGTCCGTTACTTCATGATCATTGATGGAAAGCACCACATCGCCGACGGCAAGGCCGCCGCGTTCGGCCGGGCCACCACTATACAGGCGCGTAATGGCAACGCCGACGGGGCGATCAAGACCGAAGCTCTTGGCCAGTTCCTGGGTTACACCGTGGCCCGAAGCACCGAACCACGGGCGAATGGCACGCCCGCCTTCCTGGATACCGGCAAGCACGGAACGCACCATGTTCGACGGAATGGCAAAGCCGATCCCCATGGAACCACCAGACTTGGAAAAGATGGCCGTGTTGATGCCGATAAGGCGGCCATCGACACCGACCAGTGCGCCGCCGGAATTACCGGGGTTGATGGCGGCGTCGGTCTGGATAAACGAATTAAGGTCGGAAATGCCGGTGCGCGTGCGCGCCAACCCCGAGACGATGCCGCTGGTTACCGTCTGGCCGACGCCAAACGGGTTACCGATGGCGAGCACAAGGTCGCCCACTTCCAGGTTGTCGGAATCGCTCAGCTCAAGCACCGGCAACGCCTCGCCCCCGGTATCCACCTTAAGGACGGCCAGATCGGTGCGTTGGTCAAAGCCGACCACGCTGGCCGGAAACTCACGGCGGTCTGTCAGCACCACCTTGATTTCCTCGGCACCTTCAATGACGTGATGGTTGGTAATGATGGTGCCGTCGGCCTGAACGATAACGCCGGAACCCAGTGAGTTTTGCACCTTCGTTTTCGGCCCCGGAACGGCGCGGCGCAACTGCCCGCCAAAAAACTGCTGGAAGAACGGGTCGTTGAACAGGGGTTCATAGCGCCGCACACGAACCGTTTTGGCGGTGTAGATATTGACCACGGCAGGCGCCGTTTCGCGAACCACGGGGGCGAAGGAAAGCTGCACCATGTTCAGGTTGGCCGGCACCTGCTTGTTTTGGCTTTGTGCCTGAACCGGAACCGGAACCACGACGGCAGAGACCATAATCAGGGCTGCACCAACGATGGCATGAAGGGTTTGTTTGGGTCGGCTTTGCACGTTCGTTGTCTCCGTATTATCGCCAATGGTGGTTTGGGCGTGAGTTTAGCACCCCCGGCCCGGCGCCACACCAAAAAGGCAAAAAAGAAGGCAGCCCGCAAAAGGCCGCCTTCTGAAATTTCAACCGGTGGGTTGCGGCTGGCTTATTCGCCTTCGCTATCCGCCTTGGCGGCCTCACGGGCGTGGTCGGCGGCACCCTTGGCCTTGGGGTCACGGTCAACCAGCTCAAGCACCGCCATCGGGGCGGCATCGCCATAGCGGAAACCGGCCTTGAGCACGCGGGTATAACCGCCGGGGCGCTCCTTGTAGCGTTCGGCCAGTATCGAGAACAGTTTAGCCACCGCCGCTTCATCGCGCATATAGGAAAAAGCCTGACGACGGGCGTGCAGGTTACCGCGCTTGCCGAGCGTAATCATCTTGTCGGCGATGCGGCGCATTTCCTTGGCTTTGGGTAGCGTGGTCTTGATCTGCTCGTGGATCAACAGCGAGGCCGCCATGTTTGAAAACATAGCTTTACGGTGGCTGCTGGTACGGTTCAGTTTACGTAGTGCCTTGCGATGTCGCATGGGCGGCTCTCCTTATTGTTCCTGACCTCGCTCACGAAGTCGATTGCGTTATCCCGACGCCTTAATGCCTTAAGCAAAGCGAAAGTACGACGGGTTTGGGCCAGATATTGTTAATCGGCCCGATGAAGAAACCTTTTCCTAGAAAGGCTCTTCCAGTTTCTTGGCCATGTCCTCGATGTTTTCGGGCGGCCATTGCTGTATTTCCATGCCGAGGTGCAGACCCATTTGCGAAAGCACTTCCTTGATCTCATTCAGGGATTTGCGGCCGAAATTCGGGGTGCGCAGCATATCGGATTCCGTTTTCTGCACCAGATCGCCAATGTAGATGATGTTATCGTTCTTGAGGCAGTTGGCGGAACGAACGGAAAGTTCAAGTTCGTCAACCTTACGCAGCATGTTCTTATTGAACGGCAGTTCTTCGTGAACTTCCTCAACGCGAACCTCGGCGGTCGGCTCTTCAAAATTGATAAACATTCGAAGTTGTTCGGAAAGGATGCGCGCGGCAAGCGCCACGGCGTCATCCGGGGAAACAGAACCGTTAGTAACCACTTCCAGCGTCAACTTGTCGAGGTCGGTTTCTTCGCCAACACGGGTGTTGTCCACCTTGTAGCTAACCTTGCGCACCGGCGAAAACACGGCGTCGATGGGGATCAGGCCGATGGGCGGATCTTCCGGGCGGTTTTCCGAAGCGGCAACATAACCCTTACCGGTATCAACAGTGAATTCCATATGCAGCTTGGCGCCCTTATCAATGTGGCAAAGCACGAAATCGGGGTCCATGACTTCAATGTCGGGGCCGGTTTCGATCATGCCGGCGGTAACCTCGCCCGGCTTGTCCACGCTCAGTGTCATGCGCTTCCTGCCTTCGGAATGAGCCCTCAAGCCCATGGACTTGATGTTCAAGATGATGTCGGTGACATCTTCGCGCACGCCCGGGATGGACGAAAATTCGTGCAGCACACCGTCAATGTGGACCGCGGTTACCGCGCCGCCGCGAAGCGATGACAGCAGCACGCGACGCAGCGCATTGCCCAGCGTTAGGCCAAAACCGCGTTCCAGCGGTTCAGCGACGATGGTGGCGTGGCGCGAGGAATCGAGCCCCGGCACAACGTCCAATTTTGTGGGTTTAATCAGTTCTTGCCAATTTTTCTGAATCACGGGTGCGACCTCACGTCCAAGACGATAAAAACCAGCTCAATACCCCATTTTGGGACATGAACCTTGCATGCAATATCCGGCACCGCCGGCATTAATAAAAAACCCGAACTTTCGGGAAACCGAAGTTAAACGCGACGGCGCTTCCTCGGACGGCAGCCATTGTGCGGGATCGGGGTTACGTCGCGAATGGACGTAATGGTAAACCCGACGGCCTGCAGCGCGCGAAGCGCTGACTCGCGGCCTGAGCCCGGCCCCTTGACTTCAACCTCAAGGGTCTGCATGCCGTGTTCCTGCGCCTTTTTACCGACGTCTTCGGCTGCCATCTGTGCGGCATAGGGGGTCGATTTACGCGACCCTTTGAAGCCCTGGGCACCAGCGGACGACCAGGCAATGGCGTTGCCCTGAGCGTCTGAAATGGTGATCATGGTATTGTTAAACGTCGCGTTCACATGCGCCACACCGGAAACGATGTTTTTGCGCTCGCGGCGACGGGGACGGGTGGTTGCCTTAGCCATGTTGCTTTTTCCTCAGCCTTATTTCTTCTTGCCGGCAATTGCCTTGGCCGGGCCCTTGCGCGTGCGCGCGTTGGTGTGCGTGCGCTGGCCGCGAACCGGAAGGCCGCGGCGATGACGCAAACCACGATAGCAACCGAGGTCCATCAAACGCTTGATGTTCATGGCGACGGTACGACGCAGGTCACCTTCGACCTGGTAGTCGTTGTCGATGGCTTCGCGGATACGGATAACCTCGGCGTCCGTCAGGTCATTGACCCGGCGTTCGTCGGGGATTCCGACCTTAGTGCAAATTTCAACGGCCTTGGTACGGCCGATGCCATGGATGTAGGTCAGGGCGATCACGACCCTTTTAGCGGTCGGGATGTTTACGCCAGCGATTCGAGCCAAAGCCGATACTCCTTAAACTTTGGTTTTCCAGCGAAAATCAGGCTGTCAAGGGTTATGAGAGGCGCGATTATATGCGCTCAATCCGCCCTGTCAACACGTCTTCGCTCAACCAATAATTTCCTCTAATTGGCGGGTTACGGCGTCAATCTCGGCCATCCCGTCAACTTGCTTTAAAATACCCCGGTTACCATAGTATGCAGCAATCGGAGCCGTCTGTTCGTGGTAAGCGCCAAGGCGCGAACGCACGGTTTCTTCGTTGTCGTCGGCGCGGCGGGTGAATTCGGTACCACCGCATTTATCGCAAACCCCTTCTTTTTCAGGGACTTGGAAGGTGTCGTGGAAGCCGGCCCCGCATTTGGAGCAGGTATAGCGTCCGCAGATACGCCCCACCATGGCCTCGTCATCAACCGTTAGTTCGATCACGTGGTCCATATGGATGCCCTTATCGCTGAGCATCCCGTCAAGCGCCTCGGCCTGGGGCACGGTGCGCGGGAAGCCATCGAGGATGAAGCCGCCCTTGCAGTCGTCCTGGTCGATGCGGCTTGAAATCATGCCGATAATGATGTCATCGGACACCAAACCGCCAGATTCCATGATTTCCTTGGCCTGCTTGCCGAGGTCTGTGCCGGCGCCTACTTCGGCGCGCAGCATATCGCCGGTGGAAAGCTGGATAAGGCCGAACTTCTCTTCGATGCGCTTGGCCTGGGTGCCTTTACCGGCGCCCGGCGGGCCCAACAAAATCAGGTTACTCATTTAACGATTTCTCCCTCTTAATTTTGATTTCTTGATCAGCCCTTCATACTGGTGAGCCAGCATGTGCGACTGAATTTGTGAAACCGTGTCTATGGTCACGGTGACCACAATCAGGAGGGAGGTCCCGCCGAAGTAAAACGGTACGGAATACTTCGACATTAGGATTTCTGGCAACAGACACACCGCCGTAAGATATGCCGCACCAACCACGGTCAGGCGCGTCAGCACCCGGTCCAGGTGGTCGGCGGTGTTCTGGCCGGGACGGATTCCGGGCACAAAACCGCCATACTTTTTCAGGTTGTCGGCGGTATCGGTGGGGTTAAACACCACGGCGGTATAGAAGAAGGCAAAAAAGACGATCATGAACGTGTAAATCGCCAGGTAAAGCGGCTGACCGCGGCCAATAAGCGCGGTAACGGTGGTCATCCATTCAGGCCCGGAGCCAGCGGAAAAGGCAATGATGGTAACCGGCAGCGACAGGATAGAGCCCGCAAAAATGGGCGGGATAACGCCGGCGGTGTTGAGTTTCAACGGCAGGTGAGTGCTCTGGCCCTCGGTCATGCGGTTGCCTTGCTGTCGCTTGGGGTACTGCACGATGATGCGCCTTTGGGCGCGTTCCATGAACACGATAAAGAAGATAACCGCCGCCGCCATCACCAGCAGGCCGAGGATGAACAGCGTCGACATGGCGCCGGTGCGACCTAGTTCCAGGGTTGATGCCAGGGCTGAGGGCAGGTTGGCGACGATACCGGCGAAAATAATCAATGAAATGCCGTTGCCGACACCGCGTTGGGTAATCTGTTCGCCCAGCCACATCAGGAAAATGGTGCCGCCGGTCAACGTAACAACCGCGGTAAAGCGGAAGAACCAGCCGGGGTCTGACACCGCTGAGCCGGATGCCGAGCTTGTGCCCTCAATGCCGACGGCGATGCCATAGGCTTGTATGACGGTAATCAGCACGGTCAGGTAGCGGGTGTATTGGTTGATCTTCTTACGCCCGGACTCGCCTTCTTTTTTCAGCTGCGCCATGTTCGGCGAAATGGCGGTCATTAACTGCATGATGATGGACGCAGAAATATACGGCATGATGTTGAGCGCAAAGATGGTCATGCGCGAAAGCGCGCCACCGGTAAACATATCGAACATGCCCAACAGGCCGCTGGCGTTTTGGCTGAAAATATCCTGCAAGACCTGGGAATCAACGCCAGGCAGCGGAATATAAGTACCAAGACGGTACACAATCAACGCGCCCAGCGTGAACCAGATGCGTTTCTTGAGTTCGGTGGCCTTAGCAAGGGCACCGAAGTTCATATTCCGTGCAAGTTGCTCGGCGGCTGATGACATATCAGATTAAAACCTGTTTCTGGGCCACGCGCTAAATTAGCTGGCGGCTTCCGCGTTGGCCTTTGATTTCTTTGACCGATTTGACTTCTTTTCCGACACCACCTTGGGCTTGGCGGTAATGGTAATGCTGCCACCGGCCTTTTCCACCGCGCTGATAGCGGCTTTTGATGCGCCGTGTGCTTCGATGGTCAGTTTGGCTTTCAATTCACCCTTGGCCAAAATGCGAATGCCGTCGACGCGGCCCTTCAGCAAACCGGCTTCACGCAACAATTCAGCATTGATGGTTTTTTTGGCGTCCAGCGTTCCTTCATCAACCATCTTCTGCAGGCGACCGACGTTATACTCGGCAAACTTCAAGCGAAAGATGTTGTTAAAGCCACGTTTGGGAAGACGGCGGAAAAGCGGCATCTGGCCGCCTTCGAAACCGACCAACGAAACGCCGGAACGAGACTTCTGGCCCTTGACGCCGCGACCGCCGGTCTTGCCGGTGCCCGAGCCGATACCCCGGCCGATGCGCTTGCGGTTCGTGGTTGCGCCTTTGTTGTCACTGATTTGGTTGAGTTTCATCGTATTACTTCCTTATGTCGGCCTTAGCCGGCTTCCTCAACGCGCACGAGATGCGAAACCTTATCGATCATGCCGCGCACAGAAGGTGTGTCTTCCAATTCGCGAGTCCGGTTAATTTTATTCAGGCCAAGCCCCTTAAGCGTTGCACGCTGGCTGCCTTCGCGGCCAATGGCGCTTCCGGTCTGGGTCACCTTGACGGTTTTTTTAGTGGCCATATCGATTACTCCTGGGCTTCTTTGTCGCCACGACGGGCAATGATATCGCCAACCTTAAGGCCACGGCGTGCCGCAACGGAGCGCGGGGATGCCATGTTCTTAAGCGCCGCAAACGTCGCCTTAATCATGTTGTGCGGGTTCTGGGTGCCGATGGACTTGGTAACCACATCAGAAACGCCCATGGATTCAAACACGGCGCGCATCGGGCCACCGGCAATAACGCCGGTACCAGCAGGTGCGCTGCGCAGAACCACATGGCCGGCGCCGAAGCGCCCTTCCACATCGTGGTGCAGCGTGCGTCCATCGCGAAGCGGCACGTGGATCATGCTTTTCTTGGCGGTGTCGGTCGCCTTACGGATGGCTTCGGGAACTTCCCGCGCCTTACCGGTGCCAAAGCCGACTTTGCCCTTGCCGTCACCAACGACCACGATGGCCGCGAACGAAAAGTTACGGCCGCCCTTTACCACCTTGGAAACGCGGTTAATGCCGACCAAGCGATCGATGAGGTCTGATTCCTCGCGCTCGGGGCGCTGGCGGCCACGTCCGCGTTCAGGACGCTGGGGTGCGGGTTGGTTCATCTTGAACTCCTATTAAAAAGACAAGCCGCCCTCACGGGCAGCATCGCCGAGGGCCTTGACCCGGCCTTGATAACGATAGCCGCCGCGATCAAACACGACGTCTGTGATTCCGGCTTTGGATGCGCGCTCGGCCAACAGCTTGCCAACTGCGACAGCGGCGGTGGTGTCGGCACCGGTCTTGCCCTTGAAATCCTTCTCAAGGCTGGATGCGGAAGCCACCGTTGCGCCCTGAACATCGTCGATGATCTGGGCGTAGATGTACTTGCTGGAACGAAACACCGAAAGACGCGGGCGCGCACCGGATTTCTTTGAAATCTTCGTGCGGGTGCGCTGTTTGCGGCGGTCGAACAGTTTTTTTGAATATGCCATGACGGGTGCCTTACTTCTTCTTGCCTTCTTTACGCACGATGTATTCATCTGCGTACTTTACACCCTTGCCCTTGTAGGGCTCCGGCGAACGATATGCGCGAATTTCAGCGGCGATCTGACCGACTTTCTGTTTGTCGGAACCGGAAATCTCAACGTGGGTCTGGTCCGGGCACTTAACGGTGATGCCTTCGGGGATCGGATAGTTGACCTCGTGACTGTAACCGAGCTGCAACACTAGGTCCTTACCCTTGACCTGGGCACGATAACCAACACCATTAATTTCCAGCTTCTTTTCAAAGCCTTCGGCGACACCAACCACTAGGTTGTTGATGACGGTGCGGGTCATGCCCCACATCTGCTTGGCGCGCGGGGCGCCCTTGCGCGGCGCCACGGTAATGGTGCCGTCGGCCTGGGTGACCACAACGTCATCGGTCAGTTGTGCGGAAAGCTCGCCCAACTTGCCTTTGGCGGTGACGATGGTTCCGGCGATTTCAACGGTGACGCCGTCCGGAACACTGATGGGGTTTATACCAATACGAGACATTGCTGTTTCCTGCCCTTAACGATCAAAATACCTGGCAGAGGACTTCGCCTCCGACATTGGCCTGGCGGGCCTCGTTATCCGACATCACGCCCTGCGGGGTCGAGATGATGGAAATGCCGAGACCGTTATAGACCTTGGTAAGATCCTTGGTTTTGGAATATACGCGACGTCCCGGCTTGGAGACGCGCGCAATTTTCTGGATGACCGGCTCACCTTCGTAGTATTTGAGTTCGATCTTGATTTCACGCAAACCGGGGCGCAATTCATACTCATCAAATCCGCGGATATAACCTTCGCGCTTAAGCACTTCCAGCACGTTGGTACGCAACTTCGAAGCCGGAGCAACGATAGCGCTTTTCTTTGCCATCTGGCCGTTACGAATACGAGTGAGCATGTCGCCCAGGGGATCTGTCATTGACATCCGTCTAGGTCCTCTCTTACCAGCTCGACTTGACCATGCCGGGGATTTCCCCACGGCTGGCCAGTTCGCGCAAGGCGATACGAGACAATTTAAATTTACGATAGTTGCCGCGCGGGCGTCCGGAGATACCACAACGCAGGCGAACACGGCACGGTGAAGAATTACGCGGTAATTCAGCAAGTTTCATTTGCGCCTGAAAGCGTTCTTCGGCGCTCAGGCTTTCGTCCCTAACGGCAGCCTTGAGGCTGGCGCGCTTGGCGGCATAACGCTTGACGAGCTGAATGCGTTTGTTGTTTTTATCAACGGCGGATTTCTTAGCCATTACTCATTTCCTCCGGTTTCAACACCAAACGGCATATCAAAAGCCTTGAGCAGGGCCAACGCTTCGGCGTCGGTCTTGGCTGAAGTGCAGATGACAATGTCCATACCCCTGATTTTGTCTACCTTGTCGTAGTCAATTTCGGGAAACACGATCTGTTCCTTCAGGCCCATTGCGAAATTACCGTTGCCGTCAAATCCCTTTGATGAAAGGCCGCGGAAATCACGAACCCGCGGCAGGGCGACATTGACCAGACGGTCAAGGAACTCAAACATACGGTCCTTGCGCAGCGTCACCTTGGTGCCGACGACCATCTCTTCGCGCAGTTTAAATGCGGCGATGGATTTCTTGGCCTTGGTCTTGACCGGTTTTTGGCCGGCAATCAAGGTCAAGTCGGCGACGGCGCCGTCAATTTTCTTCTTGTCCTGCGAAGCTTCACCAACACCCATGTTGATGACGATTTTTTCCAGCTTCGGAAGCTCCATCGGGTTTTTATATTTGAACTGATCCTTCATCGTCGGAACGACGTCGGAATGATACATTTCTTTTAAACGTGTCATCTTCGTCGCCTCCTCAACTATCCAGAACTTCGCCAGAGCGCCTGGCAATGCGAACTTTTTTACCGTCCTTCAGGGTCGAAAAGCCAACGCGGGTTGGCTTGCCGTCCTTGGGGTCGACAATGGCGATATTCGAAAGGTCAATCGGCATTTCTTTTTCAATAATGCCGCCCTCGGAAGTTTGCGAGGCACGCGTATGGCGCTTGGCCATGTTGACGCCCTGAACAATTGCTTCGTTTCGTTTGGGGACGATGTTAAGGACTTCGCCCTTAATTCCCTTGCTGCGACCCGTGATAACCACCACTTCGTCGCCCTTTTTAATTTTGCTAGCCATCACAATACCTCTGGCGCCAAAGAAATAATTTTCATGTATTTCTTTGCACGCAGCTCGCGGGTGACCGGGCCGAAAATACGAGTTCCGATCGGCTCACCCTGCTTGTTAATCAGTACGGCCGCGTTGCTGTCGAAACGAATGGCGGAACCATCCGAACGCAGGATATCCTTGGCCGTACGCACGACGACAGCACGGTGGATGTCGCCCTTTTTCACGCGGCCACGCGGGATCGCATCTTTAATTGAAACAACAATAACATCGCCAACTGAAGCATACCTGCGCTTCGATCCGCCGAGCACTTTGATGCACTGCACCTTGCGCGCGCCGGAATTATCAGCAACTTCAAGATTTGTTTCTACCTGTATCATTTACCTTGCTCCTTGTAGCATCACGGTCTCCGCCCGATAGGCAGATAAATCAGACGGACTCGGTGACGACTTCCCAGGTCTTACGCTTCGAGATCGGGGAACATTCGCGAATCTTGACGATTTCCCCGGCCTTGACGCTATTGGTTTCATCATGTGCGGCATACTTCTTGGACTTGCGCACATACTTTTTATAAAGCGGGTGCATGACCTTCCGCTCTACCTTTAC
>CBFCYL010000062.1:0-11706 GCA_965602455.1 uncultured Thalassospiraceae bacterium | reverse complement strand
CCAGCAACAGCAGTTGGAAGGGCCACTTCGCATAAAGGGCCGCCACCTCGCGTACGTCTGCGGTGGCGCGCACGTTGGTCATGCCAGCGGCTATCAACCACCCTTGCGTTTCCATGGCGTTTTCGGCATCGGTCGCAGCCACCAGAACGCGCGCCTGGCGTTCAGTTTCATTAAGGGTCGGGTTTAGGGGCTGGATCTGGTTCATGGTGGCTCCGGGTCTGAGGTTCGCTGGGGAACCTTGCAGGGGCCGTGCCACTTTGCCGCCGTCGGAGAGGTTCGGTGGATAACCTTTAATATATTGAAAAATATAACTTTTTTATAACGACCCCGGTTTGCTCACCGCCGCGCGGGGTGGCAAGGCCGGCGTTGAATGCGCTTTGCATCCCAAAATGCGGCCTTCATTTGGCGGCTGATGGCGCGACCCGGCTCAGTTTTTGGCCGGGTCCGGGTTCGTGTCCGTGGCTGTATTCTGGGCGGAAGGTTCGGGCGGTGCTGCCGTGGCGTTGGCTTCATCTACATTTTCATCGGCAAAACGCTCGTCCGGTGCGGCCACGGCGTCGCGCGTGCTCGGCGCCATGTCGTCGCCTTCGTCGGCGTTGTCATAACCTTCGTCGCGCGCACGCCTGGCCAGCTCATCATAAAGGCCGAGCGATTCAACAAGATCCTTATCGGGGCCGCGCGAACGGTCGCGAAAGACCAGCATTAACGTAAAGCCCGGCATCCCGAATAACAGCCAGCCGGGCAAGATCATCAGCTCTTCCATGATCGCCCATCCCAGCGCCCAGGCGCCACCGTCAACACCAGCGCGAATGGTTGCCAGCGACGCGGGCCACAGCGTTTCCCATACTTGTGCCCACGCCATGAACAGAGGCGCGCGCCCCGACAGTCCCGAGGCGGCGATTTCAGCTGCACCGGAAATAAACGCCACCGCCAGCAGGCCGAGGCCAAAAAAGAATAAACCGCGTTTCATGGTCGCCATGATAACCCCCCCTTGCCATCGGCGCACCCTTCGTTCGCCACCATTTCGTGGCTGGCTGATGGAAGGTGTTGTATTTGGCCCGGGCGTTGATATAAGTTGCGCCCAACCCTTAAAGCCCTGTGGAGGGGTGGCCGAGTGGCTGAAGGCGCACGCTTGGAAAGCGTGTATGCGGGAAACCGTATCGAGGGTTCGAATCCCTCTCCCTCCGCCAGATTGAGGACAGGGCGGCCTTGCGAAAGGCTGCCCTGTCTTTTTTTGCCGTTCGCGGCGAATGAAAGCAAACATGGGGCTTGTGCAACCGGGTATGGTCGGCTAAAACTAAAACGCTATCGAAACGAATTGATGCAGCCTTTTCGCAGTGGGCCCACCGCAAGACGAAGGGTTCGCACAGGCAAGATCAAAGATCATCTGGGGGGCGCTTATGGCGGCTGAATTATCTGAACTTGAGGCCTTGGACCTGTGGCGCCGCGTGATGGTCAGCTCCGTGCGCCTGGACGCCCCGGACCTGACGGCACGCCAGATGGCATTGTTGTTGAGCGTTTATCTGACGCCACCACCACACACCGTGCGCGGCATTGCCGAAGCCTTGAAAATATCCAAGCCCGCCGTGACCCGCGCCATCGACCGCTTGAGCGAAATGGAAATGGTGCGCCGCAAACCCGATGAAACGGATCGCCGTTCGGTGCTGATTCAACGCACCGTCAAAGGTTCGGTTTTTTTGCGTGAGTTCGCCGAACTGATCGTCGCCGCCGGGCGCAAGCTTTAAACCCAAAAAACAATCAACGAAAAAATATAGCTGGCTCAGGCTTCGCGGGTGCGTTGAAGTGCGGTTGGCTTGTAACTTTTAAGATACATCGGCAGCACCGTTTCAATGGCCACAGGCTCAATGCCCAGCTCCTTGAAACCTGGGCACTTGCCGCTGGCAACATTGCCTTCCGTTATCTGGCGCACCATGTCGCGGGTTAACGGTTTGCCCGGCACCATTTCCAGGAAAAACGCCTGCATCATTGCCAGGGGCACGGGCAGGGGCATAATCAGCCGCTTGCGCTGGGTAACCTTAAGCATCAGTTCCAGCAATTGTTTGAGGGTGTAAAGCGTTGGCCCGACCAGTTCATACGTTTTGCCCCGTGCATCCTTGCTGTCGATGACTTTGACAATGGCGTTAGCCACATCACCCACATAAACCGGCTCAAAATCGGCGCCGCCCATGGAACAAAATTCCAGCACCGGCACACGCCATTGCGACGCCGGACCGCCGATCATTTTCAGCTTCGGCATGATCGGGCACCCTATAACCGGCAACACCGGGCTGAAGCGGGCCATGGTGGCAAACATTTTCATGAAACGATCTTCGGCACCGATTAACCAGGCCGGGCGCAGCACCACCGCATTGGGAAATGCCGCCAGCACGCGTGCGTCGCCCTCGGCCTTGGAGCGGCCATACTGGGTTTTTGATTCAGAATTGGCCACCACGGAAGAAACGTGGACCAGACTTTTGACACCGGCTTCGCGCGCCGCGATGGCAACATTTTCGTCGCCTTCAATGTGAATATGTTCAAACGTGTTGCTGCCTTTTTCAACGATAATGCCGACAAGGTTAATCACCACATCGGCACCTTCAACGGCGGCCGCAACCAGCTTTGGGTCGGTGACGTCGGCGCGCTTCAGGGTGATCTGTCCGGGGTCACCCAGTGTTTTCAGGTGGCCCGCTGCCTCGGTGTCGCGCACCACCGCACGCACCACCGCACCTTTTCTTGCCAGACGCTGGATGACATAGCGACCAAGAAAACCGCCGGCGCCGAAAACCGTAACCTGTTGTTGCTTCATCGTGTGTTCCTTCGTTTGCAGGAAGATTGATATTGGAACCCTCAGCGGGGCTGGGCAACCCCCTTGTAGCTGTATGATACCAATTTTGGCCCTTGTTCAAATCCGCATTGTAGGTTGTCAAAAGAAAAGCCCGCAGCTTCAATCAGCTTGTCATGGCGCCGGTTGATGTTGCAGCCTCCCGTGACGGCACGCCACGGCCGGTTCAGGCGGTTTTGCCACTTGGCAACGGCGCCCTCGGGGGCCAGTCCATGTTCATTAAACAAAAACCGCCCACCCGGCTTCAGCACCCGGCGCACTTCCGAAAGTGCCTGCTCAACATCGGGGATGGAACACAGCACCCAGGTCGAGACCACGGTGTCGACGGTGTTGTTCTCCAGCGCAATCTCGGCGCCGTCGAGGCCGGCAAATTCCAGCGTGCGCCCCAGTTCACTGGCTGCGCGAACGGCTTTGGCACGCATCACGGCCGAAGGCTCAACCCCCTGGACCGTTACCTCGGGTGCGTAATATGGCAGGTTGAGGCCGGAGCCGATGCCGAGTTCCAGAACGTGGCCCTTGGCCAGCGGGATGATGTTTTCGCGCTGTTCGCGAAACCACTGGCCACGCATGGAGAGCGCGGTCAGGTGGGCGATGATAGTGTCGTTATAAAAACCCATAACCAACCATAACGCCGATTGCCGGGCCGTAAAACTACCCGTAAAACCACAAGACGAAGGGTCATGCATAAGGCCAATCCGGTTGACATCCGCGGCTTGGGGGGCTAACTCCATGCCCTCAGGCGTTTGGCCCCGGCGGGGTCTGATGCCCAGATGCCCCCGATGCCCAGGTGGCGGAATTGGTAGACGCGCTGGCTTCAGGTGCCAGTGGCCGCAAGGTCGTGGAAGTTCGAGTCTTCTCCTGGGCACCATCTCCCGGTTTATATGGTGTATCTTCGTTTTTTTGGCCGCCCGGGAGGGGCCGGCCCCCCCTTTCTATGGCGTGGCCAAGCGGTTATGATGCCGGCGAACAAAACGCCAGAAAGCCCTAAGGAGCGCCAGAGCCTGTGAAAGCAAAAAAACCCGAAATTCATTTATATCGTGGCGACCTGCCCGCCGGGCTCGATTTTGGCGATGCGGTGGCCGTGGATTCCGAAGCCATGGGCCTTGGCATTCGTCGCGACCGCTTGTGCGTGGTCCAGCTTTCAGCCGGAGACGGTGTGTGCCACCTGGTGCAGCTAGAGGATGGAAAGTATGACGCCCCCAACCTCAAGGCGCTAATGGCAAACCCCGATGTGGTAAAGATTTTCCATTTCGCACGCTTTGACGTGCAGATCATGAAACATTATCTCGGCGTGACCTGTGCGCCTATTTATTGCACCAAGATTGCATCGCGTCTGGCGCGCACCTATACCGACCGCCATGGCCTGAAAGATGTTTGCCGTGAACTGTTGGGGATTGAGCTTTCCAAGGAACAACAATCGTCCGACTGGGGCGCCGATGAGTTGACCGAAGCGCAATGCCATTATGCGGCAGTTGACGTGCTTTACCTGCACGACATACGCACCCGGCTGGATGAAATGCTGGTTCGTGAAGGCCGCCATGAGCTGGCTCAACAGTGTTTTGATTTCCTGCCCACGCGTGCCGACCTCGACCTCGAAGGCTGGCCGGAACTGGATATTTTTGCTCATTGACCTGTCAGGCCCAACGGGTCGCTGGTTTATTTTTGCACCGGAGAATCCATGGCTAAAAATGCCACATCAAAAAAACCCGTCGCCACCAACACCGACCTCGCATCGGCGCGCAAGGTTTTAAAAACGGAATCGAATGCGCTTGATGCGCTGGGTGACAGCCTGGGCGACAACTTTATTGAAGCCCTTGGTATGCTCGATGCACTTCAGGGCCGCATTGTGGTTACCGGCATGGGCAAAAGCGGCCACGTTGCGCGCAAGATAGCGGCGACCCTGGCATCGACCGGTCATGCGTCATTTTTTGTTCATCCCGGTGAAGCCAGTCATGGTGATTTAGGCATGATCCAGAAAGATGATGCGGTTATCGCGCTTTCCAATTCCGGCGAAACAGCAGAGCTTTCCGATATCGTCGCCTACTGCAAACGCTACCGTATTCCGCTGATTTCCATAACCGGTCATGCCGCGAGCACGCTGGCTAAAGCCGCCAACGCGGCGCTGGTTATTCCGCCCAGTCCGGAAGCCTGCCCCATGGGCCTGGCGCCCACGACATCGACCACGGTCATGCTGGCACTGGGGGACGCAATCGCCGTTTGCCTGCTGGAACGAAAGGGCTTTACTGCCGCCGATTTCCACGACTTCCACCCCGGCGGAAAGTTGGGCCAGCAACTGCTCAAGGTTGGCGACCTGATGCACACCACCCGGGAAATGCCGTTGGTCGGCATGGGCGACATCATGGCCAAGGCGCTTATTGAGATGTCGGCCAAGGGTTTCGGCGTTGCCGGGGTTATTGACGCCAAGGGCGCGCTTATCGGTGTGGTTACCGATGGCGATTTGCGCCGTCACATGAGCCCTGATTTACCCGAAAAGCGGGTTAGCGATGTCATGACGCCAAGCGGTATAACGGTTACCGCCGACCAAATGGCCAGCGAGGCCGTTGCCATAATGAACGAGCGAAAAATTACGACGCTGTTTATAATTGAAAATAAGAAACCCATTGGCATTTTGCATATTCACGATTGCTTGCGCGCTGGTGTCGTTTGATGGCACGCGTCTGGGGCCAGGCCGTAAACAGGTAACATCATGAGTAACGGCGACAGTGGCAACGGCGGCAACGGTGACAACAAAAGCCCATTTCACAGCAATGGTCTCACCAGTGAATCCGGCACCCGGGCGCCCACATCGGAGCGTGCAGACGGTGCGTCGTCGCGCCCGAACGCCGGGGGGCTGGTTGGCGAAACGGGCGATGGCGTCCAATATGCTGAAATCCGTTTTGCCGGATCGCGCTATACGCGATTTGTGAAGCTGATGAAGGTCGCACTGGTCGGCACGGCCTTAGGCTTGGCCGGCCTGGTGCTGGCGTGGCCTTATTTTCGTGATGTGGATGAATTTAAGGTCAGCTTTTCATCGTTGCAGTTTTCCGCGACCGACAAGCCGGGCATGGATAACGCACGCTATGTTGGCAGCGACGAAAAGAATCGCCCGTTTTCAATTTCCGCAGACCTCGCCCGCCTTGAAGATGGCGCCAGCGGCGCCATTCAACTGGAAATGCCGAAGGCTGACCTGACCATGGAAGACGGCTCATGGTTGATGATGACGGCGCAAACCGGTCGTTACATCCGCGATGACAAGCAGCTTATGCTTTCGGGCGGGGTTAACCTGTTTCACGACACCGGATATGAAATGCGTGTTGATACACTGAACGTTGACCTCGGCCGTGGTGGCGCCGAAAGCAAAGACCCGGTTTTTGGTCATGGTCCGTTTGGTGATTTGCACGCAGCGGGACTTGAGCTTTCTGACAAAGGGCGCATCGTTCGCTTTACCGGACCGGCGGAAGTAACATTCTTCCCCGCCGCGTTTGAAAGCGTTGATAAGCAAACCGAAGAAGGACGGCCATGATAATAGCAAGACGAACCATTGGTCTGTTTAGCGCCGGGCTATTAGCGGTGTTTGTATTTTGGGCCACCATCGTCGCAGCCCAGACCGGCGTCGGCGCGCCGGCATTGCTGGGTGGCGAAAACGACAGCCCTATCCAGATTGACGCCCCCGGCGGCATTGAATGGCAGCAGGAAGAACAAGCGTTTATTGCCATGGGTGACGGCACAGGCAGCGCAACCGCAATTCGCGGCACGACCACCATCAAGGCCGATGAGTTGCGCGCCTATTATCGCGACGGCAAAACCGGCGGCAGCGAAATCTGGCGTCTTGATGCCAACGGCAACGTCCGCATGACGGCGCCGGGCTGGGAAGCCACCGGCGGGCGCGCGGTTTATGATGTAACGCAGGCGGTCATTGTGCTTTCCGATGCCAACCCGGTGGTGCTGGTTTCGGGCGAAGACCGGGTTACCGCCACCGGACAGGTGGAATTCTGGCGCGCCAAAAACATTGCGGTGGCGCGCGATAACGCAACAGCCATACGTGGCGAACGCCAGATACGCGCCGATGTGCTGACCGCAAAGTTTGAAACCGACGCCCAGGGCAAAGACCGCGTTCGCCTGCTGGAAGGGTTCGACAACGTGGTTATTACCACCGCGAGCGAGCGTGTCGAGGCCAGCCGCGCGGCTTATAATGTGCAAACCGGCCTGGCACGCATGGATGGCAACGTGACCATCAGCCAGGGCGAAAACCAGCTAACGGGGTGCAGTGCCGATTTTGACCTCAATACATCCGTCAGCCGCCTGAAAAGTTGCGCCGGAACGGGCAGCGGCCAGCGCGTGCGGGGTATTTTGATGCCCGGCGCCAAGTCGTCGGTCAAGTCGCCCCTGCCGGGTGGCCGGTAGGCGCGGTTTTCCACATGTCATCCACCGCCCAGGGCGCCAAAAGCTATCCTTATGGTTAATACATGGTTGCCGCGTTGGGATTATTGCATTTGGCTGTGCCGCGCCCGGGTGTATAAAGGGAGCGTGCCGCCTCAGTGTGGCCTGGTATTTAAGTGGAACCTCGCAACCATGAACGCATCGGATAAACCCGAAGTTGCAAACGGCCCCCGTCTGGTAGCCGACACGGTGCACCCGGACCGGCGCGGCCTGCGTGTTGAAGCCATTGGCAAGCGCTTCAAGAAACGCCCCGTGGTCTCGGACATGAGCATCGAAATCAAGCGTGGCGAGGTTGTTGGCCTGCTGGGTCCCAACGGCGCGGGCAAGACCACGTGCTTTTATATGATTACCGGCCTTATCCAGCCTGATTACGGCAAGGTGGTGCTGGATGGTGAAGACATCACGCACTTGCCCATGTATCGTCGTGCGCGGATGGGCATTGGCTACCTGCCGCAGGAAGCATCTATTTTTCGCGGCCTGACCGTTGAAGACAACATTCGCGCCATTCTCGAGGTGGTCGAGCCCAAGCGCAGCGAACGCGAAAACATGCTCGAGGCCCTGCTGGCGGAATTTTCCATTACCCATATTCGCCGCACCCCGGCGCTGGCGCTTTCGGGCGGTGAACGCCGGCGTGTAGAAATTGCCCGGGCCTTAGCGTCCAACCCGCATTTCGTGTTGCTGGATGAGCCCTTTGCCGGTATTGACCCCATCGCGGTGGGCGATATTCGCGATCTGGTTAACCACCTTAAGGATCGCGGCATCGGCGTTTTGATTACCGATCATAACGTACGAGAGACCCTGGATGTTATTGACCGGGCCTATATCATTCACAATGGCATGTTGTTGATGGAGGGCGCGCCTTCCGACATTGTCGGAAACGAGGAAGTTCGGCGCGTTTACCTGGGTGACCACTTTAACCTGTAATCAACCGTTACTTCAAAAGCTGTTTAAAGGCTTGCGCGGGGGTGGTGTGGAGAATATGCCATGACACTCGTCCCACGTCTCGACCTCAGACAAGGCCAAAGCCTGGTCATGACGCCGCAATTGCAGCAGGCCATCAAGCTGCTGCAGCTCAACAATATCGAACTTGGCGAATACGTCGAACAAGAGCTGGAACAAAACCCGCTTTTGGAAATGGACGAACGCGACAACACGCCGGATGAAAACGCGCGTGGCGATGAAATTCAAGCCTTGCCCGACAACCATACAGACATAGACGCGCCCGATACCGCAACGGCCCTAAAAGAAGCGGCTGACATGGGCACAGATACGGGCGGCAACGATTCGCTGGATGTCGATTACGACAACACATACGCTGACGATTCTGGCTCCGATGCACCAGTTAGGGACGAAGGCGGCAGTTTTGAGACCTGGGGCGCGGGCGGCAATTTCGGCTCCGACAATATGCCGGGTATCGACCAGACTCTGGTTGGTGAAAAGTCCATGCGCCAGCACCTGACCGAGCAGGTGGGCATGCTTTATGAGCACCCTGCCGAACGCCTTATTGGCGGTGAATTAATTGATATGCTCAATGAGGCTGGCTACCTGACCGGCAAGCTGGAAAATATCGCTGTACGATTGGGCTGCACACTTGATGAAGTCGAAGCGGTGCTGGCAAAGTTACAAACGCTTGACCCGCCCGGGCTGTTCGCGCGCGACCTGAAAGAATGTCTGGCCCTGCAACTGAAAGACCTTGATCGTTATGACCCGGCCATGGCGGCGCTGCTCGAGAACCTAGACCTGATGGCCAGCCGCGACCTTAAGGCCCTGGTCAAGGTTTGCGGGGTTGATGCCGATGATATTCGAGACATGGTTGACGAGGTGCGCGCGCTGGACCCTAAGCCAGGCCGTTCTTTTTCCCATGACGTGTCCGAGCCGGTCATTCCTGATGTCTTGATGCGCCCAGCACCCGGTGGCGGATGGGCGCTGGAACTTAACAGCGAAACCCTGCCGCGCGTTCTGGTTAACAACCGGTACTATGCCGAGGTCAGCAAAAGCGCCAAAAACGATGAGGATAAACGCTACATCAGTGAATGCCTGCAAACAGCAAACTGGTTGGTTAAATCCCTGCACCAGCGCGCCACCACCATCTTGAAGGTTTCCGAAGAAATTGTGCGCCAGCAGGATGAATTTTTTCGTATCGGCCTGCAGGGCATGAAGCCCCTGGTGCTGCGTGACATTGCCGATGTTATTGAAATGCACGAAAGTACCGTTTCGCGCGTGACGTCGAACAAATACATAACAACGCCGCGTGGTATTTTTGAATTAAAGTTTTTCTTTTCCTCAAGTGTTGGTGGCGGGGTCGGTGGCGGCGAGGCGCGTGCCGCCCTTTCGGTCAAGGACCGCATCAAGGCTTTGGTGGATGGCGAAGACGCGAAGAAAGTGCTTTCCGATGACAAGCTGGTCGACCTGCTGAAGGCCGAAAATATCGACGTGGCGCGGCGAACGGTGGCCAAATATCGTGATGCCCTGGGCATCCCATCTTCGGTTCAGCGCCGCCGGGAAAAGACCGGAGACTTTTAAAAAGCAACCTTACCTCTTGAAACTAAAGAAAATTATCACCAACTATTGACTTGAACGCGGGCGGGTTCTAAGTTCCGCCCACTTTGACGAAAAGCTCCGTTTTTAACAGGGGCCCAGCCGCCGGTGAGAAGCCGGGCGAAGCGCAGAAAAGAACAAAAACGCGGCTCTGGGTGCCCGAAGCTCTATTGCTAAATAACCGCCCCAAATAACCGCCATAGGAAAAAATCTCTCGATGGAAATTACCGTTAAAAGCAAGCAGCTTGATGTTGGCGAATCGCTGACAAGCCATGCCGAATCCGCGCTCGAAGCCGCCGTTACCAAATATTTTGACCGTGCACTTGATGCCAGTGTGACGTTCTCCAAGGCACAGCACGATTTCTTTCATGTTGAAATTTCGGTGCACGCCGGACGTGGCCTGACCGTACAGGCCCACGGCGAGGCCAACGACGCCTATGCCGCGTTTGACCAGGCGCTGGAACGTATTGCCAAGCAATTGCGCCGCTACAAGCGCCGGCTGGTCAACCACCACCAAAAGGCACCGGAAGAAATTACGGCGGCACAATATGCCATTTTCGCTCAAAACGAAGACGAAGAAGCCCCCGAAGAAGACAACCCCGCTGTTATTGCTGAAATGCCGCATGAGATTGCAACGCTTAGCGTTAGTGAAGCGGTTATGCGGCTCGACCTTGGCAACCTGCCGGTTGTCATGTTCAAGAACAGTATGCACGGTGGCCTGAATATTGTTTATCGCCGCACTGATGGCAACGTTGGCTGGATTGATCCGGATATTTCAGAGAAAGCCGCCGAATAAACACCATCGCAAGGACTCCTCAAGGCGTTTACGTAATCGCTTATGGGAACCAAGGGAACTGAGGATCGATAACATGGAAATCAACGACCTGATCACGATCGAGTGCGTTGTGCCCGGTCTTCATGTGACCAGCAAAAAACACGCCCTTCAGGAGTTGGCCAAGCGTGCCGCCGAAATTACCGGCGAGCCTGAGCGTGCCATCTTTGATGTCCTGATGGAACGTGAGCGCCTTGGCACCACGGGCGTTGGCCATGGCATTGCCATCCCACACGGCAAGCTTGCAAGCCTGGACAAACTTTACGGTGTATTTGCCCGCCTTGAACAGCCGATTGATTTTAGCGCCATCGACGACCAGCCCGTTGATCTGATTTTTCTTTTGTTGGCACCCGAAACCGCAGGCGCCGACCACCTGAAGGCACTGGCGCGTATTTCACGCATGCTTCGTGATGGTCAGGTATGCGACAAATTGCGCGAAACCGATAAAGCCGAAGTGCTCTATGCGCTGTTGACCGATGCGTCGGCTACCCGGGCAGCGTAATTTACGGTTTAAAGTTACGGCTTAAAACCGCATCAACAAAACCCATTCACAACCAAAAACAAAACGGCATGCGCTTTGCAGACGTGCCGTTATTTTATTTCCGGTTAGTGTTTTTTGACTGGCAGCCATTATCCGCAAGCCCGGCCCGCTGGCTGGTTTGCTGAAAGGGCGCCCGTTGTCGTCAGTGGACGCTTAAGGGCTCCAGCTCGTTCTGGCGTACCGTTATGATGGCCGTATCGCGGTTATCCACCGTTGCCAGCTCCGTGCCATCGGCGGCAAAAATGCCGTAAACGGATTTGCCGTCATGGTTGATGGGCTTGACGTAGGCCACGTCCTCAATCCCCCAGGTGGCGAGATCAAACTGGGCCAGCCAGTAGGGTTCGTCGTCCAGGCCGAGCGGGCCATATGTTTGCGGTTCTTGGCTCATTGTTGAATGCTCCTCACCGGTTGTGCTCTTTCAGTAAACGATGGTTGTGTGAAGAATCGGTAAAGGGCCCCGTCGCGAGCGCATGGACGGTCACCTGAGCCTGAAAAAAAGGCATACAGCGCTTA
>CBFCYL010000061.1:0-11847 GCA_965602455.1 uncultured Thalassospiraceae bacterium | reverse complement strand
CCGGCGTTTTCCTGAAGGCAGCCGAAGCCAACGACCATGGCATTAAAATCGGCGTGTTAACCTGCAAGCAAACTGGCGGCGGGATGAACCTTTTAATTCATTCGGTTCGCAACGTTAATTGCGTGCTCAGGGCTGATAACGGGTCCGAGCGCTATCGCGGCGAAACCGGCGTCGGCCTCGGCCTCGACCTCGAGTGGGACAAACAGAAAACCATTGTCTATGGCGTCTTTGGTTTGGTCAGTGATATCCGGATTGGCGCCCATGCGTTGGCTGGCAAGTATGTTGGTGCCAAGGCTTCCGCCGCTGCTGGTGCTGGTGTTGGCGCGCAGTTGCTGGTCGGTGGCGGCAAGAAGAGCATTTCACTGCAGCCGCTCGCGGTTGAAGGCAGTGAAGGCATTGGTGCGGCGGCCGGGGTTTCTTACCTGTTCCTCGCTCCGGCAAAATAAACCTTCAGGCTTTGTTGTGCGCCAGCCCATGGCTGGCGCCCGACCAGGCGCACTTTGAAATAACACCCCTGCCCGCCTGACGCGAGCCGGGGTGTTTTTTTGCCCCACGCCATCACCAGCGCGGGTTTTTGGCGCGCTTTTGAGCGCCGGGTTGCGAGGAAGGGCGGAAATAGGCTTAAATCAATGAAAGTGCTGCCTTTTACCGAAGGCAGCAGGGGAATAATACCGGGGAAAACACAATGGGCGCCCTTAAAGCTGAAAATGACGACCTGCTGGAAGCGCAAACCGAAATCCGCCACCTGAAAAACACCATCGGTGCGCTGCGTGACGAGTTGGAAAAAATGCGTTTTGACAAGGACGATGAAGTCCAGGCCACGCTAAAAGATGGCAAAAGCGAAGCGGGACAATTGCAAGACACCATCCAGACCATGCGCGACGAGATGGAAGCGGTAAGGTTTTCATATGAAGACAAGCTTGAAAAACAAAACGGCCAGGCACGGGCCGAAATAAAGCAGCTGCACGAAACCATCGCCACCTTGCGCGACCGGCTTGAAAAAATTGATGTCGGAAATAAGCCAAAGGGGAAAAGCTGATGGCCGATGGCAACAGCAAATCGGGCACCACGTCAGGCACCAAGGATGACCGCCGCCCCTATATCAGCCGACGCCGCGCCGCTGAAGTCAACAGCGCCTATGGCATATCCGACCTGCTGATTGATATCAGCCGGCGCATTTCCACTGCCGAAAACCTCGACGATGCCCTGGAAATGCTGACCGAGATGATGAGCGTCGAGCTGGGCGCCGATCGTTCCACCCTGTTCCTTAATGACGCACAGGCGGGCGAGCTGTTTTCCCGCACCGCCCAGGGGCAGCAACGGCGCGAGATCCGCATCCTCAATGACAGCGGCATTGCCGGTCATGTGTTCCAGACCGGCGAAAGCCAGCACATTGCCGATGCTTACAAGAACAAACTGTTTAACAAGGCGGTTGATGAGCTTACCGGCTATCGCACCAAGTCTATCCTTTGTGTGCCCATCAAGACGGTCAAGGGTTCCACCATCGGCGTCGCCCAGGTGCTCAACAAACTGGATGGCAAAAAGAAGGTTTCCTTTGAAGAGCGCGACCTGGTGCTGCTGGAAGCCATGACCACGCAGGCAGCGGTGGCATTGCAAAACACGCAATACCTCGAACATATGGAAAAGAAAAGCGCCGAGGAAATGGAGTTCCTCGACATTGTTTCCGATGTGACGTCCGAAATCGATCTCGGTAAATTGCTCGCCAAGGTCATGGGCGAGGCCACGCGCCTGTTGAACGCCGAACGTTCCACGCTTTTCCTTAACGATGAAAAATCCAACGAGCTGTTTTCCATGATCGGCGCCGGGTTGGACACCATCGAAATACGCCTGCCCAACCATCTGGGCATTGCCGGCACCGTGTTTACCACCGGCGAAAGCATCAACATTCCCCATTGTTATGCCGACCTGCGCTTCAACCCGGCGTTTGACAAGCAGACCGGGTTTTTCACCCGCTCCATGTTGTGCACCCCGGTCATCAACAAGGAAGGCAAGGTCATTGGCGTAACCCAGGTGCTGAACAAAAAGGGCGGCCCCTTTGGTGAAGAAGACGAACAGCGCCTGAAGGCTTTTACCGCGCAAATCGCCATCGGCCTTGAAAACGCCAAGCTGTTCAACGACGTACAAAACATGAAGAATTACAGCGAAAGCATGCTCGAAAGTATGTCCAACGCCGTGGTGACAACCGACGAAGACGGCAAAATTGTCACCTGCAACGCGGCCGGTTACCGCATCATGCAGCTGGATGGCACTGAAGACATCATCAACAAACCGGCGGGCGAATTTTTCACCGATAGCAACCAGTGGGTGATGGATAAAATTTCCAAGGTGGATGAAACCCAGGTTACCGATGTTTTCATGGACGCTGAAATGGTGTTTGGCGGTGAAAAGGTTTCTGCCAACGTCACCATTCTGCCGTTGATCAGTGGTGAGGAAAAGAAACTCGGCACCATGGTCATGATTGAGGACATATCAGCCGAAAAACGCATGAAGTCCACCATGAGCCGCTACATGGACCCGGCGCTGGCCGACCAGATGATGAATGCTGGCGACAGCGACGATTTCCTCGGCGGGCGATCCACGGTGGCCACGGTTTTATTCTCCGATATCCGTTCGTTCACCACCATCACCGAGGCGTTGGGCGCGCAGGGCACGGTGGAACTGTTGAACGAATACTTCACGATCATGGTTGATTGCATCACCGATGAGGGTGGCATGTTGGACAAGTTTATCGGCGACGCCATCATGGCAGCGTTTGGTATTCCGGTCGGCCATGACGACGATGAAGACCGCGCCATGCGCGCCGCTATCAAAATGCTGACCGGCCTTCAGGAATGGAACATCAAGCGCGCCGAGCAAGGGCTTATGGCCATCGACCACGGGCTGGGCCTCAACACCGGCAATATCGTCACCGGTAACATCGGCTCACCCAAACGCATGGATTACACCATGATTGGCGATGGCGTGAACCTTGCGGCGCGCCTTGAAAGCGCGTGCAAGCAATATCACGCCCACCTGCTGATTTCCGAGTTTACCTACGAAAAGCTTAAGGGCACCTATCGCATACGCGATATCGATGACGTTGTCGTCAAGGGCAAGACCGAGCCGGTGCGGGTTTATGAGGTGCTGGACTACCACACCAGCGAGACCTTCCCCAACCTGATGGATGGGGTAAATCATTTTGCCGAAGGGCGCAAAAATTATCGCGCTGGTGAATGGGACAAGGCCGCGACCTCGTTCCGCGAAGTGCTGAAGGCAAACCCCATGGACGAACTTTCCAACACCTACATTGAACGCTGTGACCACCTTAAAGCCGAAGACCCGAAAGACTGGGATGGCGTGTGGGTAATGAAAAGCAAGTAACCGGGGCTGGTATCGATTTTTAGGGGGGAAATAATGAGAACGTTCACAACGATGTTGATGTGTCTGGTGTCGCCTTCGCTTGCGCTGGCCCACGGCATCGAAGCAACCGGAAACGCCAATGCCAATGCGCAACCGGAAAAAAGCCTGTGGTCTTTTCTCATCAACCCGGCCGAAGCCGCCGCCACCATCAGCGTCAGCCAGTCCGATGGTTTTCGTTATATCAAGTCCGATGGCTTGGCCGACCACGCCACCGGCACCTTCCCCAATCGCGGCAACCCGCACACCATTTCAAAGCAGGATTACAACTTTCGCGTCACCCTGAACCCGCAAAAAGCCGACAAGGTGACCAGCCTCGGCCACCAGAACTTTGGCGTTGCGCTCAACGGTGTGCCGTTTGACCCGCTGACGGCGGAATACTGGAACCGCGACCGTTCATCAGGCTGGAATATCGAAGCCCTTTCCGGCGCCATGAACTTAGGCCTCGATGAAAGCAACGCCCACGTACAACCCAATGGGGCGTATCATTACCACGGCCTTCCTAAGGCCCTGTTACAGAAAGCATCGGGTAACGGCCCGGTGTTGCTGGGCTATGCGGCGGATGGCTTTCCCATTTACGGGCCATATGGTTTTGCCGGCGGTGAACGCAAAGGCAGTTACCGCATCAAGCTCGGCATGCGCCCTTCCGGGCCCGGCGGTCGATACGATGGCACCTACGTGCAGGATTACGAATACGATAACCGCAGCGGCGACCTTGATGCCTGCAACGGCATGACCGCCAAAACCAACGAGTTCCCGAACCGCACCTACCTTTATGTGCTGACCAGCAATTACCCGTTCATTCCGCGTTGCTGGTCGGGCACGCCCGATGCCAGCTTTGCGCGCAACCCGGGCGGCGGCGGGCAAAGCGCTGGCGCGGGCACCAACCGACGCCCGCCGCCAACGGGTGGGCGGGCACCAAGGCCAAGAAGGCCTTAATAAATTGATGTTTTCTGGATAAGGCTACTTACTCGTCGCCACGAACACGCCGTCCCAGTCCGCACCCGGCGGGTCGGCCTCGAAAACGTCGATGCGTTCATCGTAAAGATCAAACAGGCCGTCGATATCATACACTTCGCCCAGCTTGCGCGCCTCGACAATGGCGGCGCGGGCGCCCGCCCAGTCCTGCGAACGAAATTTTGCCAGCACGTCGTCCACCTTGGGCTTGAAGGCCTTGAATTCGGATGTTGCGGCCATGGTGTCGTCACCCAACAACGAGAAAATACGAACCGCCTCGTTCTTGCCCTTCACCTTGATGAGGTCAAGCTCGATGATGGCCATGTCATCGGCAAGGTCTTTGGTGTGTTCACCGATAACGATGCGCACGCCATAGGTCTTGCTTTGCCCTTCCAGCCGTGACGCCAGGTTCACCGTGTCACCCAACACCGAATAATCAAACCGCTGGTCGGAACCCATGTTACCAACCACGCATTCGCCGGTGTTAAGCCCAAGGCCAACCTTCAACGGAATGTGCTTGCGTCCTTCTTCCTTGGCCTCAATCTCAAGGCTTTCGTTCAGCGGCGCCATCTGGTCATACATGGCCAGCGCCGAAATGCAGGCGTTGCGCGCGTGGTCGGGGTCGTCCAGTGGCGCGTTCCAGAACGCCATGATGCAATCGCCCATGTATTTATCAACCGTGCCCTTGCGGGCGAGGATTTCATTGGTCAGTGGCGTCAGCAATTTATTGATAAGCCGGGTCAGGCCCTCGGCGTCAAACTGTTCGGAAATGGTGGTAAAGCCGCGCACATCGCAAAACAACAAGGTCATGTCGCGCTTCACGCCACCCAGCTTCAACTTGCTGGGGTCGGCGGCCACGGCATCGACCATGTCGGGCGAAAGATATTTTGAAAACGCATCGCTGGTCTGGCGGCGTTGTGCTTCTTCGCGCGTGAAGTTCACATAGGTCAGCGTTGAATAAAGGAAAAACATGGACACCACCGCAAACGTGATGTCGAACAGCACCTTTTGTTCGGTAAACAGAAACCATGAACTGCCAGTCGCCCCGCCGGCCAGCATCAGAAACACCACCAATGTCCACTTGGCACCGACGGTCGGCACCAGCCAAACGATGAGCAGGCCGCCCAAGGCAATCAGCAAAATCTCGGCGCCGTTAATCCACGGCGGGCGCGAAAGAAAATCGCCGGAAAAGGCAGCTTCGATAACCTGTGCGTGAACTTCCACGCCGGGAATAACCGTATCAATGGGGGTGGCGCGAATATCCAGCATCCCCACCGCCGATGTGCCGACCAGTGCCATCTTGCCGGCCAAACGCCTGGGGTCCACGGTGCCGTTCAGGACGTCCTTGGCCGAGATATATTTACTTTTATCGTGCTTGGAATAATAAGGCCACATACGCCCCAGGCCATCGGTCGGCAATTTCAATATGCCATTGGGAAATAGCTCATCAACCCTATCGATATTTTCAGTATCGCCCGACTGGGTCATCAATTGTTTGTATAGCGCCTTAATGGCGTTGGTCATTTTTTTGGGCGCAATGCCCACGGCTTCAATCCCAGTGGGGCCAACATCGGCAACGATGGTGCGGCGCTGGGTAAAGACGCGCATCATTTCAACCGAAAGCGATGGATAGATCTGGCCACCATACTGGAACAAGGTCGGCACCCGGCGCACAATGCCATCTGTTTCCTGCACCAACGAGAAAATACCGTGGCCCTTGGCCGCCTTTTCCAGCACCGGCACGTTGCGCACCATGGATACGAACGAAGGCAAAAAACCGTGCGGCTTGGGCGCACCCGGTGAAGTGCCTTTCCACGCCACCGATTTGTTGGGAATGGGGTCCGATGATTCCGGGCGTTCATCCCAGAACCCGGCCTGACCCAGCACCACGTTGCCCTGCTTGATGACGCCGGCCATCAGTTCGTCATTGCTGGGCAGTTTCAGGATGGCATCGCGGGTGGTGTCGTCGATGTTGTAAAGCGATTCAACCACGCCTTTGGGGTTCATGCGGTCCGGTTCCGCGAACACCATATCGAACGCAACCTGTGCGGCGCCCTTGTTCAGCGCACCGGCGATCAGCTTGGCGATGGTCAGGCGCGACCATGGCCACTGGCCAATCTCGGCAAGGCTGGTTTCATCAAGGTCAATAATCGCCACCGGCTGCATGGCAAGCGGCGGAATCTCGCGCGGCTGGAGGCGCTGATACATATCGAAGGTTTTGGCGCGGAAAAACTGAACCGGATAAGGATCAGAAATGAACAACGCCAAAAATGCCGCCAGCAGGCTGAGGCCCACAATGCGGTCAAAACTGAATATGCGCTTGAAAAACCCGATCATTATTGCCTTTTTGGACCCACCTTGCGCTGTTCAGCATCGGCTCCGGCCCCTCCCGTGTTGATTGCCTCAGAGACTACCAGACCCGCGTGGGGCGGCAAGGGGCTTGCCGCCACGCCACCGTATACAAGACAACCCTTTGTAATCCAAGGATGAAATGGTCCAAGATCGGCCTTTTCTTCATTTTATGTTAACGCCGGACTAGGATCATATAAAGCTGCCTTCCGAACGTAATGATCGTTCAGGAAACGACACGGCGTGCCACAATATTGGCTCATGGCGCCGGTAGTATTATCGCAGGCAGCCGATAGACGCTTGTTGAGGGATAAAAGTTGGATACACCGTCAGCCAGAAGCTGGCTGAGGCCTTTCCTGAGGCCCCTGAAGCCTGTATTCCGCGAAATTGTGACCATGTCCTTTTTCGTCAATATCCTTGCGCTCGCCGTTCCGGTGTTCACGTTGCAGGTCTATGACCGGGTTGTTTACAACGCTGGCATCTCCACCCTGCAGGGCTTGCTGGTCGGCATGGTGCTGGTGCTGGTGTTTGATTACGTGTTGCGCCAGTCGCGCTCGCGCATCCTGCAAACCGTGGCCTTACAGGTCGACGTGCAGTTGGGCCGGCGCCTGTTTCGCAAACTGATGCGTTTGCCGCTACAAAACCTTGAGGGTCAGCCTGCCGCACATTGGCAGTCGCTGTTTCGCGATGTCGACATTGTCCGCAATACCCTTTCCGGGTCTTCGGCGGTTTTGCTGGCCGACCTGCCGTTTGCCATTATGTTCCTGGTGCTGATTTTCGTCATCGCCACGCCGGTGGCATGGGTGTTGCTGGTTATCCTGCCCATATTCATGTACGTCGCATGGCGCTCGTCGAACGTTATGGCGGAAGCCAGCGGCATGGAGCGCCAGTCCACCCAGGGCCGCGATTCACTGGTCGCGGAAATGATTTCCGGGCGCACCACCATCAAGGCGCTGGCGCTTGACCGCACGATGGAACCGGTGTGGGAAGAAGCACACGCCGAAAACATCACCAACTCCATTGCGCGCGGTGCCAAAACAGACAGTTTCTCAAACCTCGGCGCTTCGCTTTCCATGGTCACATCCATCATGCTGACGACCGTTGGTGCGTTGGCCATCATGGACCAGAAACTCACCATCGGCGCACTGATCGCCACCAACATGTTGTCGGGGCGTATTCTCGGGCCGCTGAACCAACTGGTCGGAACGTGGCGCGTTTATTCAAGTTTCCTGCAGGCAGCTGAACGGCTTGGCAACATTTTTGAAACCGAAACCGAGCGCGACGACAGCGAAGTCAAGCTCGACAAACCCAAGGGTGAACTTTCCCTTCAGGGTCTGGTGTTCGCCTACTCCGAAGACGCAGCACCCGTGGTTTCCAACATTACGGTGGATATTCCGCGTTGTGGAGTGCACGCCATGGTGGGGCGCAACGGCAGCGGCAAGACCACCTTGCTGAAACTGATACAAGGGCTTTACCGGCCACAGAAAGGCCGCGTGTTGCTGGATGGCGCCGACATCGCACAGTTTTCACGCGGCGAACTTTCCGACTGGCTGGGCTATGTGCCCCAGGAAAGCGTGTTGTTCGCCGGTTCCGTTCGCAACAACATCACATCAAGAATGCCCGGCGCCAGCGACGAAGATATTATCAAGGCGGCGACCGAGGCGGGCGTTCACCATTTCATCATTGACCTGCCGGACGGCTACGCCACCGAAATCGGCGAAGCGGGCTCGCGCCTTTCCGGTGGTCAGCGCCAGCGCATTGCTATTGCACGCGCATTGGTCGGCGACCCGCCGGTGGTGTTGCTGGATGAGCCATCGTCGAGCCTTGATCGCCACGCCGAGTTTGAACTGAAAAACACGCTGGCCGAAATTGCCAAGACGCGCACCGTTATTATGGTTACGCACAGCCCGGCGTTGTTGTCGGTGGCGGACTACCTGTATGCGCTGGATAAGGGAAAGCTGGCGCTGGCGGGCCCGGCGAGGGAAATCCTGCCGCGTTTGTTTGGCGGCAAAACACCAGAACCAGCAGTAAGCACAGACACAAAGCCCGCCAAAAAACCGACCGGCAGCAAGGACGCGCCGCCAAGCGCCGCACCAAGCGCGCCGCCATCAGCCGACAAACTGATGGCCAAGGAAATAGCCGCGCGCGCGGCGGCAAAAGACATCGCCAAAAGGGGTGGTGCCAAAACCGCCCGCAAAACAAGCGCCAAAAAAGCCCCTGCCAAAAAAGCCATCGCCAAAGCCGAAACCGCACCTTCGGGGGAAATTGCCATCGATGCCAAGCTACGCCCCAACACGGCGGCCATTCTCAAGGCCTGGAACGAAGGCCAGGACCTGCCGGTTCGCCCTAAAAAAGGCGGTGGACGCCTGTCGTCACGGGCCCGGCGTTCCATGCCCAAACTGCGCGCCGGACGGCGGCCCGATGACCAGGGCGGCGGCGCACCCGGAGACCCGTCATGACGCCCCCCGATGCCGGTCGTGAGCCCAGCGGCGGCCAGTCGCGCCTCGATGCAATGATCTACACCCACCCGACGCCAACATGGCGGCGGATGGCGTGGCCGGTGATGATCTTGATGTCGCTGGTTTTGTTGTGGGCCAATTTCGCCAAACTTGACGAAGTCGCCTCATCGCCCGGCGAGGTGGTGCCACGTGGCAAGGTCAAGGCGATTCAGCATCTTGAAGGCGGCATTGTTGAGGAAATATTTGTCACTGAAGGCGACTTTGTGCGCGAGGGCCAGACCCTGATACAGCTGGATCTCGGTTCCGGCGGCGCCAACATCGAAGAACTTCAGGTGCGCATGGATAGCGAGATGCTGGCCCGCGCCCGCCTTGAGGCAGAGGCCAACGGCAAGGAGCCCGAGTTCCCCACCGACATTGCCATCAAGTTGCCCGACCAGGCCAGGGCCCAGCGTCAAAGTTTTGAAGCACGCCGGCGCCAGCTTGATGCCGGGCTGGACGTGCTCAAGCAACTGGTCAATCAACGCAGCCTTGAAGTGGATGAGCTGGTAACCAAGCAAAAATCGACGCGCAACAACCTGGCGTTGGCCAGAGAACGCTTTGAGATGTCCAAGTCGCTGCTCGAAGAAGGCCTGACACCGCGCATGGAACACCTGCAGCTGGGTGCCGAGGTTGAAAGCCTGGATGGCGAATTGAAAGGCATCAATGCCGCCGTGCCGCGCGTCAAGTCGGCGGTAAAAGAAGCCGAACAGCGCGTAAACGAAGACGAAGTCCGTTTCCGCCGCGAGGCACAGGACGAACTTTCCAAAACCGAACAAACCATTTCACGCATCCGCGAACTGTTGCGCAGGGCGACTGAGCAAGGTGTTCGCGCCGAGATTAAAAGCCCCATTGAAGGCGTCATCCAGAACCTGAAATTCAATGCCGTCGGTAACGTGGTTAAGGCCGGTGACGTCATCATGGATGTGGTGCCGACGGGCGAAAACCTGGTAATCGAAAGTAAGCTCCGGCCCACCGATCGCGGCTATGTAACAGAGGGCCAGCGCGCGCTGATAAAAATTTCCACTTATGATTTTGCCCGCTACGGTGGCCTCGAAGGCATCGTTACGCAGGTGGCGCCCGACAGCTCTACAGATGAGAACGGCATACCTTATTTTCGCGTGGTGGTTGATCCGGAAAAAACGTGGCTAGGCCAGTTCGAGGGCGAATTGCCCATCATGCCGGGCATGGAAGCCACCGTGGATATACATACGGGCCAGAAAACGGTTATGGACTATCTGGTGCGCCCGGTGCTCAAGCTACGCCATGAAGCTTTCCGCGAGCGCTGACGCGGGCTTTCACTTTTGGCCCGTTCAGATATGATATTGCCTAATAAGGGGCGATTCGCAGATATCGAACACTGAAAATGGGATCGGAAATACCGCTCTGGCGGTGCTTTCAACGGGGGAATACGGATGGGGGGCTTTTCTTTCACAACGGTTTTCGGGGTATTGGTTGCCTTTGGCCTGTTTTTTGGCTCGATTGTCCTCAGCACCGATAACTACATCATCTTTGTCCACCTGCCCTCATTCATCATGGTTGTTGGCGGCACGATGGCGGCAACCTTCATTTCATACGAACCGCGTTACGTGATCCTTTCGCTGAAGCTGATCGGGCGGCTGGTTTTTACACCCAAAATAGGGCGCAACATCCTGAAGGCCGAAGTCGGGCGCGTTATCCGCTGGGCCTATGTGGTGCAAAAAGGCGGCCCGCCGGCCCTTGAATCTGAGGCCGCAAAGGCGGTCAAGGGCGACCGCTTCCTCAAGTTCGGCGTTGAAATGGTGGTCAGTAATTACAGCGGGCAGGATGTTCGCGATATCCTGACCAACCAGATCGAGAGCACCTTCGGGCGCAACACGGTGCAGGTCAACATTCTCAAGGCCATGGCATCCACATCCCCCGCCTTCGGCATGATCGGCACCCTGGTCGGGCTGATTATCATGCTCGACACCATGGGCGAAGACCCGACCAAGCTGGGCGCGGGTTTGGCCGTTGCGTTGCTGACCACGCTTTATGGCGTGTTGTTTGCGCGCCTCATCTACACCCCGGCGGCGAACAAGGTTTTGCAGCGCGAGCAGATTTTGCGTTTTCGCAATTACCTGATTGCCGAAGGCCTTGTCCTGCTGGCGGACAAGAAAAGCCCGCGTTACATCCAGGACAAGATGAACAGTTTCCTCGACCCCGCCATCCACTTCGATATCGACAAGATGCGCCGCAAGCCTGCCACCGCTGCGCCCGCGGCGAGTGACGATGACGATGATGATGACGATGATGATGACGATTGAGTTTCGCGAAGGCCGCTAAGGATTAAGGCCCGTTCTGCACGCTTTCCGGGAGAACCCACCCATTGCCCTTGCCGCCACCCCTATTCGACGAACCGGAAGACGAAGAATGGCTGTTGACGTATGCCGATGCCATTACGCTTTTGATGGCGTTTTTTGCCATGCTGGTTTCGTTTTCAAAAATTGACCTGCCCATGTTTGAGCAGGTCATGGCCGGCATCAAACAGGAAATCGGCATGGGCGACGAAAAATCAACAACGGCAGAGATGAAAAAGGAACTGGAAAACGCCGTTTTTGAAATGCAGGCCGAAAAGGTCATTGATGTTCAGCAGGACATTAACGGCATT
>CBFCYL010000060.1:0-11958 GCA_965602455.1 uncultured Thalassospiraceae bacterium | reverse complement strand
TGCCTATGGCAGCGATATGGTTTTTTTGACTGAAAAAATTCGTGCCGAGAGGGAACATCTCGTTTCCCTGTCCAGCTAAATCTATGGAAACCGCACAATGACCAAAAGGGTATGCGTCATCCCCGCGCGGATGGCATCCAGTCGGCTTCCCGGCAAGCCGTTAAAACCGCTGTTGGGGATGGAGCTGATTTTGCATGTCTGGCACCGCTGCCGTTTGCAGGAACGCTTCGACCGCGTGATTGTGGCGACCTGCGATCAGGAAATCGTTGATTGCATCACCGGGGCCGGTGGCGAGGCCGTGATGACGGCGAATACCCATGAACGTTGCACCGACCGCGTTACCGAGGCCGTGGATGTTTCGGCGATGGGCCTTGCCGATGATGACCTGGTGTTGATGGTGCAGGGCGATGAGATTCTCGTAAACCCGGAAATGCTCGGCCATATGATTGATGTTTACGATGAAAGCAAGGCGCCGGCCGTTAACCTGGTGAGCCGCCTTTATCGCACCGAAGACCACGATGACATTAATACGGTTAAGGCCGTCATGGCACTCGATGATCGCATCGTCTATTTATCGCGCGCCGCCATACCTTCACGCGCCCGCATGGACGATGTGCCCATGTACCAGCAAACCGGTATTATCGCCTATCGCGCAGACTTCTTGAACGCCTTCAGTGCGCTGAAGCAGACCCCGCTGGAAATTGCGGAATCCATCGATATGCTGCGGATGATAGAGCACGGGCTGGCGCTGTATGGGGTCAAAACACAAACCGAAACCATTGGCGTGGATACGGAACAAGACAGCGTTCGGGCTGAGGAAAAGCTAGAACAAGACCCGTGGACAGTAAAATACTGGCCACTGGATTCACGCGGTTAAACCGAGGCACGGATAAAAAACATGAATAAATTGAAAGTTGCCATAGCGGGGCATGGCCTTGTCGGCAGGCGGCGCCATGAATTTATCGACATCCACCCCGATATGGAGGTCGTGGCCGTCAGCGATCAACGCTATACGGAACCTCGCGGTATGGACGGCGGCATTCCCTGCTTCAATGATTTTCGCTTGCTGATTGACGGGGCGGAATTCGATGCCCTGTTTGTGTGTCTGCCAAACGATGTCGCACCGGAAGCAACCATCGGCGGGCTTGAAAAAAAGGCCCATGTGTTTTGTGAAAAGCCGCCGGGGCGTAACCTGGGCGATATTCGCTCTGTGCAGGCCGTTGAGGAAAAACATCCGGGCTTGAAGTTAAAATACGGCTTTAACCACCGCTACCATGACAGTGTGCGCGAGGCATTGGAGCTTGTGCAGGGCGGCAAACTGGGAAAGCTGGTCAACATGCGCGGCGTTTACGGCAAGTCGGTCCTGACGCCGAAGTTTGAAGGTGTGGATGATATTAACCACCCCCTTTACTGGCGCGCGCATCGTGAAAAGGCAGGCGGCGGAATCCTGCTCGACCAGGGCATCCACATGGTGGATTTAATGCGCTGCTTTGCCGGTGATTTCACCGATATCAGCAGTTTCGTGAACAACGATTTCTGGGGCCAGGACGTGGAAGACAACGCCTATGCCCTGCTGCGCGCCGAAAGCGGTGTGGTGGCCATGCTACACTCCAGCGCAACGCAATGGCGTCATAAGTTTTCATTGGAGATGACGCTGGAGGAGGGTGCTATCATTCTTTCCGGTATCCTTTCCAGCACCAAGTCCTATGGCCAGGAAACCCTTACCATCGCGTATCGCGAAGGCAGTTCCAACGGCAACCCCCGTGAGACCACCACCAGTTATATTCACGATAATTCATGGCGCGAGGAAATCGAGGATTTCGCCAGCTGTATCCTTGAGGACAAACCGGTCACGGTTGGCAGCAGCGACGATGCCTATAAATCTATGGAATTGGTATATCGAATCTACATGGCAGATCCCGAATGGCAGAGCCAATTCGGAATATCCTTGGGCTGAGAACCGTAAGTGAATACGTTCAACAATAATCAGGGCGCTGCACAATGAGCAGAAAACTTAAGGACTTTATTATACTTACTGTTTCCACGGTTGTTTCTGCTGTGATCAGCATTCCAGGCCGTCGTTTTTACAACGCAATCGTTTACAACCTAACGCCAAAGGAAACCTCAGATGCAGGCCCGTCTATTACGTTAGATGTTCCGCCACTTCGCGACCCATTGCCGGAAGATGCGGAAATATTTGAACGGATATTCAAATTTTTTAAAAAAGCAAAGAATGATCAGAAAAAATCAGATGCTGTGTTTCTCCCCTCGTCAGAGTGGCGTCAGCAACTGGAGATTTCTTTCGCTCCGCTTTACGAATCGCTATCCGCGGGCAACCCAGACCGAATGGCCTACTTCTTGTCTAACTTTGGTAGGTGGGACAAATATATCGGCATTGAAAGCACTGATGTCATGGTGCGGGCTCAAGGTTTTTCATTTGTTCGCAAAAGGCTCATCAATTTTATTAGCCAACTTATGCGCTGGTGGAACAATGCGGAAACCGAAGGGAGGCCATTATCAGCCCTCAGTTACCCCCGACACGGGAACCAGGCTGGATTTATGGTTGATGGCGAATATGTTGGCATCGGCTCAATTGGAAGTGATTATTTTTCCAAAATCATAACAGGGGCCTTGCCGGATGATTCATCAAGGGTTCTTGAAGTCGGCGGCGGCTATGGAAAGCTGTTTTATTTCCTGACACAGCGGATGAAACACAAAGACTTTAAGTATATTGACCTCGACCTGCCCGAAGTTCTGTGTTGTGCAGCGTATTACCTTATAAAAACTTTCCCGGAGAAAAAAATCATTCTTTACGGCGAGTACGATAACTTGGTAAGCGCCGTGAATGATACTGATATCTTGTTGATTCCGGGGTGGGAAGTGGTGAACCTACCTCAAAATACTGCGGACATTTTCATCAACAAGAACAGTTTGGGGGAGATGGCTCCTGAAACTGTGCGCACATTTGTTCGTGAGTGCGCCAAAAGATCATCTGCGATTTGGCATCAAAATCATGAATATTTTAAGTATAACTTTTCTGATGGATCACAATCCTTGGTGAATAGTGAATACCCGATACCCGATAATTTTGAGCTTATTCACCGGAGCCTTGAGCCTCTGGGCAGTATACTTCAACCGGGTGGTATGGAAATTTATGAGTATCTTTATAAAAAGAAGATATAGTATCGTTTGTCACAAAGTGTGCTGGTTGATGCTGTCGATACATTCACTCCTCCCTTTTTTTAATACAAAAGTTTAATGTATAGAAATTAAGCAAAGGCCATGGATAGCTATGAATAATCTCGACAAAATGTATGCCGAATCAAAGGGCGATCCCGCTGCGTTTGCACGTCTTTATGCTGAATACCTTTCCAGCCTACTGGAGCAGCTTGATGCGCAGGCGGTTGCCCGGTTTATTGAGCTGTTGTTGAGCGCGCGCGAAACCGGAAACCGGATATTTTTCATCGGTAACGGTGGCAGCGCGGCAACGGCTTCACACTTTGCCAACGATATTGCCATCGGAACGCGAACGCTTGATAAACCCTTTCGCGCCACCAGCCTGACGGATAATTTGGCCGTTATAACGGCAATCGCCAACGATGATGGTTATGACCATATTTTTGTTCAGCAGTTACAAACGCAAATGCAAAAAGGCGATGCTGTGGTGGCAATTTCGGCTTCGGGTAATTCCGAAAATGTTATCAACGCACTGGAATATGCCAAGGCAAACGGCGGTAAAACTTTTGCAATTTCCGGGTTTGATGGCGGGAAGTGCGCCCAGGTCGCCGATGGTGCCATCGTGATTGAAACGCCAAAAGGCGAATATGGCCCGGTTGAGGATTTGCATATGATTATTGACCACCTTGCGGGCGCTTATTTAATGCGCGCTGTCGGGAAATAACCTTTCGTGACCGATAAAACACACAACCCTTTGCCAGAATGGCGGGTCGCGGTTACGTCGCGTTCGTTTTCATGCAATCAAACCCTGCGCGCAGAACTGTTGGAACGCCATCCCAACACCACCTTTAACGATGCGGGCGCATCGCTTCAGGGTGATGAATTGCGCGATTTTCTTTCCGACCATGACATGGCCATTACAGCGCTGGAAACTATAGATGAGCAGCTGGTCAGCCAACTGCCTGACTTGAAGGTCATTTCAAAATATGGCGTCGGCATTGATATGATTGACCTTGATGCCCTTAAGCGTCACGATGTTTATTTTGGCTGGAAGGGCGGCGTTAACCGGCGCTCGGTTTCGGAATTGGTGCTCTCCAGTGCCATTGCCCTGTTGCGCCATGTTCCCGCCGCCAACCGCGAGGTTTTGGACGGCATATGGCGCCAGCATATTGGCCGCCAGCTTACCGGAAAGTGCGTTGGCATCATCGGCTTTGGTCATGTGGGTCAGGATGTGGCCCGCTTGTTGCAGCCGTTTGATTGCCGGATATTGGCCCACGATATTCGCCAAGCACCCGATGCTTGCGCCACCCTTGGCGTTGAAGCTGTGGCGTTGAAAGAATTGTTGGCACAGGCTGATGTTGTAACCATTCACCTGCCACTGGATAATAGCACCCGTGGCATGCTTGATGCGGATCATCTGGGGCAAATGAAACCCGATGCCGTGCTGATTAATACGTCGCGCGGCCACATCGTTGATGAGCGCGCCCTGAAATCGGCGTTGACCGATGGGCGGTTGGGCGGCGCAGCGTTTGATGTGTTTGCGGTTGAACCACCCGAAGACCACGAGCTGTTAAGCTTAAATAATTTTCTGGCCACGCCGCACATCGGTGGTTCGGCGACTGAAGCCATCATTGCCATGGGGTTGGCGGCCATAGACGGGCTGGATCATGCTGTCCCGGCCATACCTTCAAACTTTGATGATGCTCCATCATGACTGAAAAAATTGCTTACGTTGTCCCGACCAAGGACAGGCCGGATGCACTTAGGGTTTTATTCAATAGCCTGAAAAAGCAAACCCGCTCACCAGACCAGCTGATTATTGTTGATGGCAGTGACCCGGATATTAAATACGTTTGTGATGAATACCCGGAACTGAACATTACGTATGTGCGCGAATTCCCGCCATCATTGGCGCGTCAGCGCAATGTCGGCATGGCCAATCTGGCTGATGATATAACCGTTGCCGGGTATCTGGATGACGACCTCGAGCTGGAACCGACGGCAACGGCTGAAATGTATAAATTTTGGGAAAGCGCTGATGATGATGTCGGCGGCGCGGCGATGGCCCTGATTGGTGAATCTTCACCCGGCGACCGCTCCCTCGCATATCGTTTCTATGTTTCATTGTTCATGCTCAGCGGAACCCCGCCCGGTAATGTGCTGCGTTCCAGCTTTCAATGCCCGATCGGCTCGCCCGAGGAAACCATCGAAACCCGATGGCTGTATGGTGGCGCAACCTTTTGGCGGCGCGAGGTCATTCGCGAATACGATTATGACGAATGGTTTTCCGGACACGGTTACGGCGAGGACTATGAATACAGTTTTCGCGTCGGCAGAAAGCACCGCTTGTTCGTGGTCAGTGAATCGCGTACCTACCACCACCACAATCCCATTTCCAAAGCCATGTTTTACGCATGGGGGCGGCAGCAGGTTTATAACCGCTTTTATATTGTCAAGAAAATGAGGGACAGCGTCAGCATGCCGCTGGTTATCTGGGCCATGTTCGGCCTGCTGCTAAAGGACGTGATCATCATGGTCATCAAGCCAAGCCAGCCGAACTGGAACCGTTTTCGCGGCGGCATGCGTGGCCTTTTTGAGGGCCTTATCGGCACGCAAAAGTCTTTTACCGCTTACTGGAAGGATTGAACGCAGCTTCGCCGTAAGCATAAACTGTTATATCCCGAACAAACTGTTATAGTTTTCCTGGCCCCTATATGGGGCCATATTTTTTGCTCTGTGGGAAGATGAAGATTTAGCATCAATGTATAATTCGCATTTACAATATATTGAGGCGCAACAAGACCGATCACTGCACCGAAGTGTTTATGTGCTGATATTGGTTTGCCTCCTGTTCAGCGTTACCAATGCTGTTCCGTTTGCCGCTGGGTTTGTACTGCTGTGGCCACTGGCGTTTATCGTCATGGTCCGGGAGCAAAAGGTTCCAGCGGTTGTTCTTCCAATGCTGATTACGCTGGCATTTTTCGCTACAAGCGCACTTTTATATTCACCACAGGTTTTTGTGGAACCGCAGTTTTATCGCCGCGATGGCAACATCTTCATCACCGTGGCGCCGTTTGTGGGGTTGGCATTATTGAACCTCAGGGTTGATGTTCGTTTGCTTTTCAAGAAATTCGTTATCTATGCCACGCTGGTCAATGTCGTGACCGTAACCGTATGGCTGGCCAAGGGCGGGAGCGGCATTTACCCGTTCCTTTTTGTCGCGCACAACGCATCGGGCGGGTTTTTAGCCATGTTGGCCATGTATGCACTGGGGTTGTTTCTCGCCAGCAGGCACCCGCTTTGGGCGGCGCTGTTTGTGATTAACGCATTCACCGTTGTGCTGACGGTTTCGCGCGGCAGCATACTGGCGCTGGCGGCGGCGGTGTTTCTTCTGTTTGCACCACGCATATGGCGATGGATAACATTGAGTGGCGTTATTGCTGTTAATGGAGCCTTGGTGGCGTGGGCATACGGGCAGGTAAACCTGCAAGCGGTGTTGCACAAGGATGTTTTTCACAATGAATTCTTGTTGGAGAACCTTGACCCGGCGACGGGCAGTATCGGAAATGTTGCCGTCAGGCTTTTTGACCAATGGCCATCATCCGTCTGGTATTTTTTGCAATCCCCGCTGGTTGGTATCGGCTTTGGCGGGTTTAACGACCCTTTCAAGGCTATGGAAGGCCTTCCCGGCCTGATTGCATGGAAAGGCGACGTTATTATTGCGCATGGATCATCCCACGCCCACCACACTTACTTCAACATTCTGGCGGAAACCGGGGCAATCGGTCTGGGGCTGTTCGTCTGGTCGCTGGTGGCGATTAATCGCTTTATTAACCGTATTCCCGACAAAGCCTTGCGACTTGGCCTTATGGGTGGGTTCTGGGTGGCTGTGTTTTCATCATTTACCGAGCATCGACTGGTGATACCGTCGCAAATGTTTGGTTTTTTCACGTTTCTTGGCCTTTGCATTGCGACCCGCCATATGTGGGGACAATCTGACGAATCAAACATTCGTTAGGCATGGATTGCGGTTTATATGGTGGTAATTAAGGGTGCAAAGACTTGAAACTGAACTGCCGTTTTGTCTTACCGGAAATTTAGTCCGAACGGCCGTAATGGTCATCAAGCCTGATGATGTCATCTTCACCAAGATAATCGCCGACCTGCACTTCAATGATGTGCAATGGCTCAACAGCGATGTTTTCCAGCCGATGGGTCATGCCGCTCGGAATATAGGTTGACTGGTTTTCTTCCAGTTCGATTTGTTTATCGCCACGGGTAACGGTGGCGCGGCCCTTCACCACCACCCAGTGCTCGGACCGCTGGTTGTGTTTTTGCAGGGAAAGTGAAGCCCCGGGTTTGACGACGATGCGCTTCACACGAAACCGGTCATCCTCGTTAATGACTTGATAGCTTCCCCATGGGCGATACACCCGCTTGTGGTGAACGGCCTCTGGCCGCCCGGCCTTGGAAAGCAGCGCAACAATATCTTTGGCTTCAGATGCCCGGCCTTTTGGCGCAACCATGATGGCGTCATCGGTGGAAACAACCACCATGTCCTCTACGCCTATGACGGAAACAAGTTGCCCGCCCTCGCTGCGGATATAACTGTTCGTGACATCGTGAAGCAGAGTGTCGCCGGAGGTCACGTTGCCGTGGTCGTCGCGTTCGGATATTTCCCACAAGGATGTCCATGCACCGACGTCGTTCCAGCCAAAACGCGCCATCATCACAGAGGCATGGGCGGTGTTTTCCATGACCGCATAATCAATGGAATTGGCAGGGCAGGCGCCAAAGGCTTTTTCATCGAGACGCAAAAAATCGAGATCTTCCTGGCTGCCCGCAAGGGCCTTGCGGCATTGGCTGAGCATTTCCGGCTGCCATTGCTCGAGTTCTTCGAGGTAGCGTTTGGCGGAAAAAACGAACATCCCGCTGTTCCATAGATAATTTCCCGATTCAAGATAGCGTTCGGCGGTTGCTAAATCGGGCTTCTCGACAAATTCATCAATTTTATAACAGCCCTCAATCCCGGGAACGCCAGCGCCGCGACGGATATAGCCATACCCGGTTTCGGGGCGGTCCGGGGTAATGCCAAAGGCCACCAGGCTTCCTTCACCGGCGGAAGCGATGGCGCCATCAAGGTCATCAAGGAAATGCCCATCATCCGTAATGGCGTGATCGGAAGGCAGTAATACCATAATCCCGTCTGGGTCGTTCTCGGCAATCACAAGTGCCGCAATGGCCGCCGCCGGTGCGGTGTTGCGCCCAGCGGGCTCAAGAATGATGGCTTCGGGCTCTACATCAATGGACTTGAGTTGCTCGGCCACAATGAAACGATGTTCGGCGTTGGCAATAACCAGTGGCCGCTTCAGGCCCTTTGCGCCGCCCAGTCGCAAAACGGTTTCCTGAAGCATGGTGTGCTCACCAATAAGGGGCAGAAGCTGTTTGGGGTAATGCGCACGCGACATCGGCCAAAGCCGCGTTCCCGCGCCACCCGATAAAACAACAGGATATAGTTTAGCCTTGCCCATGGTCATCCGGATAGCTTAGCGCATTGTCTTGTATTTATCCGCCTCAAACCGGTCGACCTGCACCACGTTATCGCGCGCCGCTTCGGCGGTGTCGATCAGCGCTTTTTCGCTGGCATCGATAATGCCCGCCGCCAGGCCGGCTTCGGCCATCTGGGCATTGGGGGCTTTTTCCAGTTTTCCTTTACGGCGCGCTTTTTTCAGCTTGGCAATGGCACCCTCGGCGGCCAGCACCTTGGTGCGCGTGGCTTCGATGTCGCCAAGGCCGGGACTGCCGTCCGTGGGAATATAAATCTCACCGCTCAGCGCATCGCGCAGCTTGCCGTCGGCCGCCAACAGGGCGTCCATCAGGGCGTCGGTCTGGTGATCGCTCGGCGGCTGGCGTGAAGGCCCGGTGGGGACGGCCAGCAATTGTGCCACCACCGCAGCCGGGCGCGAGGGCAGGTTGCGCAACACGCCGGTGAGTGCGGTTTCGATCTGGTAAAGGGCATGGGTCAACATCCAGTCCACCGCCGGGCGGTCGCGTTCCGGCGCGCCGTCGTCGGCAAACTGTTTCAGGGTGGCGGATGCCAGATACATCCAGCCGAAGGCATCGGCCAGCCGCCCGGAAAGGTATTCCTTGGACTTCAGGCCACCGCCAAGCGTCATCAGCGCGAAATCGGCAATCAGCGCAAAGGCCGCCGAATACCGGGTCAGCTTTTTATAATATTTCGCTTCCGGGCCCGGAACGGGCGCGTTTTCAAAAGCACCCCCGGTAATGGCGAGGACGAACGAGCGCACCGCATTTTTGGTTATATGGTTGACGTGGCCGAATAGGGCGGCGTCAAACGCTTTCAGGTCATTGGCCAATGCCGCCTGCATTTGCGGGTAGGCGAACGGATGGCAGCGAATGGCGCCCTGGCCGAACACAATCAGCGAACGGGTCAGGATGTTGGCGCCTTCCACCGTGATGCCGATGGGCACCGATGTGTAAGCGCGGGCGAAAATGTTGCGCTGGCCACCGCAAATGGCGGCACCGGCCTGTATATCCATGGCGTTATTGATACAGGTGCGCATGCCTTCGGTCATATAGGCTTTAACAATAGCCGAAACCACGGACGGTTTTTCACCGGCGTCCACGGCGCCTGCGGTTAGCTGCCTTGCGGCGTTCATCATGTAGGCATGGCCGGCCATGCTGGCCAGTCGTTCGCGCACCCCTTCAAAACGCCCGATGGCGGTGCCGAATTGTTCGCGCACCTGCGAATAACCGCTGATGGCACGACACGAAAGTTCGGCTGCTGCCGTTGAAAGCGATGGCAGCGAGATGCCGCGCCCGGCGGCAAGGCTATCCATCAACATGCGCCAGCCACCACCGGCCTGTTCGGCGCCGCCGATGATGTAATCCATCGGGATAAACATATCGCTGCCTTCAACCGGGCCGTTCTGGAACGGAATACCCAGCGGGTCGTGGCGGTCGCCGACAATCATGCCCGGCGTTTCACGTGGAATCAGCGCACAGGTAATGCCGACGTCTTCATTGTCGCCCAGCAAATGGTCGGGGTCTTCAAGGCGAAAGGCGAGGCCGATAACCGTCGCCACCGGCGCCAGCGTAATGTAACGCTTTGCAAACGTCAGGCGAATGCCCAGCGTTTCCTTACCTTCCCATTGCTGCTTGCAGACGATGCCGAAAGAGCGACCGTTGGCGGCATCGGAACCGGCGTGTGGTTCGGTCAGCGCAAAGCACGGCACTTCTTCACCGATGGCAAGGCGCGCCAGGTAATGGTCTTTTTGTTCCTTGGTGCCGTAATGGGATAACAATTCTCCGGGCCCGAGCGAATTGGGCACCATCACCGTAACGGCGGTGGTAAACGAACGGCTGCCGATTTTGGTGACGACGGCGGAATGTGCGATGGCGGAAAAGCCCAGCCCGCCGTATTCCTTGGGGATAATCATGCCGAAGAACTTGTTCTTCTTGAGAAACACCCAGACTTCCTCGGGCAGGTCGCGCTGCTGGAAAATTTCCCAGTCGTCGATCATGGCGCACAGTTCCTCGACCGGGCCATCGAGAAAAGCCTGCTCCTCTTCGCTTAACGGCTGCGATTGGAAATCGAGCAGCTTTTTCCAGTCCGGCGCGCCGGAAAACAAATCGCCATCCCACCACACGGTTCCGGCTTCAAGCGCAATGCGTTCGGTTTCGCCGACCTTGGGCAAAATGGAGGCCACAACCTTCATCAGCAGTGCTGAAAGCACGACCCGGCGAAGTGGCGTAAGGCCAAACAACCCTACGGCCACGATGTAGGTCACCGTGGTAACCTGAAAGGCGGTTGGCGAGGCAACACCCCCGGAAAGCCAGGCCAGCAAGCCGATGGCAATGGCCGTGACCCAGCCGAGATAGGCCATGCCGCGATAGGCAAGGGCGGCGAAAATGACAATGGCTAAGGCGATCAGGGCTATGGTCATGGTGGTCCTCTCGTATTTTGCGCTTTAGTTTCTAAGCGGCTTACCTTTTTTCAGCATGTGAATGACGCGGGCCAGAGACTGCGGCGTTTTTGAAAGCCGCATGAAGGCGCTGCGTTCCAGTTTTAATACGTTTTCTTCGGTTAGCGTTTCGGTGACATCGGTTTCGCCACCGGAAAGCGTCCACGCCAGTTCGGCCCCGATGGTGACATCGTGCGGCGTCGCCAGCCCCTTGTTTTTGAAGTCGCGCACCGCCAGCATCAACGCCGTTTTTCCCGAAGGCCCCGGCAGGTTGTAGCTAAAGGGTTCCGGCGGCGTGTAATCCACGGCCATTTCCAGTGCATCTTGCTTGGCTTCAAACAACACGCGGTCGCGGTTCATGACAATGCGGTCTCCGGGGCGCAGGAATTGCATATCCTGTGCTTCAAACGCCGACTTGGCCACCTGTGCGGTAACCACGGTCTCGAACGTTTTCATGACCGGAACCATCGGCCCGCCAGGACGTTTTTTGCTGACCCCCCAACGGCCCAACAAGTCCTTGCAGCCACCCCAACCGGGAATAATGCCAACACCGACCTCGACCAGCCCGACATAGGTTTCGGCGTGCGCCACCAAACGCGAACAATGCAGCAGCGTTTCGCAGCCGCCGCCCAGCGCCATGCCACCCGGCGCGCCAACAACGGGGAAAGGGGCGTATTTCAGTTTCTTGAAGCTGTTTTGGCCCTGCTTTAAAATCCACATCAGCGCGAACCACAGGCGCAGTTTCGCCACCACCACGAACAGGCCAATGTTGGCGCCAACGGACAAATTGGTGCTT
>CBFCYL010000059.1:0-11996 GCA_965602455.1 uncultured Thalassospiraceae bacterium | reverse complement strand
TGCGCTTCGCGGTGGAGGATATCGGCCTCGCCGACCCCGACGCCATGGTGCAGGCGAAATCCGCATGGGAAGCATACGAACGGCTGGGCTCGCCGGAAGGCGAGCTGGCGCTGGTGCAATGCGTGATCTATCTGGCCACGGCGCCCAAGTCCAACGCCGCCTATAAGGCCGAAGCCGCAGCACGGCGCGCCGCCAAGACCACCGGGTCATTGACGCCGCCCATGCATATTCTCAACGCGCCGACTAAACTGATGAAAGACATCGGTTATGGCGACGGTTACGAATATGACCACGATGCGGAAGGCGGGTTTTCGGGGCAAAATTATTTTCCCGATGCCATGGAAAGGGCGCGCTATTATATTCCCAAGGACATCGGTTTTGAGCGCGATATCAAGAAGCGGCTGGATTACTGGCAAAACCTGCGCCAAAAACGAAATGAAGAAGAGGGGAAAGGTTAATGTCGCCACAAATCATCATGGCCGTGGCGTTTGGCGGGGCATTGGGCGCCGTGATGCGCTTTACCGCCATGAGCACCATCGGCCATTATTATCACGGCTCAATGCCGTGGAGCACCTTTGCCGTCAACCTGGTCGGCTCGTTTGCACTCGGCGCGTTGCTGGAAACCATGGCGCTGGCGTGGTCGCCAACACCAGAGGTGCGCGCCTTTATGGTTATTGGCCTACTGGGCGCGTTTACCACATTTTCGACCTTTTCCATGGATTTGTATTACCTGCTCGACCGTGGCGCCATCGTGCAGGCGGGCACCTATGCCGTGGGTTCGGTGTTGTTGTGCGTGGTCGGATTCTGGGCCGGCATGGCGTTGCTGCGCAACGTTTTGGCTTAAACCCATGGCCGTTGAACTTGTCACCATTACTGACGCCGATGCCGACCAGCGCCTTGACCGCTGGTTCAAGCGGCGCTTTCCAGGCCTGACGCAGGGGCGACTGCAAAAGCTGTTGCGCACCGGCCAGGTGCGCGTTGACGGCAAGCGCGTCAAGGAAGCGGGCCACCGGCTACAAACCGGGCAGGAAGTCCGTGTGCCGCCACTCGAAGACGCCGCCACGGCGCCGCGTCCCAAAAAACAAAACACCGCAACCGTCAGCAACGAAGACCTGCGCGTCATTGAAGCCCGTATCTTGCACAAGGACGACCACGTTTTGGTGATTAATAAACCCGCCGGTCTGGCGGTGCAGGGTGGCAGCGGCACGGTAAAGCATATTGATGCCATGTTAGATGGCCTGAAGTTTGGTTTCACCGAGCGCCCCCGTCTGGTGCATCGGCTGGACAAGGATACATCGGGCGTGCTGGTGCTGGCCCGCACCCGCAGGGCAGCAACGGAACTGGGCCGCGCGTTCCAAACCAAGGATGTGCGCAAGCTTTATTGGGCGGCAACGGTCGGCGTGCCCAGTCCCGCCGAGGGCGATGTTAAATGGCCGCTTTCCAAGCGTCCGGCATCTGGCGGTGAGAAGGTGTGGGTCGATGAGTTTGAAGGTAAGAAGGCGCACACCCATTACCGGGTGCTTGATCAGGCGGGCAAGCGCGCGGCCTGGGTCGAGATGGAGCCGTTGACCGGGCGCACCCACCAACTGCGCGTCCACATGCTGACGATGGGCACCCCCATTTTGGGTGATGGCAAATACGGCGGTGCGGAAGCCTTTATTACCGGCGCTGAAATTCCAAAGCAAATGCACCTTCATGCCCGCGCCATCCGCTTTCCCAGTCCCGGTGGCGGCAACCTGACTTTGGTGGCGCCGCTACCTGAACACATGGCCCAAACATGGGCCTATCTGGGTTTTGACGACACGATGGCGGTGCCGCCTTTTGAAACCGAAGACTGACCCCGGCGGCAAGGGCATTGAAAAAAGTATCGTTTGCGTTTGAAATGGAAATGAACACCTGAAACCGGACCCGGTGGATTATCATGCGCGTTCTTTTTATTGAAGATAACCTTCGCCTGGCGACCATCGTCAGGAAAAGCATGGAGAAGGAAAACTTCACCATTGATGCCGTTGGCACCGTTGAAGATGGCAGCGAGGCATTAAAGTCGGTTGATTATGATGTGGTTTTACTGGACCTCGGTCTGCCGGATGGTGATGGGCTTGATTTGCTTAAGAAAATGAGGGCAGAGAAAAACACAACGCCGGTTTTAATCCTGACGGCACGCGATGGCGTTAATGAGCGTGTCATGGGTCTGAACGCAGGTGCCGATGACTACCTGCTGAAGCCCTTTGCCGTCGAAGAACTGATTGCGCGGGTACGCGCCATTTTACGCCGCCCAGAAGGTGGCCTTGGCCTTAATCTTACGGCAGGCAATATATCGTTCGACACCACGGCACGTGAAGTTTGCGTTGACGAAAAACCAATCAAGATTTCGCGTCGTGAAATGACCGTTCTTGAGCAGCTGATGCGTCGCTTTGGTCACGTTGTGGCCAAGGATGCTTTGGAAAACAAGCTTTATGGCTTTGGCGATGAAGTTTCGACCAATTCGGTGGAGGCACACATATCACGTTTGCGCAAACGGCTTAACCAGGCCGAGGCCTCGGTCAGCATTCACACGCTGCGCGGCGTTGGTTATCTGCTCAGCGAACAGGCAAAACCATAAAGTCATGCAGGGCAGGAGTAACATCATGACCGAAAGCCGCCGTATTGCATGGTTTTCCGTAGCCAGCATTGCCGTAATATTCTTGTTGTCGATGTTTTCGGCGCCCTTGCTGGAACCCTTCATCGGCAAATATACCGAACACTATATTACTGGTGGCGATCCCGACCTGTTCTGGGCGCACATTGTTACGACCGGTATCTATGCCGTGATTGTGGTTTTGGTGTTTTCAGGCCTGATGCTGGGTTTGGCTAAAAGGCTGCAGGAAAAGGAAACTGAGCTGCGCAACAGCGAAAAGCATTTGCGCGCCTTTTCCGCAGATGCGGCACACGAACTGAGAACACCTTTGGCCGTGTTGCGCGTCCAGATTGAAAGCATGGATGACAACGCCACGGCTAAAATCCTTCTGCAGGATGTGGATCGGCTGACCCACATTATCGAACAGGTTCTCGATAAATCCCGCTTTGATGTTTTGCAGGTTATGCCCGATGAAATCGCGGACCTGTCTGCGGTTTGCACCGATGTGGCGTCATACGTTGCGCCATTGGTGATCAAGGAAGGCCGCTCCATCGAGGTTATTGGCACCGACCAGCCCACCATGGTCCACGGCAACGCCTTTGCCCTGGAGCAGGCGGTCAAGAACCTGGTTTTCAATGCCACCAAGTATTCGGCCCGTGGCACCACCATTACCGTAGAGGTGACGGGCGAGCCTGCCGTGCACGTGATTGACCACGGGCGCGGCGTGCCTGAAGCCGAGCGCGATGCCATTTTTGAGCGCTTTCACCGCGCCGATCGTCGCGGTGGCGGTTCCGGGTTGGGGTTGGCCATCGTCAAAAGCGTGGCCGAAGCCCACGGCGGGCGCGTTGGAGTCGGCGACACCCCCGGCGGCGGTGCGGTTTTCTCCATTACCCTCAATAATGCAAAAAAAACCAAGTAAATCAACGCTCTGTATCTATATATGGCGTAATTCAACCTTGTCAGGCTGGTGTCAGCTTCCTTGCTCATAGTCCAGTTGTGGACAAGGGGTGCCACCGGACGCCAGGACCGCTTTCGTGTCCAAAGCCAGAAATTTCCGGAGGTTGATCAACCCCCTCGACTGCATGGTCGGCGCTTGGCGCCGGTTTGCGAGCGATTTCGCGGTGATTTTGGAGCCCGGACGGCAGAGCATTTATTTAAATAATTTTCAGTGATTTCCATGGCCCTGTCAGTGTCTGGCGCCCCAAATGGGTCATGGAATAGCCGCCGATCACCCTAGCGTGGGCCGCCGGGTGTGGTCGGCGGCACCCCTTTCAAGGCTGTGTCCGGGCCTTAGCCCTGGGTTCCGGCCTTTATTTTTGCCCCTTTTTTGCCCTTTTATTGCCCCTTGCGTTCCCCGCCATAGTGAACGATCTTATGGCCCTTCCGGCCCAATCTGACCCCTTTACCCGACCCCTTGATCCCTGAGGAAAGTTCCCATGACAGCCCTGCGCCTGGCGGTGTTTGATTGCGATGGCACGCTGGTTGATAGCCAGCATTCCATCGTTGCGGCCATGGTGGAGGCATTCCAGCGTCATGATCACCCCGTGCCGACGCCGGGTGCGGTAACCCGCCTGGTGGGCCTGCCGTTGGTGGAAGCCATCGCCCGGTTGCTGCCGGAACACGACAACCCGGCCTGCGAGGCGATCTGCGAGACCTACAAGGCGGTCTTTTACGAAATGCGCCAGGCCGGCACCGTGCAAGAACCTCTGTTTGAAGGCATTGTTGATGCGCTGGATGCGCTGGAGGCCGAAGGCTGGTTGTTGGGCGTGGCTACTGGCAAAGCCTATCGGGGGCTGAAGGCGACGCTCGGTGATCATGGTCTTCTGGATCGCTTCGTCACCTGCCAGACGGCTGACCGCGCGCACGGCAAGCCGCATCCTGATATGATGTTAAAGGCCATGGCCGAAACCGGCGCCACAGCGGAAAACACGGTTATGATCGGTGACACAACGTTTGATATTGAAATGGCCGTTAACGCCGGAACCCGCGCCATTGGGGTGGGGTGGGGCTATCATGCCAATCATGAACTGACCACCGCCGGTGCCGAGCGGGTGGTAACGGCGGCAGAGGAACTGTTGCACGCCATAACAAAAAGCAAGGAGATGGTGAAATGAAATCCGGATTGAAAATTATCGGCGGCATTGGCGTTTTGGCCGTGGCCGCACTGGTAGCCGTAATCGTGGCGCTGCAGGCACTGGATTTCAACAGCTTCAAGGACACCATCGCCGCCGAGGTCAAGACCGCCACCGGACGCGACATTGTGTTTGGCGGTGATATTGACCTTTCCATATCCCTGCAGCCGAGCTTGAAACTGGAAAACGTAACGTTCTCCAACGCCAAATGGGGCTCGCGCCCGCAAATGGCAAAGCTTGATCGTCTGGAAGCAAAGGTTCGGCTGTTGCCGCTGCTAACCGGTGCGGTTGAAGTTGAATACCTGCGCCTGACGGGCCTTGACCTGTTGCTGGAAACATCGCCCAAGGGCGCCACCAACTGGAAACTGCAAGGGGCGGCGAAAGCAGGCGCACAAAAAGCCGAAATGCAAAAGGCAGGCGAATTTCCGCTACCGAAAATAAACGACATCCGCCTGCGTGATGTCCGCCTGACGTACAGTGATGGGGCCAGCAAAAAGCAATACAAGGTGTATGTTCCCGCCGTCGACCTGAGCGCACAGACAACTGGCGAGCCCATGAAGGCGCGCCTTGAAGCAACGCTGAACGATGTTGCGCTTGAAATTGGTGCCGAGCTTGGCTCGCTGGATCAATTGGTCAGGGGCGATAATAAAACCTTCCCGGTCAAGCTGGTCATTCGTGGTGATGGCCTTTCCGCCAACTTGAACGGCGGGCTGAATCTTGGAAAGGGCGGGTTCGGTTATAAATTTGATAGCGCCGTTAAGGTCACCAACATCTCGACACTGGAAAAACTGGCAGCCATGACCCTGCCGCCGGTACCCGACGTGGAAATGAAGGCCGTGGTTAGCGGTTCGGGTGCCATTACCAAGGTGGAATCCATCAAGGCCCGCCTTGGCAGCAGTGATCTGACCGGCACGGTCCGCCTTAACCTGGGTGCTGCAAAGCCATCCATTACCGCTGATCTGAAATCAGATAGCCTGAACGTTAATGAAATCACCGGTAAAACAAGCAATGGTGATGACGCGCCGCCAAAAGACAGGGTGTTTTCCGATGCTCCGTTGCCGCTTCAGGTGCTCAATACCTTTGATGCCACGGTTGCTTACAGCGCCAAGACGCTGAAGGCCGATGCCCTGAAACTGCAAGACCTGAAAACCAAAATTATGGTCAAGGGTGGCAAGTTAAGCATTGACCCGATGACCATGGTGGTCGGCGACGGCACCCTGACGGCGCGGATCAACGCCAACGCGGCGGCAGCAACGCCAAGCGTTAGCGTCAACCTGTCGTCGCGCGGGTTAGAGGTCGTGCGCCTGTTGAAAGAATTTGGTTACCACGATTATCTGACCCTGAGGTTGAACAGCGATATCAATGTCAACGGCACGGGCAATTCGGTGCGTGCCATCATGGCCGGGCTGAACGGCAAGGTTTCCATGGTCGGCCAGAACGGACGCATTAATAGCCGTTTGTTAAAAAATGTTTCCAGCGGACTAGGTGCCGTCATGCCGTGGGCCATGAACGAAGACACCAACGCCATCAATTGTCTGGTCATCGACCTGCCGATCAAGGGTGGCGTGGCCACCGGGCGCACGTTGCTGCTCGACACCAACGGCGTGAGCGTTCAGGGCACCGGGCAGATCAATCTGGGCAGTGAACAGCTGGCGCTTGATATTTACCCCGAAGCCAAGAACGCCAGCGTCGCCAGCTTTGCCATCCCCATGCGCGTTAGTGGAACCCTTGCCAAGCCCAGCGTCGGCATCAATCCTGTATCGGCAGCCATTGGCACGGTGACCAACGCCACCGGCCTGCTGGGCAAGGGCGCGGGCGGCATCGGCGGTTTGCTGGGCATGGCTGTTCCGGGAACCCAATCAGACACGCCCGCGCAAAACCCGTGCACCAAGGTGCTGGGCGGTCAGGCCAAAAGCGCCACTCCGCAACCGGCCTCACAACCAGCCTCACAACCAGTTTCGCGACCGACTCCGCAGACCGCGCCAACCGTGGACAAAACCATGCAGGGCGTTAAGGACGCCACCAAGGGCCTCGGCGGCGCCATCAAGGGCATCTTCGGTAACTGATGGAACAGGTCGTGAAGCGGTTTTATAAGAACGTTGGCATCGGGCAGGTGGATGGCGGCTATACCATCACCCTTGATGACAAGCCCTTGAACACACCCGCCGGCGCACCCTTTATCGTGCCGGGAGCCACCCTGGCGGAAGCCATTGCCGGTGAATGGGCCATTCAGGGCGATAGCGTTGACCCCATTACCATGCCGATTACCCAGTTTTCCAGCACAGCACTGGACCGCGTTCAGCCATCACGCAGCGATATCATCGAAGGTCTGCTGCGTTATGTTGAAACCGACCTGCTTTGTCACCGGGCCGAGGCGCCGGCGGACCTGGTCGAACGCCAGCGCGAGACATGGCAACCGCTGCTGGATTGGGCGAACGATAACCTTGGCATAAAACTGGAAGCGACCACGGGCATACTGGCCGCAGAGCGCCCACTAGAGGCCGTTAACATAGCAGCAGACATCATCGGGCGGCTTGATGTTTTTGAATTGACGGCGCTGGCATCGCTGACCGGGGAAACGGGTTCGCTGGTGGTGGGCCTTGCGGTATTGAACGGAAAGTTGAACGCTGGCCAGGCCTTTGATGTTTCCGAGCTTGATGCCCTATGGCAGGCTGAAAACTGGGGCGAGGACGAAGAAGCGACTGAGCGCCGCGACCATGTTAAAGGCGAGTTACAAGCGATCGTGCGATTTTTAAAAATAGCGCGCGCCGGTTAATTGGCGTCTTTGCTTTCTTCGGCCAGCTGATAGCGGAAAATAAGCGGCAGTTGCGTCATGCCGAACACCAGCGTCAGCGGCATAATACCAAACACCTTGAAGTTGACCCACATGTCGGTTGTTTGTGTGCGCCAGACAATTTCATTGAGCGTGGCCAGCAACAAAAAGAAAAAACCCCACCGCCAGGTTAGCTTGCGCCACCCTTCATCATTCAGCTGTATTGCGCTTTCCAGCACGACCTTGAGGAACAGCCGCTTCATGGCCAGTCCGCTAAACAACGCCACGGCAAACAGCGTGTTGACGATGGTCGGTTTAAGCTTGATGAAGGTGTCATCTTCAAGCGCCAGCGTCAGGCCGCCAAAAACCATGATAAACACGCCGCCAACAAGCGGCATAACGGGCACATGGCGGGTCTTGAACCAGGCTAGGGTTATGGCGACGGGTGCCACGGCCATGAAGACGGCGGTGGCGGCGAAAATGCCCCACTTGGCGTTGACCAGAAAAAAAGCCAGCAGGGGGCCCATTTCCAGCACCATCTTGAGGCCCTGGTTCGGTGTGCCGTTTTTCCGGGTATTGCTGTTCACATCGTTGCTCATGGCCCGGCTTATAGCAGGCGGGCGGGGCAAGGTGAAGCGGCGTTAAGGGCTATTTGGCGGGTGCAAAAAAAAGACCGCCGTGTTAGTGGTTTAGGGATACAAAACAGGCGCCATTCCATGAAAAGCCCCATCATCAACGAAAAGAAGCACAAGGAAAACCTTGAGGATCTGGGCCGCTTCGGCGCCCACCTGCTGATGTATTTCATCACCCTTTTTGTTGCCGTTTGGACAAACTTTGAATACACGCCGTCGCTGCCGTGGTTTTTGGTGGTGTTGATTGCCGGGGCCGTGGTGCTGGTGCCGAGGGCCATAAAGCTCACCAAGCGCTTTGAGGAAAATCGCCGCGACGGCTAGTTGGCGCGGCGGATTCCCTGCCGGGTTGAAGGTTCGGGCGGCGGCGATGAATGTTAAAAAAGTCAAGTAATGGGCCAATAGAACGGCCTCGACGATGAAAAGTGTGCTTCACGACGGGCGAGACGGTATGATTGAGGCTGTGTGGTAATCTCAACGCAAGAAAGCTGATGGCAACCCATAATAATAAAAGCAACGTCCTGCCCTTCCGCCGCGAAGCCGGCAACAAAGCCGCCCCGAAAAAACGTGCCGATTTCAGGCACAGCCCCATCGCCCCGCAATTTCCCCATCACGACCGTGTGGTTCGGTTGAACCTTCGCGGCTTGGTGCATAATGATGGCTTCATTCGCTGGCTGGTGGAAGAAGCCATGCACCTGCAGCTGGATGGCTGGGCGCGCACCGGCGGCGAGGGCGAAATGGATATTTTACTCGCCGGTGAAGTGGGCGATGTGCGCCAGATGATCGAGTTTCTGAAGGTCGGCCCGCGACCGATTGATATGCTGCTGGTTGACGAACGCGCCCTTAGCGGCGATGAGCCGTTGTGGAGCGGCTTTCACCACCTGTCGCCGAAATAGTAACGGTGCCATGAGCGAAAACATTTCCATTCGCGTTATTATCAAGGGCCGTGTGCAGGGCGTGTGGTATCGCGGCTGGACGGTGGATGCAGCGAACCGCCTGGAGCTTGATGGCTGGGTGCGCAACCGCCCGGATGGCACGGTCGAGGCTTTGTTTTCAGGCCCCGAAACCCAGGTTCGGATAATGATAGAGCTTTGTCGCAAAGGCCCGCCACTGGCACGCGTTGACACCATTACCGAACACGCCGCCGAACCACCCGAGGATATGGGCTTTCTGCAGATGCCGACGCGTTAGGCACCATCGGTTGTTTTGCGCCCGAACACCGCCTCAAAAGTTTCGCGCAGGCGCGCGTCAACATCGCTCATGGTTGTGTTCACGCCCAGCGCCGCTAATGAAGTGACACCGTGTTCGGCAATGCCACACGGCACGATGCCGCTGTAATGTTCCAGATCAGGATTCACGTTTAACGACAGGCCGTGAAAGGTGACCCATTTGCGTACGCGCACGCCAATGGCGCCGATCTTGTCGTCAAAGCCGGAGCCATCTGCCCGCGCCACCCATATGCCGATGCGCCCTTCGCGCCGTCCGGCTTCAACACCGAAAGTGGCCAGCGTTTGTATCATCAATTCTTCAAGGTCCCTGACGAAGCGGCGCACGTCCGAGCCACGGTGTTTTAAATCCATCATCACATAGGCCACCCTTTGGCCCGGCCCGTGATAGGTGTGCTGGCCGCCGCGCCCGGACTCGAACACTTCAAAGCGCGCCCCGTCCAGCAGGTCGCCTTCATCAGCAGACGTGCCGGCGGTATAAAGCGCTGGGTGCTCGACCAGCCACACGCGCTCAGGCGCATCCCCCTCGCGGATGGCCTGGGCGCACGCTTCCATGACAGCCACGGCCTCGGGGTAAGGCGTCAGGCCCGAAGCGCGCTGCCATTCAATCGGTTTGAGGGGCGGCCGAGGGGGCTCGGGGCGGTCATTTTGGGGTTTTAGGCTCAATATCGGCTCAATATTCACTGGATTGGGGAAAGCCCGGTGATGGGCGCTTGCTTGGGCTGAAAGTATTTGGTATTCCCCCTGCAGGCAACGGGTTCGTTTATAGCGCCCCGGGGCCGAGACCTCAGCTAGCCTCCTTAATTAGACCTATGTGCGGTCGTGGCGGAACTGGTAGACGCGCAGCGTTGAGGTCGCTGTGGGAGCGATCCCGTGGAAGTTCGAGTCTTCTCGACCGCACCAAAATCCAGCCCCGCCCTGCAAAACAGGGTGGGGTTTTTTGGTGCCGTTTGTGGCCTGTTTCTGTATGGTGTGGGCCAACGGAGAACACCATGAACCAGCCCGAAACCAGCACCCCTGAAAAGGAAATCGAGACCCCGCCTGAAACGCAGGAAGTGGGCCTTGAAGCGGTCGTCATGGACGCCGTGCTGGAGGCACTGGAGGCCGACAATGTGGCGGGCCTGCGCGAACTGGTCGCCGGGCTGCACTACGCCGATGTGGCCGACCTGCTGGAACGCCTAAGTGCCGATAAACGCCGCCAGCTTCTGGAACATACCCACGATGTGCTCGACCCGGAGGTGCTGTCCGAGGTTGATGAAGCCGTTCGTGACGCTGTCATCGAGCATATCGGCCTCGACAACGTTGCCGAGGCGGTGGCCGAGCTGGAAACCGATGATGCGGTTTACGTTCTCGAGGAAATGAAGGACGAGGAACAAAAGCAGGTTCTCGATTCCATTTCCGAATCCGACCGCGCACTGATTGAGGAATCACTTTCATACCCGGAAGACAGCGCCGGGCGCATGATGCAGCGCGAAGTCATGGCGGTGCCGCAATTCTGGGATGTCGGCCAGACCATCGACTTCATGCGCGAAAGCGCCGATCAGGAAGAATGGGCGCTGCCGGAAATTTTTTACGACATCGTGGTCGTTGACCCCAAACACGCACCGGTCGGCATTGTTCCGCTGAGCCTGTTGTTGCAAACCAAGCGCCCGGTGCCGGTGACCGATATCATGACCACGGAAATGAAGCTGGTTCCCGCGGCCATGGATCAGGAAGAAGTGGCCTTCCTGTTCCGCCAGCGTGATTTGGTTTCCGCCCCGGTGGTCGACGCCGATGGCAAGCTGGTGGGCATGATCACCATTGATGACGTGGTCGACGTTATTGACGAAGAAGCGGAAGAAGACATCATGCGCATGGGTGGCGTGCATGAGGATGATTTTTATTCCTCAACCCTTTCCACCACCCGCACCCGGTTTACATGGCTGTTCGTAAACCTTTTGACGGCCATTCTGGCATCAAGCGTCATTGCCATGTTTCAGGGCACCATTGAACAGATTGTGGCGTTGGCGGTGCTTATGCCCATCGTTGCCTCCATGGGCGGCAACGCCGGCACCCAGACCATGACCGTTGTGGTGCGGGCCTTGGCGACCAAGGAGCTGGCGCCAAGCAACGCCATGCGCCAGGTGGGCAAGGAACTGGTGGTTGGCGGCATCAACGGGGTTTTGTTCGCCGTGCTGATGGGCCTGGTGGCGTGGTGGTGGTTTGACCAGTCAATGCTGGGCGTGGTGATTGCGCTGGCTATGATGGTCAACCTGTTGGTGGCCGGGCTTTTCGGCGCGATTATCCCGCTGATGCTGGTGCGTAGCGGCATCGACCCGGCGGCGGCATCGAGTGTATTCCTGACCACGGTAACGGATGTGGTGGGCTTTTTGGTGTTTCTCAGCCTCGGCGCATGGTTATTGCTGTAACCACTCCCGTTAAGCTTATTTCCCACTTCCCACTTCCCATTTTTGTCTTTGCGGGCTTTGCGGTATACTGGCTCGCAGGTGGGGGGCGCCGCGCGTATTCGTAGCGAGGCGAATTTTATGGACGACGAACAAACATCAAGGCTCAGGGTTGTCCTGGCGGAACCGTTTCAGAAGTTGCGCGAGATCGTTCGCGACATTCTGGTTCGGGGCA